>JAFPFL010000117.1 GCA_017425545.1 Oscillospiraceae bacterium | reverse complement strand
CGGGAGGTGGTCTGCCGGAAGTTGAAGGTGATGCTCATGGCGTTCAGGTACGCGGGAGCGACAGCTTCGATGGCACCGGCGATCCCGGCACCGTTGATCTCCTGGGTCAGAAAACCGATGGTGGGCAGGGTGGTCTCGGTGATGCCGAGATAGGAGTTGCGGTCCTCGTAGACCTCGTAGTTGACCGTCATCTGGTCGTTCTTGTAGATGTCAGGCATTTCGGTCCCTCCTTATTCGCTGAAGGCGGCGGTCACGTAGGACGCGTCGTACTCCAGCACATAGTCCAGCTCCTGCGCGGGGCCGGGGGGCGTGATGTAGAGGTGCATGCGGATGATGCCCTGCATCAGATCGGCGGTGGGGTTCTCGTCTTCCAGATACTCCGCTCTGCCGCCGAGGAGCTGCCCGGCGCCGGTCAGAGCGTTCATCCAGACGTTGACCTGGTCGGTCACGGTGTCGATCAGGCGGCGGTTCATCGGGGCGTCGAGAATGCTCCAGAAGGTCCGCCGGACGGTGTTGCCCACCCAGTCGAACATGCGGCTGATGGGGATGAAGGTGTCCTTGACGTCGGTGTCGTTGGGGTAGGCGGCGGTGTAGTTGCCCCAGGCCCGGAAGCCGCCCATGAAGTTGATCGCGGTCACGATCCCCGCGGCGTTCAGGACGTTGGCCTGGGCGTGGGTCAGATTGATCTCGTTGCCGCCCGCGTCCACCAGGGCGTCGATGACCAGCTTCTTGTTGGACGGGCTCTCATAGGGGGAGCCGCCGTTGTTGCTGTCCACCTGGGCCATCAGGCCCGCGAGCTGGGTGGACAGGTGGAAGGTCTTGTCGCCCAGCTTGACCAGGGGCCAGCAGACGATGTTGACCTTCTCGCTCAGAGCGGAGGCGTTCTTTGCGGAGATCGCCGCGGTGTAGCCGGAATTCGCGGCGGCAGTCAGGTCGATCAGAGCCTTGGCCTGGAACATGCCGTTGATGCCAGCGGCCTTGGTGGACATGACGGCAGCGACGGTGGCCTCGCTGGACCAGCCGGGGGCTACGATCAGGTCAGGCACCAGGCCCAGCTTGGTCATGCACAGCTCGATGTTCTCCATCGCGGTCGCAATCGCGGCGGCGTTGATGGAGGCAATGCTGATCGCGGAGTAGGCCACGCTCACCTTGGTGGCGTCGTAGCAGGCGCCGCCATCCAGCAGCTCCACGTAGCAGTACTCGCCGTCGTAGAAGACGTCGTAGTCCGTGCCCTTGACGTAGGCGTCACCGCCGCCGCCCTCGGCCTTCACGACCAGGGAGGCGTCGTTGATCGCCGCGATGGGCAGAGCGACACGGTGCGCGGAGACGGTCTTGTCGGCCGCGTTGACCGTGGTCTTCATGGATGCGGGGTTGAGGACGTTGACGAAGATCGCCGGCTGCACCCCGAACAGCTTGAAGTGGGAGTAGGCGAACTCGCACAGGGTGTAGGTCGTCCAGTCGTCGGAATAGCCGAACTTCTTCACGAAGTCGGACCAGCCCTCCACCAGCGTCGGCATGCCGACGGCGGCGGGGGAATCAGCGGCCTGGACGGGAGCGGTGCCGAAGACAATGGGCACCCCGCTCTCTGCCTTGATCGGATTAGCGACGGAGGTCGCCTTCTCCGAGGTGTAGACGCCGTGGTTGATAGGCATTGTATTTCCTCCTTAGTCCTGGCCGGTGGCCAGTTTGTTGAAGTGTTTGCGGAGCAGGCTGTCGGAGCGCTGGAGCGCCTTGCGGGCCTCCGGCAGACCGGAGCCGCGGACGATCAGGCTCTCGATCAGCGGGCGGGCGTTCACCGCGTCCCGCATCTGCTCGACGGCCTGTTCCTTCGGACAGTCGAAAATCTGTCCCTGGGTGATGACGCCGCGGATGGTGGGGCCGAGGTAGACGGAAAAGTCCTTCTCCTCCACCGCCGCGGTCTTCTTTGGTTTCTTTACGGCCATGTGGTTACCTCTCTTCTAACGACCGGGAGCTTCCAGGTCGTGCTCATTTCTCCGATGAAAAACGGCGCAGTGTCCTCCGGGTAGGCCATCGGTTCCAGCCCGGCTTTCAGGTCCAGCTCGAACTGTTCCCCGATGACCACCTGGCGCCTCAGGGCGACACGCACCCGCTCCATCATGGTCAGCAGAGAGCACGATCCATCCTGTTCGTCGTCGTCATAGACGGCAAAGACGGAGCGGATGGTGACAACGGACTGATCTTCCGTGTCGCGGCCCGTCACATACTGGTTCAGGATGTACGGACATTTCTTCTTCGCGGACTTGGAATCCGGGAGCCGCCCGGTGTAGACCTCAGCGGCCCGCCGGGTGGACGGGTTCTGTTCGGTGGGCGCGGTCTTGAGCATCAGGTCCTTCACCGCGTCGATCTGAAAGGCTTTCAGGTCCTCCAGCAGTTTCAGAGCTGTCAATCAGGTCACCTCCATCCGTTCAGGATCGCGTCGACCTCGTGGCCGATGCGCTTGTCAAAGGTCTCCGCGGCATCACGGGACAGGGCCCGCAGCACCTCGTCGGACCCGACCATCTGAGGGATGGAGGAGCCCATGATCTCCTTGATCTCGTCTGCGCCGGAGGCGGTCACGCCGCCCGTCCGCTCGAAGATGCCGATGTGACCCGATTTGAACCGGGCGACGAAGGCGTCATGGAACGTGGTGGGCGACGTGCCGCGGAGCTGGTGGCCCCGTGCCGCCACGCCGGGATGGACGTGCCGGAACTGGCCGTTGACCATCGCGACGACGAGGTCTCCGGAATAGGTGGGGAGCTTCGGGGATGCTCCCTCGTAGCGGTAGAGCGGGATTTTGCGGCCGGAGTACTTGATCTCGGCGGTCACGCCGCTTCCCGGTGCGTAGCGGTAGCTCAGCCGGGCGGCGGTGTCCATCCGCAGGTCCGCGTTGGTGATCGCGTACCGCTTCCGGACAGCCCGCCCGGTCTCGGTGCGGACGTGCTGGGCCGTGCGCCGCATGGCGCCTTGCAGAGCCTTGTCGAAGGCTCCCGGGAATCCGGCCAGCAGCATCTCGGCCCGGTCAACCGAGCCCTGTCCGACCTCCGAAAACTGCACAGAGATCATTCATCCACCGCCTCCAATTCGATGCGGAGCAATCCGACCGTGTTCTGGACGGCTCCGACGTAGTACCGCCGGTAGTAGGTCCCGCCCTCCGCGGTCGTGATCTCGATCTTCCCGCCCCGCTCCGGCAGATTGCCGCCGAGGTCAGACAGAGCGATGTGGGCGATGTCGGTCACGCGGTAGAGGCCCTGACTGTGGTCGCTGACGTGGGTGGTCCGCTTCTCTTCCTTGAAGCCGTTCAGCACGACGGGAATGTCCGCGTAGACGACGCCGTCATACCGGACGCTTCTGAGCTCGGCAAATTCGTCCGGCTCCAGGAAGACGTCATGGATGTCCGCCGCGACCAGATCCCGGAAGGCGCTCATTCCGGCATTGCGGCAGACAGGTCAGGGGGCTTGTCTGCCGCCCCCGTGTCTGCGGCGGTCAGAGCTTCCACCATCTCGGCCTTGGTCATGCCGACGCGGTAGGGGATGCCCGCCTGCTGCATCAGGTCGCGGAGCTCGGTAGCCTTCATCTCGGACAGGTCGCCAGAGGCCGTTTCCTGCCCCTCTGCGGGCTTTTCGTTCTCGGACGTGCTCACCTTCCCGGCTTCCTTCGTCTCAGCCTCGTCAACGGGGTCGGTTGCAAGAGCCTTGCCGACGTACTCGGCGGCTCCGCGCTCCACCAGGCGCTTCTCGACGGCGGGATCAGCCTCGAAGGGGCGGCTCTTTGCGGAATAGGTGATACCGCCGATGCGGGTCTCACCGCTGATCATGCGAATCATGGTTTGCTCCTTTCACGCAGCCCGGCTTACGCCAGGACGTTCTTTGCCACGCGCCAGGGGTTCGGACGGTTGGGCACGAACAGAGGACGGGCGGTGAGCTGGGTCTCCTTGGCGGGCGGGCGGACGGTGAAGATGTGCTGGGGCACTCTCATACCGGCGTAGGTGTGGAACTCGCCGTCGTTCTCCATCTGGGTCACGGCGCCGTAGAGGCCGCGGCCGCAGTTGGGGGAGATCACGATAACGGTCTCGTCGGGGAGGAACGGGGTGTCGTTGCCATTCTCGTCCTCATAGGAACCGCTGTTGACCAGGATGGGCAGCACGCGGCCGCGGAAGTTGAAGGAGCCGATCTGGTAGGTGAAGGGGTCGAGCTCGGTGGGAGCGATCCGGCCCATCTCAATGCGGCGGTTGTCCAGCATGGCCTGTACCCACTTGTCCGACATCAGGAAGTCTCCCACGTCCTGGGAGACCACGATCTCGGTGGCGGGTCTGCCGGAGCGGGTCATGGACTGAATCATCGCGCAGATGTCGTCATACCAGTTGCCCGGGGTAGAGGCGTCCGCGGAGTGGGACCAGCCGGTGGAGGGGCTGAAATCGGCGGGGTTGTTGGCGCCGGCGTAGAAGTGGACGCCGATGTTCTCATAGACGTCGGCGCGGTCGGTCCGGTGCTTCATCACGCAGCCGTTGTCCAGGATGGTCTTGACGGCCAGCAGCTCCTCGGTGCGGGAAATGCGGGCAGACAGGTCGGCCAGGTCATGCATCAGAAGGCCCTGGGCACGCTCGGCGGGGGTCTTGGTGCTCATGAGAGCTTCGCCGAAGCCGCGGTTCTGGAGCTGATCCAGGGTCAGCGGCATGGAGATGGAGATGTTGGCGGGTTCCAGGTCGGCGGTGCTGAAACCGTCACGGGTGCCGGGGATGGAGCCGATGCGCGGCAGTACGAAGGGGGCGCGCTTCTGGCTGCCTTCCCGGAAGTCGGCCAGGACGCGGGAGGTGCCGAAGATGTCGCTCTCAGAGTTGGTGGGGAAATACCGGTTGCGGAAGAAGGTGTGCTCCAGGGGGAGCTCCTCAACCACGCCCAGCATGAAGTAGGTGTCGTAAAGATTCATGGTGTTCCCTCCTTACATCGGATCGGTCAGGATGATCTGGTACTTGCGCAGAGCATCCTCGTCGGCGGCGGTCAGCTCGTAGCTGTTGCCGGTGATCAGGGCAGAGCGGTTGAAGTTGCCGCAGCGGTAAGCCACGGCGGTCTTCTCGGTCTCGCCGGTCTCGAAGGTGACGTCATCCGCAAGGATGGCGGCGGGGTTGGATTCGGCAGCAGCGACCGCGGCATACTTTCCGTTGCTCGCGTTGCGGCCCAGGACGGTGCCGCGCTTGACGGTGGCGCCGGCGGTGCCGGTCAGGGTGACGCCGAAGCACTCAGCGGCGGGGCTGAGCTTCGCAATCAGGTTGTCCTGGCCGATGGTGCCGATCTGGTTGACAAGTTCTCTCATAGGTCCTCCTCCTTACTTGTTCAGAGCGGCCTTTGCAGCCTCTCTGCCGGCCGCGAACTTCTCCGCGGGGGTGTTCTTCTCCTGGGCGTCGGGAGCGGGAGAGCCGCCGACGTCCTTCGCGCCGGAGTTCTTCGCGTCTTCGCCCAGGGCGCTCATGAACGCGGAGCCCTGCTTGGCAGCGGCCTTGGCAGCGCGGAACGCCAGTTCCTTCGCGTCGCAGGCGGTGTCGCCGTACTTGGCCTCGCGCACCAGGTCAGGGTCAAAGAGGTTGGCAACCTCGTCGATCTCCGCCAGGCGGCTGCGCTCCGCCGAGACTGCCGGGCTCGTGTCAACGCCCGCTCTCGCTGCGGCCTCGATTTCCGCGACCTGGTCCGGGTACTGCGCCCGGAGTTCTTCAGTGGTCATAGAGTTTCCTCCTTCTTCGTCGCCGGGGTTCTCCGGCGGGTTAATATGTTCAGCCGCAGCTTGTTCCGCGGGGCTGACTGTGGGAATGGTGTCGGGGGCGAACATCCCCGGACACAGGTGCATGGTGCGGCCGTTGACGTAGAGCGTCCTGCCGTCGGCGCTGGCGGCGATCTGCGCGGATTCGCCCTCCAGGATCTCGTCGGCAAAACCCTTCTCCTTCGCCTCCCGGCCGGTCATGTAGGTGGTGTTGGCCATCATGTGCATCAGCACGGTGTCGCTCAGGCCGGTCTTGCGCTTGTAGATCTCCGCCTGCATCTTGTCGTAGGCGTCGTTCTGTTCTGCGGTCTTCCGCATCTCGTCGGCGTTGTAGCCGCCGAAGAGGAAGGTCCAGGCCTTGTGGATCATGACCAGGCTGGACGGGTAGACCTGGACGTTATCGGCGGCGCACATAATCATGGAGCCGCCGGACATAGCCACACCGTCCACCACGCAGGTGATCGCGCACCCGCTGTCCGCGAGCTCCCGCAGGCGGTTGTGGATGGTATTGGAGACGCCCGCGTCGCCGCCGTAGCTGTTGATGTGGATAGTCAGGGTCTTGCAGCCCTTGATCTCTTCCAGATCCCGGAGAAATTCGTCGAGCAGGATAAACTGTCCTTCCACCGGGTCGCCCCAGAAGTCCGTGGGCTGCTGTTCGTAGATGCTGCCGTAAAGCGTCATCTCGGCTTGGTTGCCGTCCTTGGATGCCAGCGCGTAGCTGGTCTTCCGAATGTCAAGTAGCTTCTTCATCTTCTCCTCCTGAATCGCTCGCGGGTTCTGCGGGGGCCGGGGCAATGCTGGCCAGCATCTCCCGCTCCCTGGCGAGCTGTTCCATGTTCTCGGCCCAGTCGCCGCCGCTCATTTCGCGGGTGATCTGGGTGTAGGTGCTCAGGCCGTACTGGGCGCGGAGCAGGGCTGCTTCGACCTCCTTCTTCGGGTCGAGCTGGCCCTGGACAGGCCCGATCCACCTCGCGCCGCACCAGGCCTGCCGGATCAGCGGATCCTCCCAGAAACCGGGAGCGCGGATGCGACCGATGGCCACGGCTTCGGCCAGCCAGGTCTCATAGACCGGCTGACAGAAATCCTCGATCAGCCAGGAGCGCATCATCTTCATGCTTTCCCAGGCTTCCAGCAGAGCGCCGCGGGATGCGGAGTAGCTTGCGTCGAACTTCTTCTGGAGCACGTCGGAGGGCAGCTCCAGGGCTGCGCCCAGGTGACGGCACATGGCGTTCACGAAGTTCTCAAAGCCTGCTGTCGGGATGTTCGGGTTGCCGAACTGGACCTTCTCACCGGTCTTCAGCGTGATCACGGTGCCTGGGCCCATCTCGTACTCGTTCGGGTTGTTGGAGATGCCGCTGGGGTTCTCCTCCGGGAGCGTGTCGCCCATGCCAACCTCGTTGACCGGCATTTCGCTGGGGTCTGCCTCGGTCTCGATCCAGGCCGTCAGGAAACTCTGGACGATCGCCGCCGTCAGCTCGGACTCCTTGTACCGCCGGAGCTGGAGCAGAGATTCCAGAACCGGGGCCAGGTACGGGACGCCACGGTACTGATCCGGGCGCTCCGCGTCCATGACGTGCAGGATGTTCGGCAGGCCGGTCTTCTCACCGAAGGCCAGCACCCGCGTCCACTTACGCTCCTCCGTCAGCAGGGTCTGCTGCGGGTAGAGGTTGCAGATGTGGTAGGCTACGACCATGCCGTCGTCGTCGATCTCCACGCCGTCGCAGATGCGGTGGCCCGCGCCGGGCTTCCCGTCCGGGATGCGCATGGTCGCCCCGCTCACGAAGCCGTAGGAGCTGGGACTGCATACCCGGTCTGCCTCGATCAGTTGGAGTCGGAGCGTGTAGGGGTTCGCCGCCGTCGCCGGGACGCGCTTGAACAGGGCGAAGACGTCGCCGGACAGGAGCTGACTCTTGAGGACAAGCTGCTGGATGCCGTTGAAGCTGTTCATGCCAATGGCGTCACAGTTCTGCCGTTTGCTCGCCCAGAGCCGGAATTCCTGCTCGGTCCGCTTCGCCCAGGCCCTTGCGGCCTCCGGGGTCAGGTGCAGGGTTTCGTGGTCCACCTGGCATTTGAGGGACAGCCCCGTGCCGACAGCCTTCGTGCGCACGGTGTTGACCGCAGCCGCCGCCAGAGGCTCCGTCATGTAGAGCAGGCGGGACCGCTCGCGCAGGGTGCCGTTGTTTTCGTTGATGTCCTCTGCCGGGGAACCGCTGTTCGGTTTGAAGCCGCGAAGCGCTCTCCGGGTCAGGCTTGCTCCGCCCTCGCCGTAGCCCTTCGCCATCACGGTTTTCCTTTCTTGCAAAAAAATCACCTCCTGCGCGATATGAAAAGCGGCAGTCCGGGTGAAAGGAGCAAACCCCAACGGACTGCCGCGGCAAACCCCAGGCGTCTGCCCGGAGTAATACCCGAAATAGACTAAAATTGTCGGATCTTAGTTGATTGACTTGGTTAGTTAACTTGCTTACAACTTGCTTACGACTTGTTAGCAGCTTGCTACAATGTTGCAATTATGGTTCTTATCGTGCATTTTTGCGGGGAAAATGCACATTACAGACCCAAAACCGGGCATTTTCGGTTGTTGACCGGCCCCGTGTCTTACTTGCTTGCAATTTGCCGAAAACAAAATGAGTTGCAAATTTTCGTCCAAAAAACTGCAACTCATTTCAGGAACTACTCGAAAATACTCTAAACCCAACTCTAAAGTTGAGGTTTCGCCCTCGCAGTTGAGGGAGCGGTTGGTGAATCGCTCTCGTGTGAATTGGTATGTAACATTACATACCAACCGCGGCAATGCGTTGTAATGCAGATTTGCATTGCCCAACGCAGACGGTGCATTGAACTCTCCTGGGACTCTCCTGACCTGCGCGAAAATGGAATTTTTATATTCCGAAACGCGCCGGGTCTGGAATATTACCAATCCCTGGGAATCACGCCAACGGCCCGCCGGGAGGCGCAGCCCTGGAGCTGGTTCTCCAGCCCGTCGATCTCGGTCTCCAGCTTCTCGATCTCCGCTTTGATCTCCGGGAGGTCGAAGCGGGTAAGCTGTCGGTCGTCGATCATGTAGGACTTGACGCCATGATTCGCCAGGGCATCATAGGCCGCGTAGAGCTTCTCCACCGCAGCCTCCCGGAATTCCAGCCTGCGTGTGATGCGCTGCTTCTTTGACATGGACATGTGTCTTCCTCCTTACCAGTCGTCATACAGTCGGTCCAGGGTGGACCGCTTCGCTGTGGGCCTCGGCCTCGGTGCGGGTCTGGTCTGGGCCTCGCTCACGCCGGTCCGCTGCTCCCGCAGGCGTCGCTCGATCGCGTCCAGGTTGACCGCCAGCGACTTGAAGGCCGCGTTGGCGTAGTTCCGGCAGTCCAGAGCCTCGTTGCGCTCGTGGCCGGGGATCTTCTCCCAGGACCAGGGGTGGGCCCGCTTCTCGTTGTAGACAAGGTGCTCGGACAGGAGCCCCTGAAAATAGGCGTAGCCGTAATCGTCCCGTCTGGGGAAATGGCAGTATTTCGGGCCGGGGCTCTGGACCTTTAGCCCGTCCATGATCATCTGCTTTCCCGCGTCAACGCCGATCTGGTACTGCCAGCAATAACCGGCGACGCGCTGGTGGATCATGATTGCCTGCTTCTTCGGGGGCGCGGTGTACGGGATGTCCTGCCCGCCGCGGCCCTTGATGCAGTAGACGTGATGGGCGATCCTGGCCTGGCAGCGCTCCCGGACGGTCTGCGTGAAGTGACCGCCTTCGTCCACGAATGTGCAGGAGATCGGGAGATTGTGGCCGTCCTTGAAGGAGTAGCGCCAGAGGACCACCTGGTCCAGAGCGTTCCACACCTCGTCGGAGTCCGGGCGTCCCATGATGACGCCCTTCCTGATGCCCCAGCTCTCCCCGAAGTGGCCGTAGCCCACCACCTCGTATTCCAGACGGTCGTCCTGGGTATCGACGCCGCAGGTCAGCACCAGAACGCCCTCGGGCAGCTCGATCGGCTCGCCCAGGTCGTTGAGGCCGTAGAACTCCCGGCGGGCAAGCAGACTGTCTTCGTCTGCCAGGTCGCCGCGGTCCTCCCACAACTCCCCGAACCGGGTGTTGAAGACGGCTTTCAGCTTCTCGGTATCGCCCCGTGCTTGGAGGAATTCGAGGATGATCGCGTCCCAGCCCATCCAGGGGGAGACGAAGGTGTTCAGCCAGAAGGAGCGGGTCCCGTTCTCGATCGCGCCAGGATTCTCGGCCACCCATTTTGCGGGCTGGCGCTTCATGGTCAGCTCGTCGGAGATCGCCCCGCAGCCGGGGCAAACGTACCAGACCTTTTTGACCTTGAATGTCTTGACGTGCTGGACCTCCTCGGTGTCATACTCGAAGCGGATATCCTGGAAGCGGATGTTGTGAAATTCTCCGCAATGCGGGCATTGGGATTCGTAGCGCTCCATCGTGCCGGTGGCAAACGCCTTTTCAATGGCGCTGTGGCCCTTGATCGTCGGGGTGGAGCACTCCACCGACATGGCGTTGTAGAAGGTCGTCTGACGGGCAAGGGCGAGCTGCCAGGGGTCGCCTTCCTTGCCCGCCGACGTCGCCCAGCGGTCCCGCTCGTCGCCCATCAGATAGCGCATGGGCTTCGAGGCCAGGGCGTGTGCCTCCGTGGACCCGCAGAGGGTCAGAATGCCGCCGGGGTATTTCTTTTGCAGGATTGTGTTGCCGGAATCCCGGCTCTTCGGTGCCGCCACCTTCGCGTTCAGCGTGGGGCAGTCCCGGATCATCGGCGCGATACGGAGCGTGGAGTAGTCCTTCGCGTCCGTCACCGTCGGCTGGACGAACAGGATCGAGCCGGGGTCTTGGTCGATGATGTACCCTATGATGTTGTTGATGGTCTCCGACTTGCCGATCTGCGAGGAGGCCACGAAGACGATGTGCTTCACGCGGGGATCGGTGAAGCAGTCCATGATCTCTTTCAGATACGGCGTTCGGGATGTTCGCCAGCGTCCGGTCTCTGCGGAGCTCTCCGAAGACAGACGACGGTGCTTCTCAGCCCATTCGGAGACGGTGATGTTCTCCGGGGGCTTGAAGCCCAGCAGGGGCTTTTGCAAGGCCCGATTTAGCCTCTCTGCGGCACGTTCCTCGGTTTCAGCGGTTTCTACCTGTCCTGGCTTCTCGGTTTCAGGCGCGGGCCTGTGGGCGGTGTCAGTCTTCATCGTCGCTCGCCTCCCAGCTCAGCCGCTCCCGCACCCGTGCGGCGTAGGCTTTCGGGTCGTACTGATAGTGCATCAAATCACCCATCAGGTTCGAGACCTCCCGGCGGATGATCTCGGCGGTCTGCCTGGGATTGCTCTCGGCCGCGGTGTCCACGGCGAGGCGACCGGGCAGGGCGATCAGAGCGGCCCGGACGGCGTAGATCAAATCGGAGGTCATGGCCTGCACGTCCTCCGACCGGTGCATCTTGCCCTGGAGCTCTTTCAGCTCCAGCGACGCCTTCTGGGCCCGCGAGGTCTTCAACAGCACGTCGGCGGCGTCCTTGGCCTGCTCCCGCTTGGCGGCGGCAGCGTCCCCGTTGGCGCTCTGCCGGTAGGCGATGTACTTCTGCACGCTCTCGCAGAGGCGGTACTGCCCGCGCTTCTCGGCAACGATCACGCCGTCCTGCGCAAGCTGGTTGACGCGACGCCCGGAGATTCCGAGCACCGACGCCAGCTCTGACAGCTTGACCGTCGTTTCCTCGGTGATCCTCTCCTCGGCCATCTTCCCGCCTCCTTCCTTCGTGTTCTCGCTCCTTCCCCATGTGGCTGTTGCAATTTCCGCAACAACCGGAGCCGCAGCGCGGCCAAACTGTTCAGCCGCAAGCGCGGCAAAGAGGACTCAGGGGAATTGCACCCCGGCACCCGGCGGCTTCACGCTTTCGCTTGGCTGGTCCAAGCCGCAGGGCGAGCAGCTTATCCTCATGTCTGCTTATGTTAGGAAAGGAGTCATGCTATTGGCACACTTCCGGGCCCTTGCCGCCCCGGAAGAGGTCTGTCGTTTCAATCCACGCTCCCTTAGTTGGGAGCGGCTGGGATTTTCGCTCCATTTCGCATCGTTTTCGGCTCAAAAATAGGGACGAACCATGCAAAATCAGAAGCGAAACGCCCTAAATTTTCCACGCTAACTACGCAGATTTTGGGGTCGCCGCACTCGCAACCCTCCGGTCGGGGTCTCGGCAGTACCTTTTTCGGCTCAATCTCTGCTTTTGCCGAACCGATCTCGATTCATCAGGTTCTTCCAACCTTCAAACTTGTCTCTTGAAACGCAGTCTTTTTCACAGTTTCGATTGCATTTCTTTCGGTAGCGATGGCACACGCAGACGGTCCTCCCGCCCTCGATGCGGATGAATACCGGGATCTTCTCAATTTCCTGCATAAAAACATCAAGACCTTTCATGAGCAGAGATTAGGGCGCGACAACGCCCATGCGTCGCTACCCCACCGCGTGTCACCGTGGTACCGTGGTCGAATAGGAGCGCATGGGCGAAATGAAAATGCCGTGGAAAAAGTTCAAGTGTGACGGTAAATGACGGCGCGACTGTACCCAGTCGAACCGGATGTCATCATCTGCAAGAACTCCTCCCGCGAAAAATCGGTCAGGCGGAAAACCTCTTCAGGCTTCATGCCGAGCTGCTTGCCGATCTCCTGAATGGATTTACCGTCGGCCACCAACTGCTTCACGATGGCCTTCATCGGTTCGAGCAAGTGCGTTCCGCGAGCGCGGTTGTGTGTAATTGTTCCGTAGACGTCATCAGCTTTGTCAGTGTGGTCCACGATCACCACCGGCACCTTACCGCCGAGCTTCGACAACAGCGGCTCACGGCCAGATACGGTCCAGCGGTGAAAGCCGTCGATGATGGTGTAGTCCGGCCTGCACACGATCGGCAGCGTCCAGCCGTTCACCAGGATCGACTGGACCAGCAGCTTGAGGTTTTCTTCCGACACCTTGTTCGGGTTGTAGTCGTTCGCGTGCAGTTTCTTCCGTTCCACCCATTGCAGCGAGGCGAGCGGGGCGAATAAGTCCATAGCCTCCAATCAGTTCACCCCCTTCCCGGAGGGCTTCTGATTGTAGTCCGTGTAGATCTCCGTCCAGAGGATGCGGAGGACGCGGCTTTTCGGGTCGCCGTAGAGCAAGCCCTCGTACATCCGCTTGTAGTGCTTCTGCGTGGCCACGCCGGAGGTCTTGATAAACAGGCTTCGCCAGTTGGCCAGATGCTTCTTCGTGTCCGGGGCGATCGTGTACCGCTCCGGGTGGAGGAAGAGGATGTCTTTGCACAGGGCCTTGTAGTCCTTCGGGGCCTCGTCACGTTCCATCTCGGAGCGCTTCTTCGAGGACCGCCGGAACATTTCGCTGTCCCAGTAGAGAAGGACAAGGTATGCGTTCGGTTCCCGGCGCTCGATGCGCTCCCAGAGGGCGTTATCGGTCTCGGCTATCCAGCGTAGGCCCTGGGTACCGCAGTCTCCGAAGAACGCGCAGAGGCGGAGCTGATCCTTTCGGACGCCCGCCTCGTAGAGCTTCAAATAGATCTCCGGGAATTCCAGCCTCCGCTCCTGAATGTACCGCCAGACGTCCACGTCCTTCCAATCGTAGATCGGGTAGAACGAGCCGCCCGGGACAGGCTTGCTCATATCGGAGCGGGAGACGCATTGCAGCCGCGTCAGGCTCTCGGCCGTCCGGAGGCCGATCATCTGCATTCCGTCCGCAAACGCCCTACGACAAAATGTCTGATAGTTCATTTCGCCGGAGTGTTTCAGTACGGGGTGCGAGCGGACCGCGAAGGGCGGCGGCTCTCGGATCCACTCGTTTTCCTTGCCCGGCTCCCACGTGATCCAGCTCTCGGAGCTGGACAGCTTATCCAGGACGGACACCTGCTTCAAAGGCAGGCAGAGCCAGACAAACGGGACGCCGATGCCGAGGAACTTCTTCCTCCAGCGCATGGCGGCGTCAACCATCGAACGGTACAGGCCCTCTTCATCGACGAAGATGACCGTCAGTTGCTTGCGGTCGATCTCGCCGGCCATGACCAGATCGTAGGTGATGCTGCTCATGCAGAGGCTATCTTTTCCACAGGAGAAGGACAGATAGACCTTCATGCCCGTAGCGAACAGGTTTTTAATGCGGAGCTTGGCGGCGTCCAGGACGGAAATGCTGCTCTCGAAGCGCTTTACAGGCATATCCGCTCACCGCACTTCGGGCAGATCACGAACCGCTGCGTTTCGGCAGTGCTTTCGCCGTTTTCGCTGCCATTAGGCAGCGGGGCCGGTGCAGGAGGTGCCGTGCTCCCTTCGACGGCGGGCCGGTGGTCCGTGACCGTTTCCACGTCTGCCTGGTCGTAGGCTCCGTAGGAGCTGACGGCTTCGTTGACGTCATCAATGGTCGCGTTCATCGTGGCCAGCAGGTCTTCATCCCAGCCGGGGACGTCAATGTCTCCGTCCAGCTCCCGGATAATATCGTCAAAGGCGTCCATGTCGGTGATGCCGAGCTCGTAGACGCGGTTGTCCGCAAGCATCAGCTTTTTCTTCTGCTTCTCGGAAAGACCGGTCATAACGTAGCAGTCGCATTTCGCCCGGCCCATCCGCTTCAAGGCTTCATAGAGGCCATTGCCGCAGATGATCTCACCGTTTTCGTCAACGATGATTGGCTTGACCTGGCCGAACATTTCCAGAGAGCGGACGTATTCGGTGATCTGCTTCTCCGTGTGTCGCCGGATATTTTTGGCGGCGGGTCTGATTTCGGAGAGGTTCTTCACTATGACCTTCATCTTGCCGCCTCCTTCCGCTCCATGATGCGCAGAAGCAGGGCGACCAGAAGAATGCCCAGGATCAGGTACACGCGGGTCTCAGCCATAAGCGTCCAGACGCCCATGACGCCGAGCGGGGCTACGAACAGCCAGAAGGCCGCGGCGAAGATGTTGATGCCGAGCCCGATCTTCCTACCGAATACCGCGTACTCGGAGTAGACGAACGAAGACAGGGAGGAAATAGCCAGCACGGACAGGAGAACTGCCTTGCAGTAGTTCAGCACCGGGGAAATGGTGGTGAAGATCAGCGAGAAGGCAAACAGCAGATAGACGCCGAAGCCGATTCCGCCAAAAATGAAGGCGTTCCGAAGATTAACCTTGCTGACCTGCTCCTCGTTCTGCTCGTTGTAATCGAGGAGCTTAAAAAAGTACGGATACGTGAAGGGACCGGGCAGGAGCAGGAAGCCCTTGTAGAGCCCTTGCAAGAGGTTGTGCACTTCGAGGCCTTTCGGAAGACTGACATTCGTCAACCCGGAAATGCTCATGGACACGACGGACAGGATCAGCACCAGGCCATAAATCAGGTACATGCCGCCGTTATCCGTCATGATGTTTGCGATGATGCCACGGCGGAACAGCGCAACGATGAAGGCCAGCGTCACGGCATAGGTGAGGATCGTCCCGCCGAGCTGCCCGATGGCCGTTGACGCCCAGGCCTCGCGGATAGCCGTCATGCAGAGCCAAATCTGGAAAATGGAAAAGACCGCCAGGATCATCCGGCAGACTTTCGTCCGCATGACCTTCCTGACAGTCGGGAGCTTCCAGACGATCAGCCCGAAGACAATGCAGGCCAGGGTGTTGAAGATACACCAGATGGCCGCAGGGAAGCCGCCGAGCGTGCTGGCGAGCGTGGCCGAATTCATCAGCGACCCGGCACCCGCCCAGGACGCGGCGATTGACAGCGAATAGTACGCCGTCGGGTTCTGCTTGAATTTGCTGATAATTTTTGAAAACATTTCGTTTTCCTCCTTTTCTGTGTTCCTGCTGCGGTGCGGTGGCGACCCGGCACCCGCCCAGGACAGCGCCGTGCAAAGGAGAAACACGGCACAAAATCCTCCTTTCCGATAGAATGAGCGACCCGCCTTTCGGTGGGCCGCTT
>JAFPFL010000116.1 GCA_017425545.1 Oscillospiraceae bacterium | reverse complement strand
GCCGTCACAGTCCCGGAGGCGGCTGCCCAGATCGCGGTGCCGTAGTAGGCGCCGATGTCAATGCCGTTGTGCAGGGTATAACGATGCGTCACGGGGTGGTCTCTCATCCCGAAGTAACTGGTGATCACGTGGGTGTAGGACGGCCAGATGAATCCGGCGGAACTGGGAGCGGACGGCTTTGTGCTTCCGGTGGATTCTTTCTCCTTGGCGGCGGCTGCTCTGGCCTCTTCCTCCGCCTTGCGCTTTGCTGCTTCCTCAGCCGCCTTGCGCTTTGCTGCTTCCTCAGCCGCAACGGCCTCCTTATAGGCGGCCTCTTTCTTGGCGATCTGGTCGGCAATCGCATCCATCTGCGCTTCGTATTTTTCCGCGGCAGCCTTCAAAGCCTCTTTATCCGTCCATAGCTCCATGAAGACTTCGTCCGCTTCAGCGCGCTGCTGCTCCAGATTTGCCTCATCCTGAGACAGCTGCTCCTTCGCCTCCTCCAGAGAAACCTTCTCTGCAGCCAGATCCTGCCGGGCAGCTTCGATCTGCTGCGCAGTCTTCTCAATCTTGTCCAGCATTCTGGCGTCTGCCGACGCGATCTCGTTGATCAGGTCCACGCGGTCAAGCATGTCCGAGAAGCTGCTGGCCTTAAAGAGAATCGACCAGTAGGTGATCTTGCCGTTCTCCTCCATCGAGCGGATGCGCGCCTTATATTTTTCATTGAGGCGGTCCCGCTCTGCCAGGGCGTCGTCGAGCTCCTTCTGCTTTTCCGCAATCAGAAGATTGTATTCCTGAATCTGCTGCGTTTTGTTGTCGATGGCGTCCATCGTCAGCTTGATCTGCTGATCGATCAGATTCTTTTTCTGAACCAGGTCGTTGAGCTCGGCACTCTTACTGTTGAGCTGACTGTCGATCTCCTCCTTCTGCGATTCAATGGCCTTTTCCTGTTCTTCCAGGCCTTCGATCTTCTTTTTGATTTCGCCGGATGTCTCCGCGCTGATTGAGAGGACGATAATTCCGGCCAGCATGGCGACCACAAGAATCGCTGCGATCGCGCCAATTATTATTCGCCGATACTTATACATAAGAACCTCCTATCTTAGACGTCCAGGAATTTCCGGATCGACATGACACTGCCGAAAACACCAACAAACAAGCCCGCAAAGCCGAAGGTGGCAACCATCGGAAGCAGCAATCTGTCCTTGAACGATACGATTTCAAACAGCTTCAGCGCGTCGACGTTCTGGATCTGATTTGCAATCAAATTATAAATGCCCCAGTCGATGAAGAAGGCGAGGGTGGCGGCGATGATGCCGATCAGGAAGCCCTCGATCACGTAGGGAAACCGGATAAACCGGTTGGTCGCGCCGACCATTTTCATAATGCCGATCTCGTCGCGCCTGTCATACATGGCCAGCTTGATGGTGTTTGAGATCATAAACAGGGACACGATCAGCAGGATCAGAATGATCGCGGCCGAGGCGATGTTCAGCACCTTCTGAATGGTCATAAAGCCGTCAGCGAGCTCCTCTCTGGCGTTAACGTGATCGACGCCGTGGATCTGCTCGAGAAGAGCCTTGGTTTCCGCCATTTTGGAATTGTCCTTGAGGGTAATGATGATTCGGTGGGCAAAGGTGTCCTCGTCGATGCCCTCATAGGCTTCTCCGCCGCCCTGCTGATCAATGAAGCGCCGCCCGGCGACAGCGCCGGATTCAAAATTGGCTTCTTCGACGTTGTCCAGCTTCCGGATCGCGGTCTCCACCGTTTTCGCGGTCTGCTCGTCATAACCGTAGATCACATATGCTGTGACCTGATTTTGACGCTCCAGCGTGTGCACCATATTGGAAAGGTTGTATAGGATCGAGGAAAAGCTGCCGATTATGACAAGACAGGCCACAGTGACGCAGATCGCCGCGAACGACATGAAGCCGTGCGTAATCATGTTCCGAACGCCTTCCTTGAACAGATACCCTAATTTTCTAACTCTCTTCATTGATGTAGTACCCATCCATTCCGTCATTGATGATATGACCTTCGTCAATCGCAATGACTCGTTTGGTAAACCGGTTCACCAGCTCGCGTTCGTGCGTTACGACCATGACGGTCGTGCCAAGCGCGTTGATCCGCTCCAGAAGCATCATGATTTCATAGGAACGGACGGGGTCGAGGTTGCCGGTCGGTTCGTCCGCAATGATCATTGCGGGATTGTTCACGAGTGCGCGGGCGATCGCGACGCGCTGCTGCTCGCCGCCGGAGATCTCGTTGGGATAGCGGCGGCCGCGGTTTTCAAGCCCTACGAGATCCAGCACATACGGAACGCGCTGCTTGATCTGGCTGTTGCTCGCGCCAACGACGCGCATGGAAAAGGCGACGTTGTCAAAGACGGTCTTGTTCTCAATGAGACGGAAATCCTGAAAGATGACACCAACCGTCCTGCGCATATAGGGGATCTGGCGCTTCTTGATCTTCTCGAGCTGATAACCGTTTACGGCGATGGAACCGGACGTCGGTTCGATCTCTGCGGTCAGAAGCCGAATGATCGTGGACTTGCCGGATCCGGAAGGACCGACGAGAAAGACGAACTCACCGTCGTCGATATGCAGACTTATCTTGTCCAGAGCGCGGTTTCCCGCGTCATAGACCATCGTCACGTTTTTAAAATCAATCATGTAGGAGTCCTCACAGCTTAAAACATTTTGTTGTCCCGGGATGCAAGGTATTTCTTTACCATCAGAGCGACCTTAAAAATGATCGCATGGTCAAACTCCCGCAGATCCAGACCGGTGAGCTTCTTGATCTTCTCCAACCGGTAGACGAGCGTGTTGCGGTGGACAAACAGCTTGCGGGAGGTTTCAGAGACGTTCAGATTGTTCTCGAAGAACTTATTGATTGTAAACAGCGTCTCGTGGTCGAGAGAGTCGATGGAGTTCTTCTTAAACACCTCGTTTAGGTAAATCTCACAGAGCGTCGTCGGGAGCTGGTAGATGAGACGGCCGATTCCGAGGTTTTCATATGTGATGATCGTCTTCTCCGTGTCAAAGACTTTTCCGACCTCGATCGCGACCTGCGCTTCCTTATAGGCGTCCGCGAGATCCCGAAGGTGCTCGGCGACGCTGCCGATCCCGATGATGGGCTTCAGATAGAGCTGCGTCTTCAGCGCATCCTCAATGGATTCGGCAATGCTCATGAGCTCGCCGTCTGTGACCTCGGGCGAAACGGATTTGACGACTGCAATGTCGTTCTCGTTGATCGAGATCACGAAATCCCTCTGGCGGTCCGGGAACAGGTTGAGCAGCGTGTCAATTGAGGAGATATCCGAAGTGCCGATCTGGCGAACCAGGAACACGACAAAGTGCTGATCAGAAGGGAAGTGAAGCTCCTTTGCACGGATATAAATGTCCCCGGGCAGGATGTTGTCCGTAATGATGTTCTTCACGAAGGTCGCCCTGTCGTGACGTTCTTCGTAATAGGTCTTCGCGCAGTTCAAGGTCACCTGCGCCATCACGCAGAGACTGTTCGCAAGCCCGTCGTCGCCTTCCACATAGACAGCATAATCGAATCCCGTGCCGAAGGAGGACAGCGCCTTCGCGGTTTTCCCGCCGAAGTGCGCGACCTGTTCGTCAGAAAGGGCGACAACTCTTGCCAGTTTCGGCAGCTTGGTATTGACCAGATCCGGATCGCTGCAGGCAGCGATGGTTCCGTCGGCGTCAATCACACCGACCTGGCGGTCAGTTGCAGTTGTAATCTGGTGAATGACGTCCGTAAATATATGGTTCATCATGGTCTTGCTCTCCAATGCTGATCGGTTTTGTATGCATCTACCCTATATCATAACCGATTATCGAGAACAATGCAAGTGGTTCTTGGCAATTTTTTAGAAAAAAAGTGACTTTTTTTATGCAAAAACACAACAAATCCGGCATTGTATCCAAACACAACGAACAATCTTTGACGACTATTCGAATTTTTGCCTAAAAATCGCTTTGTGAATCTTGTACAAGTGCGGACAGCTGCACACACCCGAAGCTGCCCGGTATGCGGCGGATGCACGGCGGATACGGAGCGGGATCAGAAATATGCCCCCGGAACTTGCCGGAGAATCGAAATGCAGGCGCTTCAGGTGTTCTCCCTGCCGGCATTCAGAATTCCGCATGCCTCGTCCAGCCCCGCGACCTCTTCTGGCGTCAGTTCCCGAATCTCGCCCGGCCTCATGCCCTCCAGGGTCAGACTGCCCTCGCGATCGCGGCGCAGGTAGGTTACGGGCATCCCGCGGCTGGCGAGCATGCGCCGAACCTGATGGTATTTGCCTTCGACGACCGTCACGCGGCTCCTGCCGGGACCGAGCGGGTCGAGCTTTGCAGGCAGGCATTGGCTTCCGTCGCCCAATACCAGCCCGTCACGGAAGGCTTCCGCGTCATCTGGTCCGGCCTCACCCTCGTGCTCGGCGTAATAGTCTTTTTCAATGCGGTACTTCGGGGAGATCAGCCTGTGCGCAAGCACACCGTCGTTGGTCAGCAGGAGCAGACCTTCCGTTACCTTGTCCAAGCGTCCCACCGGCGCAACTGCCTGCTTTTTCCAGCGTTCCGACAGCAGCGTCATTACGGTCTCATCGCGTGGGTCGTCGGTCGAGGTCACATAACCTGCGGGCTTGTACATCAGCAGGACGACTCTCCGCCGCCCCTCAACGACCTCGTCGTGCAGCGACACCGTATCTGTATTCTCGTCGATCTTGGCGGAGCCGTCTGTTACGACCCTGCCGTTGACGCATACTGCACCGGCTCGGAGCAGCGCCTTCAGCTCACGGCGGGAAGCCGCGCCGGCTTCTGAAAGATATTTGTCCAGTCTTTGCATATCTGCCTCGTATAATTCCACCGCGAAGGGCATAGAGTGACAGTGTGAAAACGAATTAAAAATCGGAGGGAAATCCAGTGTTTGTATTGACAGCCAAGGTCTCAAAGACCAAAATCGCCGCCATCGCAACGATTATCATCGCGGTGATCGTCGCGGTTGCCGTTCTGATCGCTTCAAGAGGGAACGGCGCGCCGAGCCGCGAAGCGGACACGAATGAAAAGCGGGTCGCTTTCCTGACCGGTTTCGGTTGGGAGGTCAACACGCAGCCCGTGCAGACGCAGGCGGTCACCGTTCCCAAAAAGCAGTCCGAGGTTCTTTCCCGCTACAACGAGCTGCAGAAAAGCCAGGGATATGATCTGAGCAAATATGCCGGCGAGACGGCCACGCGTTACGTCTATGAGATCCTGAATTATCCGGATGCCACGGAACCGGTCTATGCCACGCTTTTAGTCTGCGACGGAAAGATTATTGGGGGCGATGTGACCAACTCGGCTCCGGAGGGCAAGATGCACGGATTCGCAAAACCGCAATCATAAGATAACACACTGTTGTTACAGAAGTGTTACAAAATGAGACTTTTTTATGTAAATTTTAGATAGTTTCATAAAATGCTTGCATTTTGAGCATCGTGCAGTATAATAAGGTCAACTGAAAACGGTGAATCTTCAGGGCAGGGTGCAAATCCCGATCGGCGGTAAAGTCCGCAAGCCGAAAGGCGGACCCGGTGCGACTCCGGGACCGACAGTAAGCGCGCTTCGAGCGCGCGAGTCTGGATGAAAGAAGACGCAAATCACGGCTTCCGTATGTGATTTTGCCTGAAGACTGAAAGGTTTTCAGGCAATCTTTTTTTGGAGGCTGAACTATGAAAATGAAAGATAGAACCCGCTATATCGCCTGTATGGGCATGTTCACAGCTCTGGCTTTTCTTGCCGTGGTGCTGACGGAATGGATCCCAAAGGTCAACGGCTTTCTGAGCTACGAGCCGAAGGACGCCATTATTGTCATCGCCGGCTTTATTTTCGGTCCGATGAGCTGCCTGATCCTGTCCATCCTGGTCCCGCTGATCGAGTTTTTGACTATCAGCTCCACCGGCCCCTGGGGCTTCCTGATGAACGCCGTAGCCAGCTGCGCCTTTACAGTCCCGGCCGCTTGGATCTATTCCAAGAAGCGGACGCTCGGCGGAGCGGTCATCGGTCTGACACTTGGTATGGTCTTCATGACAGGCTGCATGCTGGTCTGGAACTATATTGTGACGCCCTACTACATGAGCATGGGCCCGGTCACGGAAGTGGCTGCGAAGCGGAAGATCGTGGGAGGGATGCTTGCCTCTGTGTTCCTGCCCTTCAACCTGATCAAGGGAGGCATGAACGCAGGCCTTGCCATGCTGCTGTATAAGCCTGTGGTCTCTGCCCTGCGCGGCGCGCACCTGGTTGCGCCCAGCAAGGGAAAGAAGGGAAAGTTCAACCTCGGCTTTACGCTGTTTGCCCTTGCAGTCCTGACCACTTTTGTCCTGCTGTTCCTGGTGAAGATCGGTAAGATCTGAGCCAAAGAAGAAACATGGGAGATGGCGTCTCCGCAAAACAGGTCCCCCGCCGATCTGCGGGGGACCTGCAACTTTTTTTCGTGACCAGCAATTTTTCTGTTGAATTTTCCAAACAGGTCTGCTATAATGATGTTCACAAGTGAAGACCTGCGGATATAGTTCATCGGTAGAACGTCAGCTTCCCAAGCTGAACAGGAGGGTTCGACTCCCTTTATCCGCTCCAAAAGAAAGACGGCCCTATAGGCCGTCTTTCTTTTGGAGCGGAGGCATTCGCGCTCGCTGAAAAACGCGGTTTGCCCTGTCCGGTGCTTGAAAAAGGAAAACAGTGCTATGATAAAAACATCAAACAATCATCTCTGATCCGGCTCTATTGTTCGAATGCACCCAATCCAAAAATAACTCAACAGGAAGAATCCAACGATGGCGAACAAGTATGCAGGCACCCAGACAGTAAAAATCTGATGGCGGCTTTCTCCGGGGAGTCGGAGGCAAGAAACAAGTACACCTATTTTGCTTCTGCTTCTGAGCCTACAAGCTGCAGAAAACGTCGGCACGTCATTCCACCCGAGCAGGGGAGATGACATTGCACGCCGTCCTTCCAGCCTCCCTTCTTCCACTTTCCAGAAGCACGTGCACAACCGAAAAACGATGCAAAGAACCCCGCCGCTCTGAATTGAGCGGCGGGGTTCTGATGCCTGCTTGGCGAAATCTTACTTGATCTCGACCTCAGCGCCGGCAGCCTTGAGATCCTCGGCGAGCTTCTCAGCGTCTTCCTTGGAGATGGCTTCCTTGATGGCCTTGGGAGCGTTGTCAACCAGATCCTTGGCTTCCTTCAGGCCGAGGCCGGTAACAGTGCGGACGACCTTGATGACGTTCAGCTTGGAAGCGCCAGCGGACTTCAGGATGACGTCGAACTCAGTCTTCTCTTCAACCTCAGCAGCGGGGCCGGCAGCGGGGCCAGCGACAGCAGCGGCAGCGGCGGAAACGCCGAAGGTCTCTTCCAGGGCATGAACCAGCTCGGAGAGCTCGAGCACGGAAAGGTTCTTGACTTCTTCAATCAGAGCAGCAATCTTTTCAGACATTGTAATAATCCTCCAAATATTTAGTGTAGTATTTTTGTTTAGGCTTCTGCGGGGGCTTCTGCGGGAGCGGGGCCTTCCTTCTGGGCACGGATCTGATCAAGCACAAAGGCAAGAGAGGAGATCGGAGCCAGGAAGGTGCCGAGGACCTGTGCGACGAGGGCATTCTTGGAGGGGAGTTCGCCGAAAGCGCTGAGCGCTTCCACGGACTGGACTTTGCCTTCCACGATGCCGCCCTTGATGGTAAGAGCGTTCTTGTTCTTCTTGATGAATTCGCTGATGATACGAGCTGGGGCAATGGGGTCGTCCGTGGTCGTAGCCATGGAAGTTGTGCCGTTGAGAACCTCATTGAACTCGTTGAAGCCGGCGTTTTCAGCGGCGAAACGGGTCAGGGTATTCTTGACAACGGAGTATTCCACGCCGGCTTCACGGAACTTGTTGCGAAGCTCGGTATCCTGAGCGACATTGATGCCCTTGTAATCAACAAAGACAACTGCGGTCGCGGCCTTGATCCGGTTGGTCAGCTGCTCGACGATCGCCTTCTTGGTATTGAGTACCTGTGCGTTGGGCATGTTTGGTTGTCACCTCCAGATAGAATAAAAAGTGTCCTTGCGGCCAAAGAACGCAAGGACACCGTAAATGTCATGATGCGGAACCTCGGCGGGACTTACGGTCGTGGATACGACCACCCGCTGTCTTTGGCAGCGCAAATACTTTAGCACACAAGAACCTGTTTGTCAAGTTATAATTGTAAAAAAATCGGAGCTTTCAGGAGAAATCTTCTATGCCCGCGCGCCGGCGCCGCGCTCAGGCTTCGGGTAGAAGACTTCGGTCGGGAAGTCCACCTTTGCAAACAGGTCGCAGGGTTCGTCGGGCGTTCCGGGATCGTCGCTGCAGGAGCGATCCGGAACCGTAAAATCATAGGCCGGGATCATCAGCTGTGCGCCGCGCTCCATGCGGACGGTGGAGAACTGTCCGAGCGTTACGAACAGCCGCCGCACGTTCGGATCGCTGCAAAGGGGCGCCTCAAACAGAGCGCTGACGACCTGCGGAATCTCCGGTCCCGGACCTCCGGCGGGCTCGCGCTCTCCGACCTCCTGGATCGCGGAGGAGAGCACCATCGGGTCGACGACCTCAACGGTGCATGTGGGAAGGTGATCCCGGAAGAGCCGCTCCGGCACCAGGGCGTTGTCCTCGCTGGAGAAAACCTTTGCGCGGATCTCTCCGCCATAGAGCACGACGCGCTTGTTGAAGATTGCAAGGCCGACCAGGGGCAGCGGACGCACCGGACCGCACAGCGCCTCGCCTGTGATCCGGTAGAAAAAGGTGAGATCAGCCGTGTAGTGCCCGCGATTGTAAGCGATCGGCTCCACGTCTATGTAGACATGGAGCAGCTCCGCATTTCTGGCTCGCGCGTTCGCCGCCGTGTTGAGAGCCTGCTGGGACGGCTCAGTCAGATAGACGCGGAGATCTTCAATGCAGTCCTTGTCGATGCACGCGTCTTCAATTTGATTGGTATAGATTCGCACCGCGTCCCGCCGTTCCTGTGGGCTTCTGGAGCTGTTGGATGTTGGATCCGGCATGGCAATACCTCCTTCAAATTCAGCAAGCAAGTTGCTTTCAATCTCATAATATGGAAAAAATCGCCGGACGTGCGCAAATCCGGAACTTGTATTTCGTCCAGGAATGCGTTATAATCATAAAAAGGGAGGTGCGGCCATGATCTCACATCTGAAATCCATGGGAATCGACGGCATTGAGGGCTATCCGGTTTCGGTGGAATGCTTTATCTCAAACGGACTTCCGGCATTTGAAGTCGTCGGCCTGCCTGATGTTTCGGTCAAAGAGGCAAGAGAGCGTGTCCGTGCCGCCATCAAGACCTCCGGTCTCCGGTTTCCACCCAGCCGCATCACGGTGAACCTTGCGCCAGCAAATACCAAGAAATCCGGCACACTGTACGATCTGCCGATCCTGCTTGGCATCCTGGCTGCGCAGGGCATGATCCGCCTGCCGGATGAGCAAAGCGCCTTCCTCGGCGAGCTCAGCCTTGAGGGCAAGCTCCGCCCGATCCCGGGCGTTCTTCCGATGGCGATCGCGGCGGTCAAAGCCGGCATCCATACGCTTTATGTCCCGATGCAGAATGCGCCGGAGGCGACGCTTGCGGAGGGCCTCACGGTCATTCCGGTCTTTTCGGTTCCGCAGCTGCTTGCTCATCTTGCGGGCACTCCGACGATTACGCCCCAGCCGAAATGGGAGCGCACGGAAGCGCCGCGCGAGACTCCGGACTTCAAGGACGTCATGGGGCAGGAGAATGCGAAGCGGGCGCTGGAGATTGCCGCCGCGGGCGGTCATAATATTCTGATGGTCGGCCCTCCCGGCTCCGGAAAGAGCATGCTTGCCAAACGCCTTCCCTCGATTCTGCCGGAGATGACGCCGGCGGAATCCCTTGAGGTCACGCAGATTCATTCCATCATGGGCCTTGTCGACCCGGAGAGTCCGCTTGTAACGGTAAGGCCGTTCCGCAGTCCGCACCATACGGTCACGGCGCCGGGACTCGCCGGCGGCGGCACCGTGCCAAAGCCCGGCGAGATCTCTCTGGCGCACCGCGGCGTCCTCTTCCTCGATGAACTTCCGGAGTTCCGGAAGGAGTCAATGGAGGTTCTGCGCCAGCCGCTGGAGGATGGCGTCGTCACGATTACCCGCGCCAGCGGAACGGAGACCTACCCCTGTGAGTTTATGCTCGTCTGCGCGATGAATCCCTGCCGGTGCGGCTGGTACGGGGACCCGAGCGGCCGCTGTACCTGCTCCGAGCAGTCGGTGCAGAACTATGTCGGCCGAATCTCCGGCCCGCTGCTGGATCGCATCGACATCATCATCGAGGTTCCCGCTGTCTCGTTCGACGAGTTGCGCGAACGAAAGGAAGGGGAACCCTCCGCCGCGATCCGCGACCGCGTCAACGCCGCCCGGGCGATCCAGCACCGGCGCTTTGCAGACACGCCCATCCTCTCCAACGCCCATATGGGACCGGAGCAGCTTCGCGAGTTCTGCATGCTGAGCAAGGACTGCGCCGAGCTGATGCGTGAGGCCTTTGAGCGTCTTGGCCTGACGGCCCGCAGCTACGACCGGATTCTGAAAGTCGCCCGTACCATTGCGGATCTCGAAGGCGAGGAGGAAATCGGACTGACGCATCTGGCGGAGGCCATTCAATACCGTACCTATCAGATCGGCCGGAATCAGATCATCTGAAGATCCTGAGCGTGCAGGATCCATGCTATGCGGGTGGATCACGGTACGCCGCCGGATTTATCACATATCAGGAGTCACACATGAACGAAATCTTTTTACTGAAACTCGGAGAAATCATTCTCAAGGGCGCAAACAAGCGCTCGTTTGAGGACCGCCTGCGGACGAACGTCGCCCGCCGGATGCGGCCCTTCGGCGATTTCAAGGTCAGCATCCTGCAGTCCACAGTCTATGTGGAGCCGGAGAACGACCAGTGCGATCTGGAAGCCGCGTGGGACGCCTGCCATGCGATCTTCGGCGCGGTGTCCATCTGCCGTTCCCGTCCCTGCGAGAAGAATGCGGACGCGATCTTTGCCGCGATTCTTGCCTATCTCGGCGACGATCTGTCCGCCGCAAAATCCTTTAAAGTCGAATCCAAACGTTCCGACAAGCGCTTCCCGATGAACTCCATCCAGATCTCCCAGGAGATCGGCGGCAGGCTGGCAGAGGCCTTTCCGGACGTTCCGGTGGACGTCCATCACCCGGATTATACGGTGTACGTGGAGATCCGCGACCACGCGGCCTACGTCCACGGTCCTGCGGAGCGCGGCGCCGGCGGCCTGCCCACGGGCGTCGGCGGCAGAGCCGCCCTGCTGCTCTCCGGCGGAATCGATTCCCCGGTCGCGGGCTACATGATCGGCAAGCGGGGCGTCGAGATCGAAGCGATTCACTTCTTCTCCTATCCCTATACCTCTGAGCGGGCAAAGGAGAAGGTTCTGGAGCTGGCCCGCCGCCTGACCCGCTACTGCGGCCGGATGACGGTAGACGTGGTCGGCTTTACGGAGATCCAGGAGGCAATTCGCGACAACTGTCCGGATGAATATTTCACGATCATCATGCGTAGATTTATGATGCGGATCGCGGAGCGCATCGCGCTGGACCATGGCTGCGGCTGTCTCGTGACCGGTGAGAACCTCGGTCAGGTCGCCAGCCAGACGATGCAGGCAATGGCTGTTACCCATGCGGTCGTCGACATTCCGGTGTTCCATCCGCTGATCGGCTTTGACAAGGAAGATATCGTCCAGCTCGCCAGAAAGATCGACACGCTGGAAACCTCAATTCTGCCTTATGAGGATTGCTGCACGGTCTTTACCCCGAAGCATCCGAAGACGAAGCCGAGACTGATGGACGTGGAGAGAGTCGAAAAGGCGCTGGAAGTGGAGACGCTGATCTCCCGTGCGCTTGAAAAGACGGAGATCGTGAAGGTTCGCTATCATGGATAAGATCGAAGAACTGGTTGCGGAGCTGAAAGCGCGAAAGCTGACGCTGGCCACTGCTGAATCCTGCACGGGCGGCCTCCTCGGCAAGCGGATCACGGACATTTCCGGCGCTTCCGCAGTCTATCCGGGCGGCGTGATCAGCTATTCCAACGCTGTCAAGCGCCGTCTGTTGGACGTCGCGCAGGAGGACCTGGACGCCTATGGCGCGGTCTCCGAGCCGGTTGCGCGGCAGATGGCGGAAGGCGTCCGCAAAACGATCCCTGCTGATATCGGGGTCGGCATTACCGGAATCGCCGGCCCAAAGTCGGACGACACCTGCAAGCCGGTCGGGCTTGTCTGGATCTCGGCCTCGTCTGACGCGGGAACGATCGTACGGGAGTTCCATTTTGATGGCAGCCGGGGCGAGATCCGCGCGCAGTCCGCCGCGGCCGCAGCCGGCTTTGCGCTGGAACTGCTCAAGCGGGAAGACTGACGGATGGGAGGGAAGGACATGCAATTCAAACGGCAAAGACAGCTTTTGATTTCGGCGCTGTTTGTCGTTTGGTTTGCCTATCTGCTCCGAATCACGGTTTTCCGCGACGGATGCTTCTCCCACGGATTGTTCTCGGGCAGTGTAGAGTGGATCCCTTTCGTCTACCTGGCAAAGCTTCTCCGGATTCGATACTGGAGGTATTTCTCATACCTGTTTTTCGGAAATCTGATCTGGTTTCTGCCTGTCGGCATTTTTGTGCGTCTCCGGGGCGGAAAGCTCCGACACGCGTTTCTGTGCGGCGCGGCGCTCTCTGTCGGGATCGAACTGATGCAGTACGTTCTCGGCTCCGGCGTCAGCGAGGTTGAGGACGTCATTCTCAACTCCACCGGAGCGATGATCGGCTTCCTGCTCTGCCCGCGCCGGAGATCCGGATGCGTGAAGCACTCATAATATCGAATCAGAACCCAAAAACCCGCAGGGCGTCCATTTGACGCCCTGCGGGTTTTCTGTATCAGCGATCTGAATTCTGCGCGGAACCGACTTGCCGGCACATTGCCGCAAAAAGTAAATCAGTTTTTTCCCCGATGGAACTTTTTCCAGTAATAGGACTTCCCAAAGACCAGAATTTCTGCGAGCAGCCCCACGGGAAGCGCTGCAATGATGTCCTCAACAGAGTGCTGCTTCACGAAGGAGACGGAGATACAGATCACGACGACGAACAGAACAACAAAGATCTTGACGCCGCGGGATGCGGACTTTTCTTTCATCCAGGTCGAGGCAATTCCAAGCGAGTAAGCCACGTGCAGGGAAGGACAGACGCCGGTGTTGGTATCGAAGGCGTAAATAAAACCGATCAGACGCGTCAGGATATTGTCCCGTGTGAAGTACTCCGGCCGCAGGTCCTGCCTGGTCGGAAAGAAGATGTAGCAGATCATGGCGACAGCCTGCGTGATCATGATGTAGGTCTGCATGCGCTTGAAGCTTTCCACGCTGTAGCGCAGGAAGTAGAGCAAAGAGACGATGATGAGCAGATACCATCCGACGTAGGGAATGATGAACCACTCACAGAATGGCACATAGTCGTCCAGCCAGATATGCACCGGATAGCACTTCGAGACCGGGATCAGATTCTCCGTCAGGAAGTACAGCCCAAAATAGACGACCCATCCGAGCAGCAGAAGCAGGTGGCGGAACTCCGGAGAAGTGAGATTGCCCGGACGCAGCTTCCGGTAATCGCGCTCCGGTTGCTTTTTCGCATAGGCGCCGCGGCTGGTCAGATAATGCCGGGAAGACATGTTCGGGTAGGGAACCACGACGTGCTCCGGCAGTGACTCCCCGATTTCGGTGACTGCGTCCATCATGCAGCTGCCGATCCGGCCGCGCTCTTCTGCGATCGGGGCCTCCGGATCAAACAGAACAGGCTTTCCAAAGTAGATCTTGCGCAGAGCCGGGGCGATATACATCGGCACAAACGGCAAGGCCTTGCCGGAGGATTTGTAATAGAGCTTAGCAACGTCGACGAACCGATCGCGGAAGGTATAGACGATCTGATTGTGCGGCTCATAGCATTCGGGGAAAATGACGACCTTTGCGCCAGCCTCCAGCTCGGAGACCGTGCGCTTAAAGGTGGTCACGAGCCTGCTGTCATAGAAGACCGGAATCGTATCGGCATTGTTGAATATGCACAGCGCGAGCGGCGTGATCAGATGGGAGAGCAGCTTGAAAAACCAGCGGATGCACTTCGGCTTTGTGCTCCAAAAATCCTGGTATGCGTAAGCCGCGACCTCATTTCGGCTCATCATCTGCCAGGCGCACCAGATTGCGCGCCTTTCAGGAATATACAGCTGGGCGCTGATCGGCCCGTACATGTGAGAGTGATTCCCTACCAGAATGCAGCCGCCTTCCGGAAGATTCTCGGTGCCTTCCAGTCTGAACTTCGGATAGACCGCATGCACCAGCAACCAGATAATCCGATAACAGAACCGTGAAAAACGTCCCGGTTGATTCATATGATTACGTCCTCCCCTGAGCGTGAGGCCTTCCAATTGCCGTCAAGGGCATCCTCCGCGTTTACGGCGGCGGAACGGTAGGCAGTCGGCAGCATGCCATACTCTTCTTTGAAAACCAGAGAAAACCGGCTTTGGCTCTCATAACCGACTGCGGCGGCAATCAATGAAATGCTCATGTTTGTTGTACGAAGCAGGCGCGAGGCCTCTTCCATCCGGTGCTTGCGTATGTGCGCGGCAACAGATGTTCCGTAAACGAGCTTGAACTCCTTTTTGAGCGTTGTCGTATTGATGTGAAAACGGAGCGCAAGCTCATCGATCGTGATTTTTCGGTCAAGGTTTGAGCGGAGATAGTCGTGGACCTGCTCGATCACCGCCCGCGTTCCGTCCTTCCCGGACAACCTGGGACACGCAATATTGAGAACGTGATCCAGAGCATCGTGCAGCAGCTTTGTGAGCTCTGTCTCTGCTGCCCGGCAGTAGGTCTCTTTTCCGTCGCGGCGGCTTTCTATCAGTCCGGAAGACTTCAAAAGCTGCAGATGATGCGACACCGCCTGCTCGGACATCCCGGTCAAAGCCGCAATATTGAGCACGCACTCCTCGGAATGACAGAGCAGCCAGAAAATCCGGACCCGGTTCGGATCGTCGAGAAGCTTGAAAACGCCTGCCGCAGCCGAGAATCGATTCTCTGATGACAGCAGATGGAAAAAGAGCTTGGCCTGGTCTCCATGCCCGTGATTGTGCGGCAAGATCCACTCCTGCATATGCTCGCCTCCAATTTCCTTGCTATCATAGCAGACTTGCAACAATAAAGCAACCATTGATTTGTTTTGGAAATGATTTTCTCCGCTTTGGAAGCATTCTGACTCATTTGATTGACAGGCCTCAAGCCCGGAATCTATAATGAAATCGCAGCGAAAAGTCTGCAGAAATGAGGGATGCCAGATGGAGAAAGAACAGAAAATCAAACTGGTCCGAATCCTGTTTACTGTTGCGGCGCTGATCGCGCTCCACTTTGTGCATGTCACGGGAACGCTGCGCCTGATCCTGTATATTGCAGTCTATCTTGTGATCGGCTACGATATTCTATGGGAGGCTATTGAGGGGATCCGCGAAAAAGAGCTCTTTGATGAAGACTTTCTGATGGCGGTTGCCACGATCGGCGCGTTCGCGCTGGCGATCTATGAAAAAACCGGCAGCTACAACGAAGCCATTGCCGTCATGTTGTTTTTCCAGATCGGCGAGTTCTTCGAGGACTATGCGGTCGACCGCAGCCGGGACAACATTGCGGGCCTGATGGATATTCGTCCGGACTATGCCAATGTGGAGGAGAACGGAAAGCTGAGCCGCGTCAGTCCGGATACCGTTCCGATCGGAACTGTGATCGTCGTTCAGCCCGGTGAAAAGATCCCAATCGACGGCGTCGTTACAGGCGGGACCTCAACACTCAACACTGCCGCCCTGACCGGCGAAAGCCTTCCACGCTCCGTTGAGGCAGGGGACGCGGTCGTCAGCGGCAGCGTGAATCAGACTGGCCTGCTGAAGATCCGGACGACAAAGGCCTTTGGTGAATCCACCGTCTCCCAAATCCTGGAGCTTGTCGAAGACGCGGCGGAACGGAAATCCAAATCCGAAGCCTTCATCACTCGATTCGCGAGATTCTATACGCCGATCGTCTGCATCTCCGCGCTTTTGCTTGCGGTGCTTCCGCCCGTCATCCGCATGACGCTTCTGCACACGGCCCCGAGATGGCACGAGTGGATCTACCGCGCGCTGACGTTTCTTGTAATCAGCTGTCCGTGTGCGCTGGTCGTCAGCATCCCGTTGACCTTCTTCGCCGGGATCGGCGGCGCAAGCCGGGCCGGCATTCTGATCAAGGGCTCCAATTTTATGGAGACTCTATCAAAGACGAAAACAGTGGTTTTCGATAAGACAGGCACGCTGACGAAGGGCGTCTTTGAGGTCGACGATATCCATCATTCCGAAATGGAGCATGAGAGGCTGCTGGAGTATGCTGCACTTGCCGAAAGCGCGTCTTCCCACCCGATCTCCGCGAGTCTGCAGCGGGCATACGGAAAAGAAATCGACCGTACCCGCGTGACGGAAATCCATGAGGACAGCGGCAGGGGCGTGACGGCGAAGGTCGACGGCGTTCCGGTCGCAGCCGGCAACGAAAAGCTGATGGAATCGCTCGGCGTCTCGTACATTTCGTGCCGGAGCGCCGGAACCATCATCCATGTTGCGATCAACGGAGAATACCAGGGCCATATCGTCGTCTCTGACGTTATCAAGCCGCAGTCGGCAGAGGCTATGACAGAGCTCCGCAGGGCGGGCGTCACGAAGACCGTCATGCTGACGGGCGATTCCTGGAAGGTCGCGGAGCGTGTTGCGCAGACCCTGAAGCTGAATGAGGCGCACGCCGGTCTGCTCCCCGAGCAGAAGGTGGAGCAGGTGGAGCGGCTCCTGCAGCAACAGCAGGGGAAGGGAACGCTTACATTTGTCGGCGACGGCGTCAACGACGCTCCGGTTCTCACCCGTGCGGACCTCGGGATCGCGATGGGCGCAATGGGCTCCGACGCGGCAATCGAGGCTGCCGATGTGGTCCTGATGGACGACAACCCCACAAAGGTTGCAAAGGCAATCCGAATCGCCCGCAAGTGCCTTCGGATCGTCTATCAGAACATTGCCTTTGCAATTGCGGTAAAGCTTGCCTGCCTGATTCTCGGTGCGCTCGGCTTTGCCAACATGTGGCTGGCGGTTTTTGCCGACGTCGGCGTAATGGTTCTTGCCGTGCTCAATGCGATCCGAGCCCTGCGAGTGAAGAATCTTTAATCCATACGATCATGAATCAACGCCCTGCTTCGCACTCGACTGCGGAGCAGGGCGTTTTTCCGCAAGCCGTTCGGCTTTTCAAAAATGAGAATGTCCTCAGGAAAAAGCATCTCTGCCCTTGCAAAAGTCACTTGAATGGTCTATAATCCCGACTTTGACAGTTGGAAAAAGCGAATGCCTCAGAATTCCTTGAATTTTCAAGGAATTCTGAGGCATTTGTTCAGTTGTTGGAATGTAGTATGTGAGTCAGGTTTTGGAAAGGCGGAAATTATTTTTCATGGCTGCGTTGGTGTTGATTTGGAAGTCGGTGCGAAAGCCAAAGGCGTCGTGCAGCGCGTCGGTGATTGCGGTTTTGGGATAGCAGGGAAGGTATCCGACGCCGGGGATCTGGTATAGCTTGTAATCCCGCAGCGTCTTTAAGAGTTCTGTGCTGGTGAATCGCTCTCCAATCCGCTTTTCCAGAATTCTGTAGATATACAGCGCCAGGAAGCAGGTCAGGAAGTGCGCTTGAATGCGGTCGTCTCTTTGCAGATAGACCGGTCTGGAACGAAAGTCCGTTTTCATCATGCGGAAGCTTTCCTCAATCTCCCAGCGTCTGGCGTTGACCTTGAGAATGCTTGCTGCGGGATCCTCCAGATCCGTTGCCACGCAATAGAAACCGTCATACTGAGCTTCATCCGCGACCTTATCTTCACTGATCCAGATTTTTGTCTCCTCGGCCACCTCTCCGTCATAGGTCAAATGCAGCTGCTCATAGAATCGCTCGGGGTCAGTCTGCCGCTTTTTGTCTGCGTTTCCCCGTTCCAGTCGCTTCTGCGCCCGCTGGAGCTGGCGTTCCCGGACAGACCGCAGATACTCCATGTATTTCAGAGAAAAGGTAACAATGTACCGCTGCTCCAGACCACTATCCTCCGGAAACCAGGATTCCTTGTAGAATACAGTATCATAATACGTCCTGTAAAGCTCCGGGTTCTCCTGAAGCTCACGAACAGAATAGTGCTTATCCTCTCCGGCGATCCGCCAGCCCTCCGGGTCCAGCGCCCAGGCCTTCCTGTCCGCCTTCATCTGTTTTACGGACTGCGCCGTAATAAAGGACCTCTGCCGGGTGCTGTTGAAACGTCGGTTCGCCATGCTGGACAGTCCGGCGTCTGTGCAGACGATAAAGCGGGATTTCTCAAAGTCCCGGATAATCTTCTCTTCCAACGGTTTCATGGAGCCCTGCTCGTTCTCGTTGCCGGGGTAGATGGTAAACGCCAGCGGAATCCCATCCCCGTCCATGAACATCCCCATCTGGACAATGGGATTTGGACGATGCTCCTTGCTGACGCCGTACTGCTTCAGCCCTGCCTCTTCCTCAATTTCAAAAAAGAAGTTGGTGCAGTCATAATAGAGAATCCCGTCGTCTCGATTCATTGCCTGACGGCTGTATTTGTAGGTCTCGCTCTGGATGAAATCGTTCTCCTTGCTCAAAACATCCAACGCTCTGTAAATGTCATGCTGGGCAAAGCTTGACTTTTCCAGCAGCTTTCCGGCTTCTTCATACGTACTGGCCTTGGAGCCCGGAAACAATACGCGCCCGTAAATCAATTTGGAGAGAACGTCGGTCAGATCGTATTCAAACTTGTATTTCTTGGAAATGGCCTTGCAGGTCTTGTCCAATCCGAGCTCGCAGAAGATTTTTTGCAGAAACAGATAGCCACCGTAATACAGTGCCCCATCCCGTTCTGAGATTTGCTTCGTGGGGGAATAGGTGACAGTGACAGGCTGCGCCTGCTCTGCTTCCTTCCGATTCAGTTCCGCAACGTATTCCTGCGCCCAGGCCTTCGGGTCGTCGTGCTGTCTGAGAAGCTCCTCGTGCGTTCCGAGCTTCTCGACGATCCGGCTGGTGCTTTTGCCGTTCTTGTCCCGGTATGAGTGCTTGACGTAATAGAAAACCTTGCCTTGTTTGTTGGTATAGACGTACAAATTCATGAGAATCACCCGTCTATATTATACCATAAACTACCCCATACTACAAGCATTATTTTCAAATTTGACAAAAAATATTAGGCCACACAAGCCTTTCCGGCCTCTGCGCCTGTTTACAACTGTCAAACTCCCGAGCCAAAAACAGGGAAAAACGGGGGACCATTAAGGAAAAGTCGGTCAAAGGACAAACAACGCTGCTCTCATACGATCGAACTCTAGACTTGACAAGGATAATCTCCCAT
>JAFPFL010000115.1 GCA_017425545.1 Oscillospiraceae bacterium | reverse complement strand
GCTGGCTTTTGGACGTGGGGCTGATCTACTGCATGATCAGCTTCCTGGCTGTGGTCGTGCTGGTAAAGCATTACATTGCCGACCACGGCGGAAAGGAGGATCGCGATGCCTGAGCTTTTCTGGCTGATCGCGAGCGGCTGCGCCCTGGCAGCCGGGCTCGTCTGCGTGCTGATCGGCGTCCTCGGCGTCTACCGCTTCCGCTACGTGCTCAACCGTATGCACGCCGCCTCGATGCTCGACACGCTCGGCATGTTCTGCATTCTGCTGTCGCTGATTCTCGCCGTGCGCAGCGCGGCTTATCTTCCCAAGCTGATTCTGGTGCTGCTGATGCTCTGGGTCGGCAGTCCGATCGCCTCCCATCTGGTCAGCCGGATGGAGTATCGGACCGGCAAGGACGCCGGGCAGCACTTCCGGAAGGAGGACCGCTCATGAACGCCCTGGACGTGTTTCAGCTGATGCTGCTCGGACTCGTGGTGATCTGCGGCGTGTCCGCCTGTCTGACGAAAAACCTGCTCGTCAGCCTGATCATCTTCATGGCCTACAGCGTTATCATGTCCGTGATCTGGGTTTTGCTCGAAGCGCCGGATCTCGCGGTCACAGAGGCGGCGGTCGGCGCGGGGATCTCCTCGATCCTCCTGTTTCTGACCCTCAAAAAGCTGCAGGACATCCGAAAGGAGGTCCGGGATGAAAAGCAAGAAGAAGACGAAGGTCTCTGAGCGCCTGCGCGCTTGGGACCAGAGCAGCTTCGACCTGACCGACGCGCTCGAGCTCAACCCGCCGCTGCCGAAGGCGCCGACGCCCGAGGACCGCGAGAGCCTGCCCGTCATCGACCGGATCGAGGCGCGGCAGTTTGCCGGCTTTCGGAAGATCTATCCCTGGCTTGCCGGTCTGCTGGGGCTTGTGATGTCCGCCTTTCTCCTCCTCGGCGTGCTGAAGCTGCCGCCCTACGGCGCGGCGGACAATCCCCCGCACAACGAGGTCATGGACCGCTATGTGGGCGAGGGCATGCACGAGACCGGCGCGGTGAACACGGTCGCGGGCGTGATCCTCGACTACCGCGCCTTCGATACCCTCGGCGAATCCCACGTGCTCTACACCGCCGCGGCGGCAGTGCTCATTCTGCTGCTCTCGTCGAGCCGGAAGGGCGAGGAGCCGCCGGAGCTGCGCCGGATCATGGAGGACGACCCGATCCTGCGGAACACCGCAAAGGTGGTCGTTCCCTTCGTGCTGCTCTTCGGCGTCTACATTATCCTCAACGGCCACCTCGGGCCGGGCGGCGGCTTCGCCGGCGGGGCGATCCTCGGCGGCGGACTGATCCTCTATGCGATCGCCTTCGGCTACGAGAGCCTCGAGCGGCTGATCAACGACCGCAGCTACCGCGTCACGATCGCCGCCTGCCTGTGCTTCTACAGCGCGGCCAAGTGCTACTCCTTCTACTGCGGGGCAAACGGCCTCGAGACGATCTTTTCCACCGGCACGCCGGGCGCGATCCTCTCCGCCGGGCTGATTCTGCCGCTGAACGTCGCGGTCGGTCTCGTGGTCGCGCTGACGATGTACGGCTTCTACTCGGTCTTTCAAAGGGGGAGGATCTGAATGCTGGACAGTCTGTGGAACAACCGGATCCCGGCAGCCGCCGTCCTGCTCTTTGCCGTGGGCTTTACGACCCTGCTGCTGCACCGGAACCTGCTGAAAAAAATCATCGGCCTGAATATCATGGACACGGCCGCCTATCTGTTTCTGGCCTCGCTCGGATACATCGCCGGCAGAAAGCCGCCGATCATCACGGACGGCAATACCGACCCCGCCGCCTACGCAAACCCGCTGCCCGCCGGCCTGGTGCTGACCGGCATCGTGGTCTCGGTCTCCGTGACCGCGCTGATGCTCGCGCTGACGCTGCGTCTATACCGGCGCTACCACACCCTCGATCTGGACAAGATCTACATGATGGCCCGGGATGAACAGGAGGACGAGACATGAGCTTTGCCGCCAATCTGCCCCTGTTTTCGATCGTCGCCTGCCTCATCTGCGCCGCCCTGTCCTCGCTGCTGCGGGAGAAGGCGGCCGCCTGGGTCACGCGGATCCTGGCCCTCGCCGTCGCGGCGGCTGCGGCAGCCGTGCTGGTCCTCGCCCTGAAAACCGGGCAGACCACGACCTACCGGATGGGGCACTACCCGCATCCCTGGGGCAACGAACTGCGCTTTGGGATCCTCGAGCCGCTGTTCTCGGGCGTCTTCGCCCTGGTTCTGCTGGCCTGCACCGTCGGCGGCAGCCGCGAGCTTGTGCGGGACATCTCGCGCAGCAAGCGCAGTCTCTACTATGTGATGTGCGATCTGCTGCTGGCAACCCTGCTGGCCCTGCTCTACACGAACGACGTCTTCACCGGCTACGTCTTCATCGAGATCTGCACGATCGCCTCCTGCGGGATCCTGATGATCCGGCGGATCGGGCGCACGACGCTTGCGGCGGTCCGCTACATGATCTTCTCGCTGATTGGCTCCGGCCTGTTCCTGATCGGCGTCGTCTTCCTCTACGCCCAGACCGGCCATCTGCTGATGCCGAATCTGAAGGCCGCGATCGCGGAGATCTGGGCGAGCGGGCAGTCCCGCACCCCGCTCATGATCGCGATCTGCCTGATGACGCTGGGCCTGTGCATCAAGAGCGGCCTCTTCCCCTTCCACTACTGGATGCCGGACACCTACGGCTATGCGACGCCCTGCTCCTCCGGAATCCTCTCCGGTCTCGTCTCGAAGGGCTACATCTTCCTGCTGATCAAGCTGATTTTAAACGTCTTCGGCAGGGATGTCTTCTACGCGAGCGGGATTCAGAACGTGCTCTACCTGCTCGGCGTCGTCGGGATGGTCGTCGGCTCGGTCAGCGCGATGCGCGAGAACGACATTTTCCGGATGGTCGCCTTCTCCTCCGCCGCGCAGATCGGCTATATCTACATGGGCATCGGCCTTTCCCCGGAGCTTGGGATTCTGGCCTCGCTCTTCCACATCCTGACGCACGCGATCACAAAGCCCCTGCTCTTCCTCTCCGCCTCCGGGCTCGTGACTGCCTCCGGCGGGGACAAGCGCTTCCGTGCCCTGCTCGGCGCAGCGCACCGGAATCCCGGCGCGGGCTTTGCCTTCGCCGTCGGAAGTCTGAGCATGATCGGCCTCCCGCTCACGATGGGCTTCATCGCAAAATACCTGTTCGCCTTCGCCGCGTTCCGGGAGAACCTGCGCCTGGTGCCGACTCTGCTCGCCCTGGCCGTTTCGACCGTCCTGAACGCCTATTATTTCACGCGGACTCTGATCCGCATCTTCAACACGCGCGACCTGCAGCCGACCGCGCCGGTGCGCCTGCGCAGCCAGCCGCACTTTGCCCTCGCCGCCGCCCTGCTCATCGGGGCAAACCTGTCCCTCGGCATTCTCGCCCAGCCGCTGATCACGCTGCTGCGGAAGGGTCTGGCGATGGTGCTCTGATCTCTGTGCGTATCATCCTCAAAAGGGGGTCCCTCCTGTGACTGACATTCTGATGCTCCTCGCAATTCTCCTGCCGCTGGCGGGCGGGGCGATTCTGCCCCTCTGCAGGTTCAAAACCAGGCACGCCCTGCACGGCGCCGTCCTGGCTGTGCTGGTGCTCGAGGCGGCGGCCGTCACGGCTCTGCTGTTCTCCGCGCCCTCGGAGCTGACCCTGCTCCGCATGACCGACGCGCTCGTGCTCGCGCTGAAGATGGACGGGATCTCCAGGCTGTTTCTGGCGATCGCCGCCTACGGCTACCTGCTGAGCGCGATCTACGCCTTCCGCTATCTGGAGCACAGCGGGCGGGAGACCTCCTTCTTCTCGTTCTTCCTGCTCTCGCTGGGTGCGCTGGCCGGGATGGATCTGGCGAAAAACCTGATCACTCTCTATCTCTGCTTCGAGCTGCTGACCCTGCTTTCGATGCCCCTTGTCCTTCACGACAGGACGCAGGCCTCGATCCGCGCCGCGCTCAAGTACCTGTTCTACTCGGTGGCTGGCGCCTTCCTCGGCCTGTGCGCGATCTTCTTCCTGGCGCAGTACGCGACGACGCTGGACTTCCAGACCGGCGGAGCCCTGGACCCCGCGCGCTTTGCAGGGCATGAGGGCCAGCTGCGCGTGGTGATCTTCCTCGGCGTGCTCGGCTTCGGTGCGAAGGCCGGCCTCTACCCGCTCCACGGCTGGCTGCCGACGGCCCACCCGGTCGCCCCGGCGCCGGCGTCGGCCATCCTCTCCGGCATCATCGCCAAGGCAGGCGTGCTGGCGATCCTGCGGCTGATCTATTTCTCCGTGGGTCCGACCTTCCTCGCCGGGACCTGGGTCCAGACCGCCTGGCTGTCGCTGGCCCTTCTGACCGTCTTCATGGGCTCGATGATGGCCTACCGGGAGAAGGTCCTGAAAAAGCGGCTGGCCTACTCCACGGTCAGCCAGATCTCCTACGTGCTGACCGGTCTGTTTCTGCTGACGCCGGAGGGCATGGTCGGCGGACTGCTCCACGTGGTCTTCCACGCGACGATCAAGCTCTGCCTCTTCATGGCAGCCGGCTCCATCATCTTCAACACCGGGAAGACCCGCGTGGACGAGCTGCGCGGCTATGGGAAGCTCATGCCGATCACCTTCTGGGCCTATACGGTTGCGTCGCTGGCGCTGATCGGCATTCCGCCCGCCTCCGGCTTCGTGAGCAAGTGGTATCTGGCCTCGGGCGCGCTCAATTCCGGCCTTCCGGTCTTCTCCTGGCTCGCGCCGGTGATCCTGCTGATCTCCGCCCTGCTGACCGCCGGGTATCTGCTGCCGATCTCGATCGACGGCTTCTTCCCCGGCAGGGACTTCCAGACGCCGGACAAGCGCAGCCCGGAGGGCGGCTGGATCATGTGGGGGCCGATCGTCCTGCTCAGCGCCCTGACGATGCTGCTCGGCCTCTTCTCCGCGCCCCTCGTCTCCGCCGTTCGCGCGCTCGCCGCGACCCTGTTCTGATTGCCTATGGACGCGTTCTGGATGCTTGCGGCGATCCTGCTGCCGCTGGCGGGCGGCGCCGCCCTGCTGCTGCTTCGGCGGGCTCCGACGAGGACCGTACGGAATCTCGCCCTGCTGCTGACCTGCCTGACCTCGATCATCGTCTGGGGGCTGATCCTCTCCGGCCGGGGCAGCATTCGTCTGATGCGGTTTACCGCGCTGCTTGACGTGGAATTCCGCCTCGACGGGCTTGGCCGGTTCTTTGCCGGGATCCTGGCGGCGCTCTGGCCGCTGACCGTGCTCTACGCCCACTCCTATATGGAGCATGAGCCGCGGCAGACCGCCTTTTTCAGCTTTTTTACGATGTCCTACGGTGCGAGCCTCGGGATCGCGATGGCCGCAAACCTGTTCACCCTCTATTTCAACTACGAGATGCTGACGCTCGCGACGATGCCCCTCGTTCTGCACGCGATGACGCGCCAGGCGGTGCGGGCCACGCGGACCTATCTGCTCTTCTCCCTCGGCGGCGCGGCCTTCGCCTTTGCCGCAATGATCTTCCTGGTCACGAACGGCGCCGGCGCCAGCTTCGTCCCGGGCGGCCTGCTGAAGGCCCATCCCTACGCCCCGGAGATCACCCGGATTTTCTTCGTACTCGGCTTTTTCGGCTTCGGCGTCAAGGCGGCCGTCTTCCCGCTGCATATCTGGCTGCCCAAGGCGACCGTCGCCCCGACCCCGGTCACGGCCCTGCTCCACGCGGTGGCGGTGGTCAAGGCCGGCGCCTTCGCCCTGATGCGGCTGACCTGGTTCAGCTTCAGTCCCGACCTGCTGCGCGGGACCTGGGCGCAGTGGGTGCCGCTGGGCTTTGCGAGCTTTACGATCGTCTTCGGCGCGGTAATTGCCCTCAAGCAGGGCCACTGGAAGCGCCGCCTGGCCTATTCCACGGTGGCGAACCTCTCCTATATCCTCTTCGGCGTTCTGCTGATGACGCCCGCAGGCCTCTCCGCCGGCCTGATTCACATGGCCGCCCACGCCTGCATCAAGATCCTGGCCTTCTTCTGCGCCGGGGCGGTGCTGCGGCGGACCGGACTGGAGTACAACGTCCAGCTCGACGGACTCGGGCGGAAGATGCCGCTGACCTTTGCAGCCTTTACGCTCTCCGCCCTCGCCCTGACCGGCATTCCGCCGCTGAACGGCTTTGTGAGCAAGTGGCACCTGCTCTCCGCCGCGGCGGAGGCGGGCGGGACGATGGCCTGGATCGGGATCGGCGCCCTGCTGATCTCCGCCCTGCTGACGGCGTTCTACATGCTCGGCGTAGCTGTGCGCGCCTGGTTCCCGGGCAGGGACCGGGACCTCTCCCCGATCGCCGGGGCCAAAGAGGCCGACTGGCGCATGAGCCTGCCCCACGTGATCCTGAGCCTCGGCGTCCTCGCGACCGGCCTGTATGCCCAGCCGGTCGTCCGCGCTGCCGAGGCGATCGCCAACAGCCTGCCTTGAAGGGCAGCTGCAAAAACTGACAGAAAGGAGGCGAACCGATGCTTCTGCTGCTTCTTGTTCTGATCCCGATGTGCATGGCTCCGGTCTGTTGGCTGATCAGCCGCAGGTCGAAGCACGGCAGGGATCTATGCGCGATCCTGACCGGCTTTGCCGAGCTCGGCCTTGCGATCTTCGCCGCGTTCCGCGGCGGGCAGATCACGCTGGACGGTCTGTGCGGACTCGGCCTGCATCTGACGATGGACGGCTTCCGCGCGGTCTACTGCGTCGTGCTCGCCTTCATGTGGGCGATGACCCTGCTGTTCTCCCCCGACTACTTTGCCCACCATCACCGCCGCAGCCGCTACTACTTCTTCCAGCTTCTGACCCTCGGCGCAACGATGGGCGTCTTCCTCGCCTCCGACCTCTTCACGGCCTTTGTCTTCTTTGAGATCATGTCCTTCGCCTCCTTCCCCTGGGTCATCCAGGAGGAGACGGACGGCGCGATCCGCGCGGCAAAAACCTATCTCGCCGTTTCCGTGATCGGCGGCCTCGCCGCGCTGATGGGCCTGTTCCTGCTTGGACGGTATCTCGGCACGCTCGAGCTCAGCGCCATCTATCCGGCGGCGCAGAAGACCGGCAGGCTCCCGGTCTTCTACACGGCGGGCGGCTGCATCCTCTTCGGCTTCGGCGCGAAGGCCGGCATGTTCCCGATCCACATCTGGCTGCCGAAGGCGCACCCGGTCGCGCCGGCGCCGGCCTCCGCCCTGCTCTCCGGCGCGCTGACGAAATCCGGCGTCTGGGGCATCCTCGCGATCTCCTGCAACCTCTTCCGGGGCGACCCGGTCTGGGGCGCGTGCATTTTGGCGCTGGGCTGCGTCACGATGCTGCTCGGCGCGGTTCTGGCTCTGTTCTCGATCGACCTCAAGCGCACGCTCGCCTGCTCCTCGATGTCGCAGATCGGCTTCATTCTCGTCGGCGTCGGCATGATGGGGCTGCTCGGCGAGGAGAACGCGCCGGCGGCCCGCGGGACCGTCCTGCACATGGTCAACCACTCAAGCTTCAAGCTGGTCCTCTTCCTCTGCGCCGGCGCGGTTTTCCGCAATCTCCACAGGCTCGATCTCAACGAGATCCGCGGCTTCGGCCGGAAAAAGCCCCTGCTCACCGCGGCCTTCCTGCTCGGCGCGCTCGGCATCGGCGGCATTCCGCTGCTCAACGGCTACGTGAGCAAGACCCTGCTGCATGAGAGCATCGTCGAGGGGATCCCCGTCTACGGCGGGATTTTGAAGGCCGTCGAATGGGTATTCCTGTTCTCGGGCGGACTGACGCTGGCCTATATGACAAAGCTGTTCGTGGCCGTCTTTGTGGAAAAGCACCCGACGCGGCAGGCGGAATTCAACGCGATGCGGCGATACCTCTCCAAACCGGCCGCGATCGCCCTCGGCCTCTCCGCCCTCGTGATCCCGGTCCTCGGTCTGAGCGCGAATCAGACGATGAACGCGATCGCCAACTGCTCGGCGGACTTCTTCCACGCCGGGCATCTGCATCACCCGGTACACTATCTGTCGGCTGAAAACCTCAAGGGCGCCGCGATCTCCGTCGCGATCGGCGCGGCGGTCTACCTCGGCGTCGTCCGCACCTGGATGATCCGGAACGGACGTTATGTAAACCGTTGGCCGAAAAAGCTGGATCTGGAGGATCTGGTCTACCGGCCTGTGCTGCTGAAGCTCCTGCCCGGCCTGTTCGGGTGGATCGCGGCCCTGTTTGGGGAAAACCGGCTGACCGGGCGGTTCGCTGCCGGGACCTTGAATGGCGCAGGGCGGATCGCCAAGCTGTTCGGAGAGAACCGCATCACAAAGCCGCTTGCAAAGGGCGCCTGCACGGCCGGGAGCGTCGGCAGCCACGCGCTGAGCGACAGCCTGGACGGCGCCGTTCTGCTGCTGAGCCGCACCGTCTTCCGGCAGAGCCCGGAGCCGGTGGAGGACAAGGTCGCAGAAACCCTCAGCTACCGCCTCGGCGCCGGCGCGGACCGTGCGGCAGCCCTGCTCGGCAAGGAGAAACAGGGCGGCAGGCGCTATGCCCGCCTGTTCTACCGCCTGCGCCAGAGTTTCAGGTCCGCCTGGCGGCAGATCAGCGGCAATCTCTCCTTCGCGCTGTTGATGCTGGTGCTGGCGATCTGCGCCGTCTTTGTCTATATTCTTCTTTAATGGGCGCGCCAAAAGCCTTCTTTTATGGGGGCGGCGCAAAAAAAAGATTGTGTTTTTCCCGGAACTATGCTATATTTTTATGTGGCGCAGTTGCGTTCTCTGACGGCCGCAGCGGGCAGAACCGCTTTCCGGCCGACAGATTCTCGATAAAGGCAGGGTTACAACTGTGAAAAAAAATGAATTCTCCATTCAGGACATCCTCCGTGTCCTGCTCTCGAACATCGTCTGGCTGATTCTCGCCGCGGTCATCGTGGGCTCAATCGCCTGGGCTTATACCAACTACCGGATCCCGAAGATGTACCGGACGGAGGTCTCCTTCTTTGCCGACAGTATCACGAACCGGGACGTCAACGGCGACATCACCACGAACGAGTTGACCTCCAACCGTCAGCTTGCGGCAAACTGCGCCTATATCCTTCAGTCCAACACCGTCATGAAGATGGCCTCAGAAGCGCTCAAGCAGCAGGGGATCAATTACAGTTACCGCCAGCTGCGTTCGATGCTCTCGGTGACGACAACGAACACCTCGGTCTTCAAGGCGACCGTCTCCTCCACGGACAAAAAGAATTTGCCCCTGATCGCAACCACGATCGCCGAGCAGGGCGTCATCCGAATGAAGCAGATCGTGGACAACGGCAACATCACGATCGTCGATCCGGCGGAGCCGCCGGAGGGCCAGTATTATCCGCACCCCGTCCGCAACACAGCGCTCGGCGCAATCATCGGCTTTGCAATCGCCGCGATTTTCTTCCTTGTGCGGACGCTGACCGATACGACGGTCTGGAACGAGGACGACCTGTCCAAACAGTATGACGTTCCGGTGCTCGGAACCATCCCCCTGATTGTTTCCACGGGCCGCGACAGCGGCAACACCTATTCGGCAGGAAAGGAGTAGGGCCATGGTATTCGGGAAAAAGCCCCTGCGGGCGCCAAAATCGCAGCTCGAAGCCAAGCAGAGAATGCTCTCCGCGTCCAGCCCGTTCGCCATCCGCGAAGCCTACAACGGCATCCGGGCCAAGCTTCTGTTTACCGGGCGCGGCGAAAAATGCCCGGTCTTCGCCATTACCAGCTCCATGATGCATGACGGCAAGACGACCAACGCGGTCAATCTCGCCATCTCCATCGCCTCCACCGCGAAGCGCGTTCTGCTGATCGACGGCGATATGCGCAAGCCGACGATTCACCGCTATTTCGGCATGGAGAACAAGAACGGACTCTCCGAGATCCTCGCCGGGCTGACCAAAGAGATCAAGATCCGCAAGACGGAAACCGAAAATCTGCACGTGCTGACCTCCGGCCAGATCCCGCCGAATCCGGCGGAGCTGCTCGCGTCCAAGCAGATGGACAGCCTGCTTTCCTACATCAAGGAGTACTTTGACTACGTCATCATCGACACCCCGCCGGTCAACGTGGTCTCCGACGCCGTCATCCTGGCCGAGAAGATCACCGGCTTCGTCTTCGTGGTGCAGAACGGCAAGAACCACTTCAACGAGCTCAACTACAGCCTCGAGACGATCCGCCAGATGAACGGCAACGTGGTCGGCTTCATCCTCAACGACGCCACCGGCAAGAGCTCCGCGCACTACAGCTCCTATCGGAGCAGATATTCCTACTACGGCAAGAATTACTACCGCAGAGGCGGATACAGCCGCGGCTACTACGGCAATTACGGCAGCTATTACAGTTCCTACTCCTCCTTCGCGCCAAAAGATCAGCAGAAGCAGAACACGACCGAATCGGACAAAAAACAGGATAACAAGCAGGAGTGATCGTCGGTTCTGCCTCTGAAAAGGAGCAATGACCTATGACGGATTTCCATGCGCACATTCTTCCTGGCGCGGACCACGGCAGCGACGGGATGGAAACGTCGCTCACCCAGCTCGCGCTTGCCGAGGCGGCGGGCGTCGACACGATCATCGCCACACCGCATTACTATCCGCAGATCGACCGCTTTTCCGATTTTCTTGCGCTCCGGGAGCGCACCTTCTCCGAGCTGATGAACCGCTACCACGGACCGATCCGCATTCTGCCCGCCGCCGAGGTCCATATGTGCGTCGGTCTGGATCATCTGAACGGGATCGAGGAGCTGTGCATCCCCGGGACCGACGTGATCCTCTCGGAGCTGAGCTTCCGAGGCTATGCGGGCAACATGGGCGAGACCTTCACGCGGATGCTGGACGACGGTCTGTTCCCGATCCTGGCGCACGTGGACCGCTACAGCCACACGCTGATCGAAAACTACTTCTCCCTCGGCCTGTACGGTCAGGTCAACGCCGACGCGCTGACCCGGCATTTCGGGCGCAAGCAGCTTGTGGAGTGGATCGACGAGGGCTTCGTCCTCGCCCTGGGCAGCGACATCCACGGCACGAAGCCGGGCTATGCGCCGTTTGAAAAGGCGCGCGCCTTTCTGGGCGAGCGCGCGCACGTTCTGGATCAGGCGGCCGCGCGTCTGCTCTCCGAGGCCAAGCTGCCCGGATAGGGCCGGATGCCGCACCGCCGGATGGGTCTGTCATTTCTGAAAAAGGGCTGAGAACCGCCGAAGAGCGCTCCCAAAGGAGCGCTCTTCGGCGGTTTCCTGTTCATCGGAACGGTTCGTTTCCGGCGTTCAGAAGCCGCAGACGGCGGCAGCGGGTGAAGTCCGGCGCAAGCGCCGGCAGATGGCGGCGGATCGCCGCGTCGATCAGCATCGGGTTCAGGGTCGGGTTTTGCGCCGCGCAGGTCACCCGGAGGCAGAGCTCGGTCCCGGCGGTGCGCGTCAGGCTGACGTCCCGGTACATGGGGCGGATGTCCGTCTCCACTGGGCCGTTCTTGCTGTGCTTCTCGACGAGGAGGCGCTCACTCGCGAGCAGGTCGGCGATCGCCGTCTCGGCGTTTTCGGGAACGCCACCGTCCCAGATCAGCGTCAGCTCGGCTTCCAGCCAGGCAAGATACTTGAGCTTCTGGCCGTCGTCATAGCAGTCCGAAACGCGGACGCCCTCCGGCAAAACCGCATTGAGGCGGTCTGGGATCTGCTCGGGCGGGACGGTCTCGCCCTCCGCCAGCGAGAAATCCGCAATCTCGCAGGCGCTCGAGATCCCGACGGACAGGGGCATGGCGAGCGAGAGCTCCGGGTGGGGCGTGAAGCCCTGGGAGTGCTTGAGCGCGATGCCGGCGCGTCGGAAGGCGCGCATCAGCAGGCGCATCAGGTCCAGATGGGAGATCCAGACCGCGTTTCCCTCTTTTGAGAACCGCATTCTAAGCATCGCAGACCCTCCCTTCGGTCAGAAGCCCGTTCGCGCCGCAGCCCGCGCAGCCGTGGCGGCAGTCGGGCGTGATTTCAGAGCGGAAGGCCCGCTCGCGCTCGCGCAGGAGGAAGTCCTTGCGCACGCCCGGGTCGATCGTGTCCCAGGGCAGGACCTCGTCCGTGCCGAAGCCGCGCGTCGTGTAGAAGCTGCGTTCGACGCCGCATTCGTCCAGGGCGGCAATCCACTTATCATAGTCGAAATACTCGAGCCAGCCGTCGAGCTTCGCGCCGCGCCGCCAGGCGGCCTCGATCACCGGCGCGAGCCTGCGGTCGCCGCGGGCCAGGACGGCTTCCATCTCGCTGAGGCGGGAGTCATGGTAGTCGTATTCGATGCTCTTGGAAAAGAGGTTGTTTTTGAGCAGGTGGACGCGGCGCATGTATTCCTCAGGCGTGATCTGCGGCTCCCACTGGAAGCCCGTGAAGGGCTTCGGCACGAAGAAGGCCGTGGCAACGTGGATGCGGACGCCGCGTTTTTTGTTCGACGCGAAGGCCTTCCAGGTCTGCAGGATCTTGAAGACGAGCTCCGCGATGCCGAGGACGTCCTCGTCGGTCTCCGTGGGCAGGCCGAGCATGAAATAGAGCTTGACGCTGTTCCAGCCGCCGGAAAAAGCGACCTCGCAGGTCTTCAGGATGTCCTCCTCGGTCACGTTCTTGTTGATCGCGTCGCGCAGGCGCTGCGTGCCGGCCTCCGGCGCAAAGGTCAGGCCGGATTTCCGCACCGCAGAGAGCTTCAGCATCAGGTCGCGGGAGAAGTTGTCCGCCCGCAGCGAGGGCACGGACAGGCCGATCTTCCGCGCGACGCACCAGTCGGTCAGCTCGTCGGTCAGCGACGCGAGATAGCGGTAGTCGGAGGTGGAGAGGCTCGAAAGGGTGATCTCCTGGTCACCGGAGCTCTCGAGCGCCTCCCGCGCCTGGCGCATCAGCGTCTGAGGGCTGCGCGGACGGACCGGGCGGTAGGTGTAGCCCGCCTGACAGAAACGGCAGCCGCGGATGCAGCCGCGCATGACCTCCAGGTTGACCCGGTCATGGACGATCTCCGTGGAGGCGACGATCGGCTTCGTTGGAAAGACAGCGGCGTCGAGGTCCTGGACGATGCGCTTCGTCACCTTCTCCGGCGCGCCGTGCAGAGGCACGATCGACTCCAGTCTGCCGTCCGGCAGATAGCGGTGCTCATAGAACGAGGGGACGTAGACGCCGGGGATCTTCGAGACCTCCAGCAGAAACGCCTCCTTGCTCAGGCCGTTCTTCTTCGCCGCGCGGTAGCAGTCGACAATCTCCACCGTGCTTTCCTCCCCCTCGCCGAGGGAGAAAAAGTCGAAAAAGTCCGCGAGGGGCTCCGGGTTGTAGGTGCAGGCGCCGCCGGCAAAAACAATGTTATGTAAACCTTTCCGTTCGGAGGCGTGCAGCGGGACGCCGGCAAGATCCAGCATGGTCAGAATGTTCGTGTAGCTCATCTCGTAGCCGACCGAGAACGGGATCAGGTCGAAATCCCGGACCGGGTCGTGGCTCTCGAGGGCGTAGAGCGGGAGGCCGTGCTGCCGCATGGCGTCCTCCATGTCGCCCCAGGGGGTGAAGACGCGCTCGCACCAGACGCCGGGCATATTGTTCATGACCTCGTAGAGGATTCGCATGCCGACGTTCGACATGCCGATCTCGTAGGTGTCCGGGAAGCAAAAAGCGATACGGGTGTCGACCTCCGCAAGGTCCTTTACCGTCTGATTGTATTCGCCGCCCACGTAGCGGGCAGGCTTCTGCACACCGGGCAGAATGCGCTCCAGGCGGCGGTCAATTGCTTCGTTCATAGGCGTACCTCAATGCAGAATTGATAGCTGTATTATAGCATTTTCCGCTCCGTTTGGCAAGCCCCAAGCCGCAGCAGGAAGGCCGCGGCGGACAGGCAGGGCAGCAGGCCGAGGCGGAGCACGCAGGTGCCGATCACACCGAGACAGACGACCAGAACAGCGGTCAGGAAGGCAAGCGCCCTGCAGAGGGCATCGCCGGCGGCGCCGAAGACGCGGGGCAAGATCCCGGCGCAGAGCCTGCCGCCGTCGAGAGGCTGGACCGGGAGCAGGTTATAGGCGGCGAGAGCGAGATTGCAAAGGGCAAAGCCGGGCAGACGGCTGCGGAGGCAGAGCGCAAGAAGCAGATTCACGCCCGGCCCGGCAAGAATCGCCCAGGCCTCGCGCAGGTCTCCGCGCAGGTCGGCGCAGAGTGAAGCGCCGACGCCGCTGAGCCGGAGGCCGAAGACCGGGATCCCAAGCAGACGGAGGGCGAGCAGATGGCCGAGCTCATGGAGGGCAGCCGCCGTGAGGATGGCGGCCGTGGCGCGGGGGTCGAGAAAGAGGAGCAGGCAGAGGCGCGCCCAGAAGCCAGGGGTGATCTCGACAGGGATGCGATAATCGTTAGGTTGCCACATACGGCCCCTCATCCACCGCTGACGCGGTTCCCCTTCTCCCCTTCGACGAAGGGGAAAAGGCTAACGGGGACGGCTTCCGCGTCGCCGGAGAAGGCTGAGTAGACTGCCTGGGCAGCTGCTTCGCCGCGGGGATCCACCAGAAGACTGCGCAGCGTTCCGCCGGCGCGCGGCGCGCCGAGTCGCAGCAGCAGCAGCCCTGTCGCCAGCACAAGCCCGATCCATCCGAGTTTCCGTTTTCCCTTCATCCGCATCACCGGGACAGCTTATGCAGGCCTGGGTACGATCATGCGCGGCGTATTCGCAGGCAGGGGCTCGGAACGCTCCGCTTTCATAGAAGATTGCGTTGACTTTTGCCTTGGTCCGGGAAGGCCAAGCGGAGCACGATCATGCCCTTCCGTTCAAAAACGCCTTTCTCCCTTGCAATCCCGCGCGGGGTATGCTATGATAATGATGGATAAAAACGGAGTGGATTCGCCCGCTCTTTTTGGAGGTTTTGACATGAAGTATCAGAAACTGGGACGCACCGACATCGACGTATCCGTCATCGCCCTCGGCACCTGGGCCCTCGGCGGCGGCAGTGTCTGGACCGATCACGAGTCCAGCGAGGCCGAGACGGCGAGGCTTCTGGACATCTGCAGGGACGCCGGCATCAATTACATCGACACCGCGCCCGTCTACGGCACCGGCGTCAGCGAGGAACTGCTCGGCAAGGCGCTCGAGGGGCGGCGGCACGATTTCATCCTGCAGACGAAGTGCTCCCTGAACTGGCGCGGCGAGGGCGGCAATTTTCACTACTCCCGCGACGGCTACACGGTCAACAACGACACCCGCGGTCCGGCAATTCGCCGGGACGTGGAGGACTCCCTGCGTCGGATGAAGACCGACTATCTCGACTCGGTCATCGTTCACTACGTCTGCAAGAGCTTCCCGGTCGAAGAGACCGTGGACGCCCTCGAAGAGCTGATCCGCGCGGGCAAGATCCGCGCCTACGGTCTGTCCAACAGCCAGCCCGCCGATCTGGAGGCCTATCAGAACGCCCCGGCGAAGAAGCAGGGCGTCTCCCTCGTGCAGGAATTCTTCTCAGTCCTCTCCCCCTTCCACGGGCGGGACTATTTCCCGGTCTGCAAAAAGTACGGCGCCTCGTTCCAGACCTACGGCGTGCTGGAGGAGGGCTGGCTGACCGGGCCGGAATTTGCCGAGAAGGAGAAGGCCTTCCGCAGGACCGACATCCGCTCCCGCCTGCCCTGGTCGGCGCCGGAGAAGCTGGAAGGGCTGAGAAAGGCCTTTGAGCTCTGGAAGCCGCTCTGCGCGGCGCACGGCTGCAGCTACGCCGCACTGGTCGAGGCCTGGGCCCTGACGCAGTTTAAGCAGATGAGCCTGCTCGTCGGCATGCGCAGGCCGGAAAACGTGGCGGACACGGTCAAGTGCCTGGACATCCGGCTGAGCGCGGACGAGATTGAGAGGATCGAGCAGACCGTGAAGGCGATCCAGGTGGAAGTTCTGGACAAATAAAATGAGAGGCAGGTGTTTCCCGTGAATGAGAACCGGCTGAAATGGGAAATCTCCGAGCGGAGACTGCTCCTGCACACCACTATTTATGACGTCATCGCCCAGACGGAGCATGCCGCGGGCGGACGCGCGGGAGAATACGTGGCGATCGATGCCCCGGACTGGGTCATGACGATCCCGGTCTATCAGGGTCAGTTCGTGCTGGCGCGGCAGTGGCGTCACAGCGCCGAGCGGCTGACGACGGAGTTCCCCGGCGGCGTCCGCGACGGGGACGAGGACCCCGCGCAGACCGCCTTCCGCGAGCTCTATGAGGAGACCGGCTTCCGCGCCGGGAAGCTGACCCGTCTCGGCGCCTGCAATCCGAACCCCGCGCTCTTCAAGAACACCTTCCATATCTATCTCGCTGAGGATCTAATCCCGACCGGGGAACAGCATCTGGACGCGGATGAGCTGCTCCGCTGGGAGCTGCGCCCAATCGACGAGGTGCTCCGCAACTGGGGCAGCCCGGAATACAGCCACGCCCTGATGGGAACGGCGCTGGCCTTCTGGCTGCTGCGGCAGGAAGGAGGCGGCAGAGCATGAACATCTACACCTCCGCTTCCCTGTTCGCCGTCGTGGTCATGCTCTACTGGGTCATCTCGGAGGTCTTTACGGTCCTCTTCCGTCTGATCGGCCTGCCCGAGGAAAAGGCCCGCTTCCAGGTCACGTCCCTGCTGACCGGCTGCGGCTTTACGACGCGCGAGAGCGAGATGTTCCTCTCCAACCGCTCGCGGCGCAGACTGGCGACGATCGCCATGCTCTTCGGCTTCGTCTTCAACATCACGATCGTATCCGTCCTGATCAACGTCTTCATGTCCCTGAAGGCGGCCCAGCTCGGCAGCACCTTCTTCGGCATTCTGGTCCCGCTGGCCGCGGTCGCGGCCGTTCTGACCCTCTCGCGCACCCGCAAGGTCCGCCGGTGGCTGGATATGCACATCGAGCAGGCCGCAAACCGCGTGGCAGGCGACCGAACGCTCAACAGCATCCTGCTGATCGACCAGATCGCAAAATACTGTATCGCACAGGTGACGCTCAACACGGTTCCGGAGGAATACCGCGGCAAGCCGCTGTCGGAAACCGGGCTCAAGCAGGAGCGGAACATTCTGGTCCTGCTGGTGGAGCGCAAGGACGCAAAGCCGACCTCCGTCGGCGCAGGCACGGTGCTCCTGCCCGGAGACCGGATCACGGTCTTCGGAAACTACGTCTCCGTGTGCGAGGCCTTCCACGCAAAAGAACGCTTTGCCGGCAGATAATTGCCGACGGAAAGGAGCGATGTTATGTTCCTGATCCCGTATCTGTTTGCCACGACCCACCCGGTCCTGATCGCCGCCGCCGTTCTTCCCGCTGTCATTCTGATGCTCTACGTCTATCGCTCCGACCGTCTGGAGAAGGAGCCGCGGAGTCTTTTATGGCGGCTGGTCGGGATGGGGATCCTCGCGACCCTGCTCGCCCTCGCCGGAGAATGGGGCGGAATGCGGCTGCTCGGCGGCATGGACAGAAGCAGCCTGCTCTATCAGATTCTGTCGAATTTCCTGATCATCGGTCTGTGCGAGGAGGGCTCCAAGTACCTGCTGCTCAACCGGCTGACCTGGCGCAACCCCAGCTTCGACTGCCGCTATGACGGCATCGTCTATTCGGTGTTCCTCTCGCTCGGCTTCGCGCTCTGGGAGAATATCTTCTACGTGGTCCAATACGGCCTGCCGACCGCACTGGTCCGCGCGCTGACCGCAGTGCCGGGCCACGCCGCCTTCGGCGTGTTCATGGGCGCGTGGTACTCCCAGGCAAAGTATATGGAATACGTCGGCAACGTGCGCCGCTGCCGCTTCTACCGGGTCCTGGCCCTGCTCATTCCGGCAGGCCTGCACGGCGTCTACGACTTTATCGCCCTGCGCGAGAGCGACGGCGAGACGGCAACCCTCTTCCTCGGCTTCATCGTCGTGATGTTCATTGCCGCCTTCCTCACGCTCCGGCGAATGGCCAAACACGACCGATATCTGTAAAAAGACGCAAAGACGCCGTGAGGCGGTCCCAGATCGGGACCGCCTCACGGCTTTTTCTTTTCACCGGCGCTGTGCAGCCGACGAGATCAGGCTTCCTCCAGCATGGAGAGGAAGGCTTCCTCGCTGAGCACGGGGACGCCGAGCTCGTTGGCCTTGCGGAGCTTGGAGCCGGCTTCCTCGCCGGCGACGACGAAGGAGGTCTTCTTTGAAACCGAGCCGGAGACCTTGCCGCCGAGCTCTTCGATGCGTTCGGTCGCCTCGGCGCGGGTGAAGCGCTCGAGCGTGCCGGTCAGGACGAAGGTCAGGCCGTCGAAGCGGTGCTCCGCGGGCGCGGCAAGGGAGTTGAAATTGACGCCAGCCGCGCGCAGACGCTCGACGACGTGGCGGCCCTGCTCGCTGCGGAACCAGGAGGCAATCGACTCAGCGGTGATCGCGCCGACGTCGCGCACATTCGTCAGCGCCTCCGCGTCTGCCTCCATCAGCGCGTCGAGCGTGCCGAATTCGCGGGCCAGAACCTTGCCGGTCTTGGCGCCGACCTGACGGATGCCGAGGGCGTAGATCAGCTTGCTCAGGTCGTTGGACTTGCTGGCCGTGATCGAATCGAGCAGCTTTTTGGGGGCCTTGTCGCCCTTTTTCCAGAGCGTCGCGAGCTGATCGAGGCTCAGATAGTAGAGGTCCGCCGGGGACTTGACGAAACCCGCGTCGATGAGCTGGTCGACGATCGCGCTGCCGAGGCCGTCGATGTCCATGGCGTCCCGGGAGACGAAGTGGGCGATGTTCCGGCTGAGCTGGGCAGGGCACTCGGCGCCGGTGCAGCGCAGGGCGGCACCGTCCTCGTCCCGCTCCACCGGCGCGCCGCAGACCGGGCAGACCGCGGGCAGGCGGTAGGGCTGCGCGCCAGCAGGGCGCTTCTCCGGCACGACGCCGAGGATTTCGGGGATGATCTCCCCGGCCTTGCGGATGCGGACCGTGTCGCCGACGCGGATGTCCCGCTCGGTGATGAAGTCCTGGTTGTGGAGCGTCGCGTTCGTGACCGTGGTCCCGGCCAGGCGGACCGGATCCACGACGGCCTTCGGGGTCAGCACGCCTGTGCGGCCGACCTGGACGACGATCTCCCGCAGAACGGTCTGCTTGATCTCTGGCGGATATTTATAGGCCGCGGCCCAGCGCGGGAACTTCGCCGTGGAGCCCATCCGCGCTCTGCCGGCGAGGTCGTTGAGCTTGACGACCGCGCCGTCGATGTCGTAGCGGAGCTCTCCCCTGCCCGCGTCGATCGCTTCGATGCGCGCGGCGATCTGCTCTTTTTTCGTGCAGCGCTCATAGGGGATGACCTTGAATTTCAGAGACGCCAGATAGTCGAGGGTCTCGGTGTGGGTCGCAAAGGTCTTGCCCTCGCAGAGCTGGAGATTGAAGACCAGGATATCGAGCTGGCGCCTGGCGGCGATCTGCGGGTCGAGCTGGCGCAGGGAGCCGGCGGCGGCGTTGCGGGGATTGGCGAACAGCGGCTCGCCGTTTTCCTCGCGCTTCGCGTTCAGCGCCTCGAAGACCTGCTTCGGCATGAAGACCTCGCCGCGGACGATCAGCCGCGCCGGGGCGTTCTGCAGGGACATCGGGATCGAGCGGACCGTGCGGAGGTTTTCGGTCACGTCCTCGCCGATCCGGCCGTCGCCGCGGGTTGCGCCGCGGACGAAGACGCCGTTTTCATACTCGAGGGCGACCGAGAGGCCGTCGACCTTTGGCTCGACGGAGTACTCCGGCGCCGGAATCGTCTCGCGGACGCGGGCGTCGAAGTCCCAGAGCTCGTCAAGGGAGAAGACGTCCTGCAGGCTCTCGAGCGGGACCTGGTGCGTCACCTTCTCGAACTGGCTGATCGCCTCGCCGCCGACGCGGCGCGTCGGGGAGTCCGGCGTAATCAGCTCCGGGTGCGCGGCTTCGAGCTCCTCCAGGCGGCGCAGGGCCATATCGTAGTCATAGTCGGCCATGTCGGGGGCGTCGAGCACATAGTAGCGGTAGTTGGCCTCGTTCAGCTTCTCGCGGAGCCGGCGGATTTCATCTTTTGCTTCCATTGTTTCATTCTCCCGTCTGTATCAATGTCCCCGGAACGCTGCCCACGATGACGGTCTGGGCAAGCGGTACCGTTGTCTGCGTCTTCAACTCCAAAAAGCCGGCCGGGGTCAGCAGCAGCATTTCGACGCTGACCTGAAGCTCGACCGTATGCAGGGTCTGGTTGATTCCGGCCGCGGTGAAGCTGCTCCCGATCTCCGCGTTGGAGGACCGCAGGGAGACCACCCGCACCGGCAGGTTCCCGCCCCTGCCGGAAAACAGGGCCGGAAACAGCACGTTCCCGACCGGAACCGCGAAGTCCTGGCCGGTCATATCCGGGATGACGCGGTCGATCTCCTCAAGCAGCCAGGCGCGCAGACGGTTGGCCTCGTCCATATTGAGCTGCATGGCCGTGATCGTGCCGGAAGCGTCCTTCTCCAGGCGGACAAGCTGCTCATAACTCAGCGGGTGCTTGCCCAGATAGGCGTCTACGGCCTCGTTGATCCGGTTGGAGGTCTCGTTGTCCGCCTGCATGCGAACCAGGCGGCGGACCGTGGGCAGATAGTTCAGATTCAGCAGCAGAACCAGGCCGAGCAGCAGAAGCAGCAGGCCCAGCTTCCAGCGTCCGCGGAAGTGCAGCGCTCTACGCCGCATGATACCACCTCAGGGCAGTCTATGCAGGCGCGGATGGCTTTATGCGGGGCGGCTCCCGGCTCCTGAGCCGGGCGGCGTCCCTTACCGGAGCTCCAGGGCCATGTTGACCTCGTGGACGCCGGGTTCGTCGACCACGTCCGTCTCGACAAAGCCGATCGACTCGTAGACGTGCTTCGCCCGGTCGTTGCCCCAGAGATAGGTCGTGGTAAGCCGGTTGGCGCGGTACTGCGTCTGCATCAGGCCGATCAGCGCCAGAAGGGCGCGGGTGCCGAGCTTTCGGTTCTGATATGCGGCGTCGATCGCAAAGTCCCAGAGGAACCAGGCGTCGGGCTCGAATCGACGCAGCATCGCAAAGCCGATGCAGGCGCTGTCCAGACAAATATCAAAGCCGACGACGTTTTCCTCGGCCAGCGCGGCCCGGATGCGGGCAGGCGCGGAAATCTGGCGGTACTGATCCGCCGCAAGCGTGATGTGGAAGCCGTCCGTTCGCCGGAAGGTCAGATCCGCGGTCTGTCTCATGTCTGCGTTTTCTCTCATATTTGCGTCCCCGCTCAGGTCTGCGGCTTGTCGCCGTCCGGGCGGACGATGTCCAGAAGCTGGACGCCGGAGGACTGCAGGAGCTGACCCATCGAGGAGAGGAATTCCTTCTGCTTCTCCTTCGGCAGGCCGCGGGCGGCGGCCATCATCAGCTCGGCCGTCCGGATTTTTTTCGATTTCAGTACGTGGAAGCTGTCTGCGCCGGGGGCCTCGAGGACCTGAAACAGGGAGTCCACCATCGAGCGGAGGGTCTCATCGTCCTGCCTGGAGACCCAGGCGCTGATCGTCTTCTCGGCGTACTCGCCGCGGCGGGAGAGCTCCGCCGGAAGGAAGCCGGTCGGCCCGGTCTGCCAGGTGAAGCCGTCGTGCTGGACCATGCCGGCGGCGCTGCTCTCGACCACGATGCGCGGGCAGTCGTTGGTCAGCAGCAGGCCGATCACGGAGGTATCCGGGATGATCGAGAGGCACTTCGGCATGACGGCAAGATAGGACGCTTCGCCGCGCAGCTCGTCGCGGAAGCCGGGGCCGTCGTTGGAGTAGACCTGCCGGATCCGGTTCTGGGTCTCGGGCGAACAGAAGGCAGCGGCATAGATCGCCAGGTTTCCGCCCTTCGAATGACCGCCAATCAAAAGGGGGCGGTCGGTCCCGGCCGCGGCGCGGTCGAGATATTCCGCGGCGAGAAGCTGGCCCTTCGTGCGGCTGCGGTAGCTCAGGATCAGGTCCTCCTTCCAGCCGAGGACGGTCCCGTCCGTCCCGCGGAAGCTCACGAAGGCAGTGCCGTCGGGCAGAAGACAGGTCAGAGCCGCAAACTGAGTCGGATCGTCGTAATCCGTCAACGATTCGAAAAAGCAGAGGGCCGTCTCGCGGAAGCGCGCGCCGCGGAGCAGGAAGTCCATCAGAAACGGCGCCGGAGCGGTATAGCCGGGGCGGGCCTTGACCTCCTCGCGGCTGTGGACAGAGAAATACGCCTCGCAGGCCTCGGAAAGCGGGACTGCGGCACCGTCAAAGGGCAGGACGCCTTCAAAATCCGTGTAGGCGAGCTCGGAGAGGATGAGGCTGTCCACCGGATTGAACGGGGAAACTGACAGCGGCACGTCGGATCGCCAGGTCAGATAGTCAAACAGATTCATCTTGTTCACCTCTTGTGATCGGCTATATTTTACTGCGAAACGCAAAAAAAGGCAACAGGTATTTCCTGTTGCCTTTCGGTTTCTCAGTTTGCCGCAGACCCCGGAGCTCAGCCTGCCTTGGCCACGGAGCCAAGGACGGCACGCGCCACGTCGCTGTCAAATTGGAAGCCTGCGGAAGCGACGCGAATCAGCTTCCCGTCGAGGGTGGTATAGACCTCGAAGCCGTAGCCGCCCCAGCCGTCGGAATACTGGAAGCCGGTCCAGGTCAGATCGCCGCAGACAGCCTCTACGTCGACCTGCTCGTTGGTATAGGTCTGCTTGTTGTATTCGTACTTGGACATGATCAGATCATCGTCATCCGTCGTGATGAAGTCGAAGTAGGAGAAATCGGACTTCCTGACGGAAAAATCGTAATAGGAAAAGTCGCCGGGCTCCTTCAGGGCAAAGCCCTCGGGCACGAGCACGGAGCAGCCTGCGTAAGTGACGGTCTCACCGCCGACCTCGGCGGGCTTGGCCGGTTCCTCCTCGGCGGGATCGGTCACGGCGGTCTTGTCCTCTGCGGGCGTGGGATCGTCCTTCTTGCCGCATCCGGCAAACAGGGTCAGACACAGCGTCAGCGCAAGGACCAGGATCAGCAGCTTTCGGAACTGTTTCATAAAATAACCTCCTTCTGTGTTTCGGACTCAGGCGTAGAGCTTGCCGATCATCCAGTTGGCGAAGCGGCACGGCAGAAGCTTCAGCAGGACGCAGATGACCTTATAGCTGAAGCCGATCGTGTACAGGGGCTTCGGGTGCTTTTTCATCGCGATCTTCGCAATATAGGCGCCGGCCTTGGCCGGGTCCATACCGTTCTGCTCGTCGTGCTCCATCTTTTTGACGCTCTTGGAGATCCGGCCCTGATAGGCCTCGTCGCCGGCGATGGACTTCTCGCGGGCGGCGGTGAAGCCGGTGGCGATGTCGCCGGGCTGAACAGCCGTCGCCGTGATGCCGTAGGGGCGAACCTCATTGGCCAGAGCGGCGGTATAGTCGTTGATCGCCGCCTTCGTGGCGGAATAGAAGGCCTGGAACGGGATCGCGGCGGGTGCGGCCACAGAGCTGACGTTGACGATCCTTCCGCCGCCGCGCCGGCGGAAGTGCGGGAGGATGGCCTTGGTCATATTGACCGTTCCGAAGAAGTTGACTTCCATCTGCTTCTTCGCGTCGGCAAGCTCGGTATATTCGATCGCGCCGGAGATGCCGAAGCCGGCGTTATTGACCAGCAGCTCGACGTCGCCGCCGTATTTGAGGATCTCCTTCACCGCGCAGATGCACTGCTGCTCGTCCGCGATGTCGGCGCAGACGTGATGCAGACCCTTCTCCGAGAACGGTCTGCGCGAGAGGACGTACACCTTCATGCCGGTCTCCCGCAGCGCTCTGGCAGCCGCAAGGCCGATGCCGGAAGTGCCGCCGGTGACGATCGCAGCCCGCTCAGCCATCGTTTTTCAGCACCTCCGCGAGAATGTCGGTCGCCTCGTCAATCAAAGGCTTGGTGTGGGTCGCCATGTAGCTCGTGCGGAGCAGGCACTCCCCTTCCGCGCAGGCGGGCGGAAGCACGGGATTGACATAGACGCCGGCGTCGTAAGCTTCCATGGACTTCTTGAGCGTATTGATCGGATCATAGGTATAGATCGGGACGATCGGGGTCTCCGCCTCGATGATGCGGACGCCCTTTTCGTGGAACCGCTTTCTGGCGTACGCGCTGATCTCGCTCAGGCGCACGGGCAGCTCCGGATGCGCCTCCAGATACCGCAGCGCGGCAAGCGCAGTGGCGCAGCTGGCCGGGGTGATCGACGCGGAGAAGATGAAGGGGCGGGAGGTATGCTTGATGTAGTCGCCGATCCGGGCGGAGGTCGCGCAGTAGCCGCCGAGCGAAGCCAGAGACTTGGAGAAGGTGCCCATGTAGATGTCCACCTGGTCTTCAAGGCCGAAGTAGCTGGCGGTGCCGCGTCCGCCTTCGCCGATCACGCCGAGGCCGTGCGCGTCGTCGACCATCACGCCGGCGCCGTACTTCTTCGCCAGGCGGCAGATCTCCGGGAGATTGGCGATGTCGCCGCCCATGGAGAAGACGCCGTCCGTTATGATGAGGCAGCCGCGGTTTTCAGGGACCTTCTGGAGCTGGCGCTCGAGATCCTCCATGTCCGCGTGCAGGAAGCGGAGCATCTTGCCGTAGCTGAGCTTGCAGCCGTCATAGATCGAGGCGTGGTTTTCACGGTCGCAGATGACATAGTCGTGCGGACCGACAATGGAAGAGATAATACCCAGGTTCGTCTGGAAGCCGGTGGAAAAAATCAGCGCATATTCCTTGCGGAGGAATTTTGCCAGCTCCGCTTCGAGCTCCAGATGCATCTCCAGCGTCCCGTTCAGATAGCGGGAACCGGAGCAGCCGGAGCCGAACTTTTCAAAGGCGTGGATACCGGCCTCAATGATTTCCTGGTTCGTGGTCAGGCCGAGGTAGTTGTTGGAGCCAAGCATGATCCGGCGCTTGCCCTCCATCATGACCTCGACGTCCTGCCGCGATTCCAGCGCGTGGCCGTAGGGGTAGAGCCTCATTTCGCGCAGTTCATTCGGTTTCGTAAATTTGTCGCATTTGGCAAAAATATCCATGGATCCACCTTCCGGTTCAGGATGACGGCGCAGCTCGCCGCCTTGCTTGCACAATAAAGTAATTATAGCGGTATTTCGATCGGATTGCAAGAAATTTTTTCGAATCGTGCCGAACGTCGTTCCCATGATATAATTATATGGGACAGTTCAAAGAATTGTCCCATACCGCATTCTTATCACAGTATCATAGTTTCATTTTGAAAAGGGGCGTGCTGCACGTTTGCAGCACGCCCCTCCGGTATTACAGCGGAAGCTTGTCCTCAATATCGTTGATGACGTAGTAGACCATCGAGTCCTCCGGCTTGATATAGAGCTTGCAGGACGAGATGCGCATCGGCGCGTATTTCTCGCGGAAATCCGCAACGCAGCGCTCGAGCAGCTCCGCGCAGTCAAACTGGCGATTCGCGTCCTGTACGTAGAGCTCCGGCACGTAGCCCGCACCGAGCTGCTTGCCCGCGCTGATCGCTGCCTCGATCACCGGCTCCGCCTTCTTCGCGGCTGCCTGCGCGGCGCCCTTTGCCTTGCGGACGACAGGCTCCGCCTTTTCGAGGGCGGCGTCTACCGCTTCCTTCATCTTTTTAGCTGCCACTTATGACCGCTTCCTTTCTGTATTTTATCTGTTTATACTATAGCCCGCGCGCGCAAATCTGTCAAGTGCTCATTTTAACGCAGGTTTTCCCGGGCTTTCTCTGAACCGCGTGCCTGCGATCGATCCAGTTTTCCCGCGGCGCGTCGTCTATATGCGCGCACGCTGAAATTTTGACAAAAGTTGTCGGTTCGAGGAAAACACGCCAGTGTTTTTTTCGCGCTTTCGACCATATTATATGCAGAACATTGCGAACGGAGGGATCGGATGCGAAAATTTTTATGTTCGGTTTTGGCGCTGCTTCTGCTGACCGCTTTGCTTCCCGCCGCCGCGGCGAGCGAGGCGGGGCTCGTTCCGGTGGGCAGGACCGTGGGACTGGAGCTGGCCCTGGACGGCGTCTATGTGGTAAAATTTGACGCGGCGGACGCGCTGGCGCCCGCCCGGGTCGCCGGGATCCGGCTCGGGGACCGGATCGTCTGCGTGAACGGGACGAAGGTCTCGCGTTCCTCGGAGCTGCGGGACCAGATCGAGGCCGGACACGGCTCGGACCTGATTCTGCGGGTGCGGCGCGGCGGAAAGGACATGAGCTTCACGGTGCGTCCGGTCTACACGCAGCGGGCGTGGCGGATCGGCGTCTATGTGCAGGACCGGATCGCGGGACTCGGCACCGTCACCTACTTTGACCCGGAGACCGGCGCATTCGGCGCGCTCGGCCACGGCGTGGCCGGCTCGGAGGCCGGAAATCCGCCGGTCTGCGCCGGCGTCGCCACGCAGACCGAGGTCGTCTCGGTACGGAAGGGCGCGGCAGGGGCGCCGGGCGAGCTGCGCGGCAGCGCGGGACAGGGCGGCATTTTAGGGACGATCGAGCAGAACACGGACCGCGGGCTCTTCGGCCACGGCGCGCTCGGCGGCGGCGCACCCTGCGTCCCCGTGGCGGAGCGGGCGGAGGTCCACACCGGGCAGGCAGAGCTGCTCTGCAACGTCTCCGGGACCGAGGTCGGGCGGTATGCGATCGAGATCGAGGCCCTGTCCTTCGGCGCGGAGCCCTGCAAAAATCTGCGGCTGCGCGTGACGGATCCGGCTCTGCTCTCCGCGACCGGGGGCATCGTGCAGGGCATGAGCGGGTCTCCGATCCTGCAGGACGGGAAGCTGATCGGCGCAGTGACGCACGTGCTTGTGCAGGACCCGACGCGGGGCTACGGCATCTTCATTGAAAACATGCTCGCGGCCGAACGCGACGCCGCATGAAAACCGTGCGCCGGGGGACGGCTTCGTCCCGCCGGCGCACGGCGTTCATTTTAATTGAATTTGGAAAGGGCTCAGCGGTGGAACAGCGCCTTCGTCTGGTACTTTGGCGTGCAGGTCATGTGCAGGCCGAGGCGGGAATAGACGTCCGCGTCCGGGCCGGAGAGGATGACCGTGGAATGCGCTTCGCAGTCCTTCAGAAGCTGGAGCTGCTGCATCGCCAGGGCCGCCTGCGGGTTCGTGGAGGCAGAGATCGCCAGGGCGATCAGGATCTCGTCGCTGTGCAGGCGTGGGTTGCGGCTGCCGAGGCTCTCGATCTTGAGCTTCTGGATCGGCTCGATGGCGCTGCGGGAGATGACGTGGTAGTGGCGCTCGATCCCGGCCAGGCGCTTCAGAGCGTTGAGCAGGCAGGCCGCGGACGGGCCCATCAGCTCCGAGGTGCCGCCGAGGATGATCTCCCCATCCGGCAGCTCGATGGCGACGGCGGGCAGGCCGGTACGCTCCTCGTCGGAGCAGGCGGCGGCGATCACGGGACGGATCTCGTCAGTGATCCCGGCCTGCTTCATCAGAAGCTCGAGCTTGAAGACGGTCTCGTCGCTGCCGGAGCCGCGTCTGCGGTCGCAGAGCGCGGAATAGTAGCGGCGGACGATCTCCTGCAGGGAGGCGTCGCAGCAGACCTTGTCGTCCATGATGCAGTTGCCGACCATGTTGACGCCCATGTCCGTCGGGGAGCGGTAGGGGCTGCTGCCCATGATCTGCTCGAAGATCGCCTGCAGGACCGGGAAGACCTCGACGTCACGGTTGTAGTTGACCGTGGTCACGCCGTAGGCGGAGAGGTGGAAGGGATCGATCATATTGACGTCGTTGAGATCGGCGGTGGCGGCCTCGTAGGCGAGGTTGATCGGGTGCTTGAGGGGGAGATTCCAGACCGGGAAGGTCTCAAATTTCGCATAGCCGGCCACGACGCCGCGGCGGTATTCGTGGTAGAGCTGGCTCAGACAGGTCGCCATCTTGCCGGAGCCGGGGCCGGGCGCGGTCACAACGACCAGGGGCCGCGTGGTCTCGATGAAGTCGTTTTTGCCGAAGCCCTCCTCCGAGACGATGTGCGAGACGTTGTGCGGATAGCCGGCGATCGGATAGTGCAGGTAGACCCGCATGCCGAGGGACGTCAGACGGCGGCGGAAGGCGTCCGCTCCGCCCTGGCCGGCATACTGGGTGATGACGACGCTGCTGACGTAAAGGCCCTTGCTGCGGAAGGCGTCGATCAGGCGGAGCACGTCCTCCTGATAGGTGATGCCGAGATCGCCGCGAACCTTGTTCTGTTCAATGGCAGAGGCGTTGATCGGAATGACGATCTCCGCGCTGTCCCGGAGCTCGTAGAGCATGCGGATCTTGCTGTCCGGCTCGAAGCCCGGCAGGACGCGGGAGGCGTGATAGTCGTCGAAGAGCTTGCCGCCGAATTCCAGATAGAGCTTGCCGCCGAATTGGTCGATGCGCTCCCGGATGCGGGCGGACTGCGTCTGCAGATATTGCTGGTTGTCAAAGCCTGCGGTTTTCATTCTGGATCCCCCTTTCCAAAAATACGCGGCTATTGTAGCACAGTTTTTTCGCTGCCGCAAGGGATATTCCTGTTTTTTCGCAGCTTTTCGAGCCGCGCCCCGTCAAGGCGGACGCCGCGTGCGGCTGTGCGCCGGAAATCCGCGCATTCTTTCGTTTTCCTCTTTACAAACTGCGGCAGAAATTGTATAATATATCGAAATTACCATGCCGCAGGCGTGGATTACCCGGAAAGGCGAGGAATACAGACATGCCATCCAATCCGCACCGCACATCGAGATTCCACGCCGCGGAAGCGACGCTTCTGACCAAGGGCAATCCGAAGGCGGCCATCGCAAAATTCGCTCTGCCGATCTTTCTGAGCCAGCTCTTTCAGCAGCTCTACAACACCGCGGACGCCCTGATCGTCGGGCACTACCGCGGGACCGACGCGCTGGCAGCCGTCGGCTCGACCGGAAGCCTGGTCTATCTGATGATCAGCTTCTTCGTCGGCGCTTCGATGGGCGCCGGCGTCGTGATCAGCCGCTATTTCGGGGCCGGCGACGAGGAGAAGGTCTCCCGCGCCGTCCACACGAACGTCCTGATCTCCCTGATCTCCGGCGCGATTCTGTCGGTGTTCGGCGTCATTCTGGCGCCCTATTTGCTGCACTGGATGGGGAACGATCTGAAGCAGTCCGTCGTCTATCTGCGGCTGTACTTCGGCGGCGCGATCGCGACGGTCATGTACAACTCCCTGAAGGGCGTGCTCAACGCGGTCGGAGACAGCAAAAGGCCGCTGTACTATCTGATCTTCTCCTCCATGCTCAACATCCTGCTCGACTGGCTGCTGGTTGGCGTGATGGGCTACGGCGTCGGCGCCGCGGCCGTCGCCACCGTGGTCTCCCAGGGCGCGAGCGCCCTGCTGTGCCTGCGCCAGCTCTGCAAAAAGGGCAACGTCTACACACTGAGTCTGCGCAAGCTGCGCATCGACCGGCCGCTGCTGCGCGAGATCTTCAAATACGGCATCCCCACCGGCGTACAGAATTCCGTGATCGGCCTTGCAAACGTACTGGTGCAGACAAACATCAACAGCTTCAAGGAAGACGCGATGGCGGCCTGCGCGGCCTACTCCAAGATCGAGGGCTTCGCCTTCCTGCCGATCATGAGCTTCTCGATGGCGCTGACGACCTACATCGGCCAGAATCTCGGCGCGCGGGAGTACGACCGCGCCAGAGAGGGAGCCCGCTTCGGCATTCTGACCTCGGTGATTCTTGCCGAGATCATCGGCCTTGTCACCTTCTTCGGCTCGGGCACGCTGATCGGCCTGTTCGACAAAAAGCCGGCGGTCGTCGCAATCGGCGCGCGACAGTGCCATATCGAGGCCCTGTTCTACTGCCTGCTCGCCTTCTCCCACTGTATCGCGGGCATCTGCCGCGGCGCGGGCAAGGCCATCGTTCCGATGGTCATCATGCTGGCGGTCTGGTGCGTCTTCCGCATCATCTACATCACCGTGGCGATGCGGATCTCACACACGATCGAGCTTCTGTTCTGGGCCTATCCGATCACCTGGACCATCAGCTCGGTCATCTATCTGATCTACTATCTGAAATCCGACTGGATCCACGGCTTCGAGGCTCCGGCAAACCGGCTGGAGCGGCTGAAGGCCGCCAGATAATCGCCCGCTCCCCGTCTGCGGGCACATCTCATCTCAAGTTGATTTTTTATTGCTGTGAGGTAATGTTCCATGAAAATCGTAGTCGTCGGCTGCGGAAAAATCGGTGAAGCCATTCTCAGAGCGCTGGCCGCGGAAGGCCACGATCTGACCGTTGTGGATGACAAAAGCTCCGTGATCAGCGAGATCGTCAACAAGCACGACGTCATGTGCGTCTGCGGCAACGGCGTGGACTGCGAGGTGCTCGAGGAAGCCGACATCAAAAACACCGACCTGTTCATCGCCGTGACCGGCTCGGACGAGCTCAACATGCTCAGCTGTCTGCTGGCCAAGCGCATGGGCGCAAAGCACACGATTGCAAGGATCCGGAACCCGGAATACAACGACAAGTCGCTCGGCTTCATGCGCGAGCAGGTCGACCTTTCCATGTCGATCAACCCGGAACTTCTGACCGCAGGCGAGCTCTACCACATGCTCAAGCTGCCGGCAGCGGCCAAGGTGGAGAGCTTCTCCCGCCGGAACTTTGAAATGATCGAGCTCCTGCTCAAGGAGGACTCCCCCTTCTGCGGCGCCCCGCTCTGGACGCTGCGTGAAAAGAACAGCGCAAAGTTCCTGATCTGCGTGGTCCAGCGCGGCGAGAAGGTCTTTATTCCCGACGGCGGCTTCGTGCTGGAGGGCGGCGACCGCATCGGTC
>JAFPFL010000114.1 GCA_017425545.1 Oscillospiraceae bacterium | reverse complement strand
AGGTCGGGGGTGTAAGTGTGGCAACACATTGAGCTGACCGATACTAATATGCCGAGGGCTTGACCTACAAATGCAGGCTCAAAGTGCTTTCGAGAAGATAATTTGAGAGTAAGCTATGTTCAGTTTTCAGGGTACAAGATTTCCGCCCTTAGCTCAGTTGGTAGAGCAACTGACTCTTAATCAGTGGGTCCCCGGTTCGAGTCCGTGAGGGCGGACCAATACAATCGTGAATAGGCCAATCCCTATTCACGATTGTTTCTTAAATATGGCCCGTTGGTCAAGTGGTTAAGACAGAGGCCTCTCACGCCTTTAACATCGGTTCGAATCCGGTACGGGTCACCATAAAAAGCACCTGATTTGTTTATCAAATCAGGTGCTTTTGCGTTCGCGTATGATGTTCGATGCCGGGAGGCTTTAATCGGGTTTGTAGCCTTCAATGATGCGCACGATCACATCGTGCAGCAGCTCTACCGTGTAATCGCCGACGATGGGCTCCAGGTGCTCGCCGCCGACGCCGGAGTCGTCCGTCAGGAAGACGTAGGTGCCGTTTGTTACGATCGCGGCCGCTCTGCCGAACAACTCAGTCTCGCGGTCGGCATTGGACGCGACAACGGGAACCACATGGATGCCCTGCGCCGCTGCGCTGCGGATCGCGGCGTCGAGCTCCGCTTCCTTGCCGCCGTGGGGCGGCGCGTCGAAGATCAGAAAGAGGACCTTTGCGCTGGTTTCGGACCAACCCTGACCCGCAGAAAAGGCCTCGGTCAGTGCCTGAGCCACGGCTTCCGGCGCATCTCCGCCGCCGTCAGCATATTCGCTGTTGATCTTGCTCTGAACTGCGGAGACGTCTGTGGTAAAGGGGTTCATCCGCGTCACGTAATCATCGCCTTCGTCGCGGTAGAAGCAGGCGGAAAAGGAAACGCCGTCGCCTTCGACTGCCTTGGCAATGTCGGAGAAGTCTTTCTGCAAATAGGCGATTTCGTCGCTCATGGAACCCGTCGTGTCCACCAGGAACATCACCTGCAGACCGTCCTGCGGAGCTGTCGTCATTGTACCGGTCACCGTCAGAGAATCGACTCTTGCAATTTCGGTCGTGCCCTGACCGCTGCCGTCAGAGGTCTGGACGTTCACGGGGGTAGATATGCCGCCCGCATCGACATGGTCGGGCGTCTCATCCGAGCGGAAGAAAAGGCAGGCAGTGCCGCTCTTGTCCGTGCGCGCCGTCCACAGCGCTTTGTTGTCCGCATTCATCAGCGCGACGGGCTCGTTGACGATCGGCGCGCCGGAAGTGTCAGTCAGTGTCAGAACCACGCGGTTGCGCGGGTCGATGCCGAAGCTCGGGAAGGAAATCGTCCCCGCGTTGACCAGGTTCGTGAAAAACGGCCAGTTTTGGTTGTCATTCCACTCCGCAGCGGTCAGGATAAACGGCGCTGCGCCGGGCGTTTCAGGCCGGGGCGCCTCTGACGGAGCCGGAGACTCTCCCTCGAGAGTTTTTCCATCCTTCGGGGCGGTGGGCGGCGCCGAAACAGTCCCGCCGGCAGAATCTCTGACTTCACCGTAGGTGTAGCGCGTGGACGAGGACGGGCTATATTCCTCCACGGGGTTCAGGATCTCCGGCGGCGTCTCAACATCCCCAGCCGTGCCGGATGGCACCCCGGATGGCGAAGTCGCTGTGCCGGAGGCGGCGGAAGTCCCGCCGTCCGCGGCGGAATGCCCGAGCGTGGATCTTACGGTGCTGCTGCTGCAGGCAGCGAGCAGGATCAGCATGACCAGCGCGCAGCCGAAGCCAAGCAGCCGCTGCCGGACAGAATATCTTCTTTCCATCGTTGCATCCTCCTTTTTTGGATCAATCTGCCTTTATGACGACGGACGTAGCCATCGGTTCCATTTTCTGCGAAAATCCTGCATTTCGTTTGGCGCGGAAAGACGACCGGAGCTACGACGCCTGCAGTTATGCACAGTTGCGCGGTTCCAAAAAAGTTTTCTTAAAAAGAAAATTTGCGCTTGACAAATCCGGAAATAGTGCTATAATACAAACGTTGCCTCTGGCAGCGATAAATGAATCAGTTGGTGTTGATTGGCCTGAGGGTCCACCTGTTCCCATCCCGAACACAGAAGTTAAGCTCAGGTGCGTCGACGATAGTTGTCGGGTGACTGACCGCAAAAATAGATAACGCCAACATTCATATTCCTCCTTAGCTCAGTCGGTAGAGCGACGGACTGTTAATCCGTGTGTCGTCTGTTCGAGTCAGACAGGAGGAGCCATTAAGGAGCCCGGACGGGCTCCTTTTTTTCGTTTTTTGCCGCTGGATCGCATGTTTGTGGAGTGCCGGCGCAGTGTTTCAGGCCTTGTGCTTTTCCTCTGCTTTTGTAAATAAGGCCGGGGCCGTGAGATTCAATTGTATCATTGACGGCAGAGCCGCGGAGCAAGAATCCGAAGATTCTGCACTCCGCGGTTCTGCCGCAGGGGACAAGACTACGGATTGAGCGTCACCGTTTCGCTGTAAATGTCATCTGCAAGCCAATCCTCGCTGTCGTATACCCGGATCAACATTTCAATTTCCTCGACCTCGGTAATCTCATTCTCTTCGAAGGAGGTCTCCGACCAGCACATGTCCGAGAAATCTGCCAAACCCGCTCCCGGAGTGATGCCCCAGAAGGGATCACACATAAGGCCGTTTACGGAAACATCGAATTCCGCAGTCGGGTCTGACGAAGCGGGCTCTGTCTCAACCGGCTCCGAAGTCCCTTCCGTTTCAGTGGATGCGTTTTTCCTGGCCTGCTGCTGATCTTGCGCGGCTTTCGTCCCGGAGGGCTCCCCGCCTTAACGCCGGAACCGTTGTTGGTGCAGCCGGCGAGCGACAGTACCAGCAGAACAGCAAGTGCGAATGAAAGCATTTTTTCATTTCCATCCAGTCCTCCATGCAGCGTTATTGGGATTCTTCAACCGGCGTCTATACACCATCCCGACCCGGAGTGCAATCATAAAAATGCCTCCGGAGCATATCTGCCGCATCTTTGAAGCAGCGCTGGCCGAAAGGGGTGGGGCTTCCACCCCGTGACGGGGATGCTGTTTCTCCGTGGCGGTGGTGCTAAAAGTCCGTGCAAGCGGTGCGCTTGCTCCGTAATTCACACTCGGCGGCTGCGCACAAATCATTCATTAAAAACACGGGAAAAGGTTGTAATCCTGAAATTATCTGCTATAATGAATGTATAATCAGTCATAACCGCAGAATTTCTGTCCTTTATTTCAAATATCCTGAAACTTCCTAAATAATTATAAGGAGGTTCCAAAATGCTATGTCCAAAATGCGGGGCGCAGCTCCCGGATGATTCCGCTTTTTGCACGGCCTGCGGATCGCCGATCCCATCCCCCAATGCGGGAAATGCGCAGCCGTCGTTCGCGGTCGAACAGCCCCAAAAGCGAAAAATGAAGCCTGCTTTGATCGCGGCGCTTTGTGCCATTTCCGTGATCGCTGCTGCGGCGATCCTGTTCCTGGTCGTTTTCAAGCCGAAGCAGAAATCGACTCCGTCTCCCGCTTCAACAGCGCAGACGATCACGAAGTTCTGGACGAAGGAAGTGACCTACCGGCAGACGCCGGTTCCGCAGGCTGCATATGCGAAGGGTGCAGAGCGATGCAGCGGCATGGGTCCGGACGGCCATACCTTCCTGATGACGCACGGAACTGCTCCCTATCTGTATTCCGACCGGGAGGGGAAGGACGCGTATCTGCCTCTGCGGCCCGCAAATGACACAACAAAGGATCAATTGTGGGAACTCGTCATGATCAGCCTTACATTTCAGGCAAAAACGGAGGATGAACGCGACGCCCTCGTTGAGCGGTACCATGTTTTCGATCAGGCCGCCGTTTCAGATGAGGAGCTCGTTCAAAACTACCTGCTCTTGATGAACAGGGGAACGATGATCGGACCCCAGGCCAAATCCGTCGGGGAGAGCTTTCTGTTCGCCGCGGACGCCTCCGGCCTGCCGTGGATCATCGACTGCGAGACCGGAAAGTTCACCATGATGGACACTATGCCCGCCGGAGAAAGAAACGGCAGGATCCTCTATGTTGCCTCCCCCCTTGCGTGCGAGGCAAAGCTGCTTGATTGGAAAACAGGAGAAGAAACCGCGATCGCGTTCCCGTTTGCCAAATCCTTCACAGAAAATCCCATCATGACGGCGGCAGGCTTTCTGCCGGACGGCGGCTTCTGCGCGGTTCTCAGTGAATCTCTGTTTTCTACGTCCGAAGAGAAAACAGGCACGGCCCTTGTGCTTGCCCTGCGCGACACAGCCGGCCATGAGGAGACGTACGACCTCGGAAAAATCAACGCGCAGGGTTTCAGCAGCTACGATCGGATCCTGACAGCCGGGAACGACTGCATCCTCGTTTATTCCTCGCAGCTGTCCGCTGGCCTGGTCCCCTATCTGATCGACCGGCGCGACGGCGCCGTATCTCAGCTTGCTGTTTCGGGCGACGGAACGATCCGGAAGGTACCGCTCTCGGATTGCCTCGACGCAGACGGCGTTGCAGCTGTGCCGGAGGGATACAAGCCTCTGCTTCCCCTGGATGTCTTCGACGACGGCGTGACGCTGCTGTTTTATGATGCATCCGCCTTGACGCTGTCCATGTACCGGCCGGAGACCGGAGAGACAAGACCGCTGCTCTCAGACAGAATTACCTGTCCCATCCCGTTCACGTTCTGCAGCGACCACAACGGCAGAATCTGGGCGACTTCGACCGGCAGTTCCGGCGTATTCTCATTCGATACCTACTACCAGTTAACTGCCGGTGAGAAAGACCGCGTGGGCGGCTGAGCCGGGATCCTCAAGCACAAATCGGAAGCCTTGTCAATCAGGCCGGCGTCTGGACTGCGCCGGACCATAGAAGGGAGACTGCTATGAAGAAAAAGACAAAATCCGCAATCATCCGCTTTCTTGTCATGCTGATCCTGCTTGCCGCAGTCGTCGGAATCGGGATCGCCACGGGTCTTTTCCGCTGGACGTGGTTCAAGAACATCCGCTTTGATCTTTCGGTTGCTTTGAAGCTCTTGATGATGCTTGCTGGCGTGATCTGCGTTGAGGCTCTGCTCTCGTTCCTCCTGCGCCTGCCCAATCCGAAAAGCCATCGGATGCGCTCTGTGCTCTCAATCCTTGCGAGCGTTCTGAAATATGTCGCGGCGATTGTGATCCTCTGCTGGGGCCTCCGGATCCTCGGCGTGAATGTCTCCACAATCGTTGCCAGCGTCGGAATTATCGCCCTGATCCTCGGCTTCTCGGCGGAGAGCCTGATTGCCGACATGGTGACCGGCGCCTTCATGATCTTTGAGAACGCCTATAACGTCGGGGATATTGTCGAGGTCGACGGCTATCGCGGGACCGTGACGGAGATCGGCCTCCGCACGACCTGCATCACAGACGCCGGCGGCAACGTCAAGATCATGAACAACTCTGCAATGAAAAACATCCTGAACCGCTCGGACAAGCCTTCCCGCAGCATCAGCGTCTTCTCCATTCCCTATGGGACCGACCTCGAGAAACTGGAGGAGAAGATCCCTGCCCTGATGGAAGAGATTCGGGAGAAGCACCCGGACGTCTTCCGCGCCGCGCCGACTTACCTCGGCGTTGACGCCCTCGCGGCTTCCTCCGTCGACCTCAAGTTTGTTGCGGAGGTCGATGAAAACGACGTGTTCACCGGTGCAAGACTTCTGAACCACGATCTGCTGATCGGGTTCCGGAAGCTCGGCGTCGAGTGCCCGTTCCCGCAGCTTGATATTCACCCCGACAAGTAAGGGACTGCCCGCGGAAGGGGAGGTGGTTTGACTTGCAATTTGACAACAATCGTGCGACCCGACCAGGCGACGATGCCGAGTACCGGATGCCGCCGGACGAGACCATGCCCACAGAGGAGCGCATCCCCCGCGAGGAATGCTGGTCGACGGACGAGTTCAATGAAAACAGCCGCGCGCGCGCAGAGGAAGCGAAAGAGAGCAGCCATGACCGCCTGAGGCAGATGCTTCTGAAGCCGGTCGTCGGCGTCGGCCTTGCAGCTTCCGTCTTCCTTGCCTCGTTCGGCCTGGACCTGCTTTCAGATGCGGCACCGGCTCTGGACCTGTTCCCGGACCAGTCGGCCGTCCTTGAAACGCAGACGCCGGCTCCAACACAGACGCCGGAGACGAGCCCGGAAACCGTCCTTCCGACCGAGACGGAGGAGCCGACGGAAGCGATCCTGGAGGATGACGACTTCCCGGAGCTGGACAACCTCGATCCGGATTTCGCCGGGGACTATGCCTGGAGCGGAGAAGGATCGGAAGAGTATATTTGCTTCCGCGCAAATGACAAGGAAGGCACTGTTTATCTCGTCAAGGGAAGCGTCTGGGATCAACTTGATCCGGACGGCGAGCTTGTGAGCGCGTTGGATGGCGCCGTTTACGATCGAGACACGAACACGCTGACGCTGACCGACTGTACCGCGGACGTCCTTGACGTCAACCTCATGGGCAACGGCTTTACGATCGCGCTTGTCGGTGACAACCATCTGTCCGGGATCCAGGTCTGGGGCGCCGGCTACGGAGGAAGCCTGAAGTTTGTCGGAGACGGAAAGCTGACCGTTACGAACGGCCTGCTTCTGCAGAGCGAGGGCTCAGGAAGCTGCCTCATGGTCGGCCATGGCGTGACGCTGGACCTGTCCGGCCCGCAATTTGCCGTCGCCGTCCTCGATTCGACCATGTCTCCGGCAGTCTATATCAGCCGATATCTGACGGTCTCGGGCGGAGAAAGCCAGGTCGTCGGGATGGAGGAGCAGGGAGATCGTGTCTTCTATACAGAAGCCTTTATCAGCCCGGAAGGCGAGCCTGCAACGCATATCCTGATCGCGCCGAACACCTGATGCCCGGGACTGCCTTTCGATGACAGGATCCCGTGGACAGACCGACAAACAAAGCACAGCGAAAACCCGGAGCGCCGCCGCAGAATTCCGCGGTGCTCCGGGTTGCTTGTATGAAAGGCAAATCACATGCCAAAAAACGCCGTGGCGAACTTCAGGATCCGGTGCAGGTCGCCGCTCTTGCGGCAGAGATGATCTGCGCCGGGCAGAATTTCGAGCCGGATGTGGTTTGCCGCGGCATACTGCTTCGAATCCTCCGGCGGAACCAGCTCGTCCGCGTCGCCGTGCAGGATCAGGACGCTCTCGGGATCGGCGGCCGGGACGGAGAAGGCGTCGTGGGCGTCCACTTCTTCGAAGAAGGCCCGGCCGAGCTCCAGGGGGCGGTCAAAGCCGTAGTTGTAGGTTCCACCCTGCATGATCTTCCGCATCGCGAGCTTGGGCGGGACCGCGCGAAGGATGTCTCCCAGGCGAAGCGCCGGGGAGCGGAGCACGGTTTTGGCAAAGCAGTCCGGGTGTTCGTTGCGGTAGAGCGTGGCGATATAGCCGCCCATGCTCGTGGCAAAGCAGTACAGGGGCCCAGCGCTGCGGCTCCGGGCAAATTGAACGGCGGCGTCGAGCGAAGCGAGGCAGTCCTCTACGTGGAGCTCCCCGATCCGGCTCTCGCCGTGGGCCGGCCAGTCGAAGGCGAGGGTGTCGACGCCCCGCTCCCGAAGCTTCTCCGCGAGCGCTGTGATCGCGGCGCTCTCCTTGCTGCCGCCCATTCCGTGCAGACACAGAACGATCGGCCAGCCGGCTCTCAGATCCGTGCCCTTGCAGAAGATCGGACGACCCTTCCCGTCGGACAGTTGAAACTTTTGAAAATACATATGGTTCTCCTGTGTTTTTCGGAAGGGAAGAGCCGCACAGCATTTTTGCCGTTGCAGGCGCAGGCCTTCCGTGGTATGATGGAAAAATCCAATTGTGAAACGGAGTGACGCACGTGAGCTGGTTCGTCTATCTGGTGGAGTGCGCAGACGGAACCCTGTACGCCGGATCGACGACAGACCCGGAACGGCGCGAACGGGAGCACAACGCCGGCGTGGGAGCAAAATATACGCGGGCCAGACGTCCGGTCAGGCTTGTCTATCGGGAAGCCTGCGCGGACAAGTCCGCAGCTCTGCGCAGAGAGGCCGCGCTCAAGCGGCTGACGAGGGCGGAAAAGCTGGAGCTCGCGGCGCAGTCGCAGGAATAACTGAATCAATCCAGAAGCTTGGTCACGACGTTTTCCTGATTTACAGCGGTGTAGGAGGGATCCGGCTGAAAGCCGTGCTTCCGATAAAAGCCCAGCGCAGACGGCTCATAGGTCAGAATCAGCTTCCGCACGCCTGCTGATTGCAGAGTATCCTCAACCGCTCCGAGCAGCCTCGTGCCCCAGCCCTGCTCGCGCCGGTCCGGCGCGATCCAGAACTCGCGGAGAAAGCCCAGCCGCTCGGTAAAGAAGCCCATCGAATGTGTCAGCGTTTCCTCCTGAAACTGAAGGAAGCCAAACACCTTGCCGTCCTCTGTCAGGGTCAGGCAGCGCATGCCCTGCTCGTCCGCAATCCGCTGCATCTCGCGAAAGACGCCCGTGTTTTCCCGCAGCGTGATCCCGATCTCCGCGAAGTAAGCGCGGAAACTCGCCTGAAATTCCGGATCGGAATAATCTCTGAATTCTGTGATCGTCATCTCTGATTCCTTTCCACCCGACTGTCCGGGGGAAAATACGACTGCCATGCATACACAGCGGCAGCGCCCCTGATGCAAGTTTAGCACAGGCGCCCGGGGATTGCAAGCGGAAAGGGGCGCGCTTCCCGGGAATTCACGGTTCCGTAGAATTAGAACTTGCAACTATCCATTCGGCATGCTATAATGACGCGCGGCAGCCCTCTGCTGGGCGAAGCCGAAGATCCGGGAAAGGAGATGTACCCATGCGAGAGATCCGTAAAATGCTGACCCAGTACAAAGGCCTGCGGCGCGAGATCTACGTGCTCTGCTTCGGGCGTGTTGTGACGAACCTCGGCTCGATGGTCTATCCGATGCTGACCCTGATCCTGAGCCGAAAGCTGGGCATGAGCGCTTCCGCAATTGCTATCTTCATGGTTGTGGTCGGCGTCGTGATGCTGCCGGCCAATCTCCTGGGGGGCCGCCTTGCAGACCGATACAACAAAAAGTTCATCATCGTCCTGTTTGATGCGATCTCGGTCTTCTGTTACCTGGCCTGCGCCGCCATCCCGCTGTCCTATGTATCCATCGGCCTGATGCTGGTCGCCGCGATCTTCCAAAGCATGGAATGGCCATCCTACAATGCGCTGATCGCGGAGCTCTCCACGACGAAGCAGCGCGAATCAGCTTTTTCTCTCGCCTACCTGTGCGCGAACCTTGGCCTGGTCCTGTCGCCGACGATCGCCGGCCTGCTGTTTGAGCACCTGCTCTGGCTGAGCTTCTTGATCAGCGGCGTTGCGATCGGCCTGTCCACAGTGCTGATTTTCTTCCTGATCCGTGACGTCACCCCGGTGGAGGACCACAGCGAGGCCGCAATCTATCAGCAGTCCCGCAGGGAAGCCGGACTGATGAAGATCCTGCGGGAAAACCGGACGGTCCTGCTCTATGTCATTGCAGCCGCAATCTACGCCGCCGCCTACTCCCAGTATAACTACCTGATGCCGCTGAGCATGAGCGCGATCCACGGCGCGCGCGGCGCCGTCCTCTTCGGCACGGTTTCGAGTCTCAACTGCATTGTGGTCGTCTTCTTCACGCCCGTCATCACAAAGCTGTTTTCCAAATTCCATGAGCCCGCGCGGTTTCTGATGGGGCTGCTCCTGATTCTTGCCGGCTACGGCGTATTCCTTGCCCTGCTCGGCTTCATCCCCTCCTACTATGCAGCGATCCTCCTCTTCACCTGGGGTGAGATCTTTGTCACGACTGCGGAAGGCCCGTTCCTGTCTACCCGCATTCCCGCCAGCCACCGCGGGCGGATCAATTCGTTCAGCAGCGTGCTGGGCAGCATCACCTATTCCGTCCTGAACGTGGGTGTCGGCCAGCTCTACGATCACTGCGGCGCCGCTCCGGCGTGGATCCCGGTCATCGGCTTCCTGCTTCTGTCCATCCTCATGGCAGTCATCCTGATCCGTGTCGACCGCGTCCGCTATCCCATGCTCTACCTCCCGGAGGACCCGGAAACACCGGAGCAAACGAACTGAATGAACGATCCCTGCCTGCACAGCTTCGTGCCGGCGGGGATT
>JAFPFL010000113.1 GCA_017425545.1 Oscillospiraceae bacterium | reverse complement strand
GTTACGTTTGTACCTTCTTACCTTGATTTCGGTACGTTTGTACGCTCTTACACAACAAAAAAAGCGTCTTTTGTCTACCGACAAAAGGCGCTTTTTTGAACGATGTGTTCCTGTCGGAACGTGATGTGCACTTCGTGCGTGATGTACGCCTACGGCGAGTGATGTGCCTGCAGGCGTGAGTGGAACACATCACATCACTTTGCGCTGTAGGTGCAATACATCACTGTGCCGAAGGCACAACATCACTTGCCCGTCAGGGCAAACATCACTATTTATTGCCGTTTTGCGGATGCATCATTGAAAACAGTTGATTCTGTGCTATAATGAAATCAACAACTCCGAATTAATAGAGAGGCATCATACTTTCAGATTGCATGGAGATGCTGGAATAGCATACTCTCAGGATGGATTCTAGATAAGTACGTCGGCAAGAAGACTCTGAGAGGTTTGCGGAGAGTGACAGAATGTGTATAGCGAAGAATAAGATCGGCATAAGTTTGGTAGCGCATTATGATGTCGAGAATGAAAGTGAACTATTGGCGATGAAACCGCTAAGTGGTGCTTACGCCATTATTAACGTAACAGGACGTTTTTTGCTTGGATTCAACAAATGGCGACAACAGTGGGAGTTTCCAGCTGGTAAGATTGAGAAGGGAGAGAAACCCGTAGCAGCAGCAAGACGAGAGCTGTATGAGGAAACACATCAGCAAGTATTGGACTTGACGCTGTGCGGAGCCTTCAAAATCTACGATAGTACAATACAGGAGTATCGGTATCGTGCGGTGTACTATGGGGTACTGGATGAGATTGTACCATTTGTTAGCTGCGCAAGTGATGAGATGGAACGTGTGACGTTATGGGACTTACACAAGGATATTGGTTACGTCGATGAGGTTGATTTGAAGATGGTAGAGTTGGCCGTCATAAACAACCCTCGCATTGGCATAAGCGTGAAAGGAAGCTAGTATTCAGGTTTGTCGATGCAAACGGCGATGTCACTTTGGGCGGTTTTACCTTTGATTCGGTCACTTTACGCGCTCTTTCACATTTGAAGACCATCCGAGCTTTTTTCCTTTCGGTTCAATCAGGGGACGGTTCTCCGATTGAGCCGTCAATCGGAGAACCGTCCCCTGATTGATCCCCTGATTGAACAAATTGCTCTAATCTGCAAATCGAGATCTGCATACCTCATTATAATCAACACTTTCGCCTTTTCGCGTCGTTCATTTCAAACTTTCCCCGTGATACAATGAGGTCACAAAACAAAGGAGGTTTCTGAAATGAACACAGACAAAACTTATGCTGAAAAGATTGCGAGCGAATACGCTCCAAAAGAAACGAGAAAGGTCGTCGCGCTGAAAAAGCTCGACAACCGCGCAAAACTCCCGGCAAACATTTTTGCCTACACGTTCGGCGTCGTTACGGCGCTTCTTCTCGGCGTCGGGATGTGCCTTTCGATGAAGGTCATCGGCGACGGAAGTGCGCTTTTCATGACGCTCGGCGTTGTCGTCGGCGTGATCGGGATCGTCGGCGTTTCGGTCAATTATCCGATCTACAAAAAGATCCTTGAAAGATCGAAGAACAAGTATTCGGCGGACATCATCGCGCTTGCGAATGAGATAGCGGCGGAATAAAGGAGCGTTTATGAACAAGCAGGAAAGCAAATATCAATACACAGCCTCGCTTATGGGCGAGGCTCTTCTGCTTTTGCTGGAACAAAAAGATTATGACGCGATCACGGTAAAAGAAGTTTGTCAAAAAGCCGGAGTCAACCGGTCGACATTCTACCTTCATTATGAGTCGATGAACGATCTGCTCGAGGAAACGGTTGACATGATCAGCGGCCGTTTCAAAGAGTCGCTTTCTTCCGTTCCTGCTGACGATCCGAGCAAAGTGGTATTGACAAGCGAAAAGTACCTGCGGCCGTACCTCGGTTTTATTAAAGAGAATATGCGCGCATATAAGGTCATCCATCAAAAGGATCATCTGTTCAATTCGCAAAAGACCTTTGAAAGCTTTTATCAGTCGATCTTCTCACCGGCACTGACACATTTCGGCGTAATCGAAAAAGAAAAGAAATACGTGTTCGCGTTCTACACGCAGGGCACGGTAGCGATCATCGGAAAATGGCTTGACGACGATTGCCGCGATGATATCGATATGATCATTGATCTCATCATGCGGCACACTCTGGCATACGGACGGGATGAAGAATGAGCCGGGTAAAGCAGTTTTTTGATCGGTGGAAGACCGATTATGATTTCAAGACCGTCACAGCCGCGCTTGGTTCACTTTTCGTAACGGCTCTCTTCGCTCTCTATAACGGATTTCTCGGCGTTTATCACGCTTCGCTGTGGCACGGGTCGATCTGCGTTTATTACCTGGTGCTTGTTGGCCTTCGTACAATGATCATCGCGGCAAGAAAGAATGCCGAACGAAAAGCAGATCTGAAACGCGCACAAAAAAAGGTCTATATCGCGTCGGCGGCGCTGCTTCTGTTTCTGAATCTCTGTCTCGTAGTTCCCGTATCGCTTATGGTCTTACGGCAAAAGCCCGTGAATATGTCGCTGATTCCCGCGATCGCTATGGCGGCTTATACGACGTACAAAGTCGTCATGGCGTCGGTCAATCTCAAAAGAAGAAAAAGATCGTCAAACAGGCTTGTGCGCCTGCTTCGGACGATCAGCTTCATAGACGCGCTCGTGTCGGTTCTTTCGCTTCAGAACACGCTGATAATGGTGAATATGAAGGACGACGGCTCGGAAATGCTGACGTTGACGGCGATCACGAGCGCAGCGATTATGCTTACAGTGCTTGTGTTGTCCGTCGTCGCTATGATAAAAGGGGTCGCCGGCTTGAAAAGCAAAGAATAATCAGGGCAATGTAAGCAGTCAAGTAAAATGTGTCAACGGGGACGGTTCTCGTTGACACACAATAGATTGACTTATGTGACATGGAGAGCCGGCCCTGTACTGTCGTCCGTCTTTGCCGGCGGGGAGAGGATAGCGAATGACATTCCGGAAGGACCGCAGAGGCCGGATTGACGGATGGCTCCCAAGCTCTGTTTGAGCCTGGGAGCCATTTTTTCTTCCGGGACGTTTCACAGTCTCATGATGCTTCTGCGCAGGTCAGCGAAGGACCGCGCTGGTCTGTGCGCCGAGAATCAGCGTGGTTCCATCCAGCTTTGCGTCGTTCATGCCGACGGCGGCGTTCAGAACGGTAAAGCGGTCCAGCCCAAGCGCCTTCAGATCCAGCCTCTGCTCGTCGGTAGTGGTGTTATGCAGCACGCAGACGGTGCTGCCATTCCAGGCAGCGGTGAAGCCGCCCACCTTCGTCCCGGGAAGGCTGAGGGCGGAATATGCGCCTCTGGCGATTTCAGGGTTTGCCTTGCGGATCATAATGACCTTCTTGTAATAGGTGTAAAGGCTGTCTGGATCTGCCGCCTGTTCGTTGGCAGGCGCGTTTGCCCGGCTGGAGGCGGGATAGGTTGTCCCTGTGGGATCCTTGATGGTGTCGTCATCCCCCCAGACCATTGCGAGCCGGCGGTTGGCGTCGGTCTGCGCGGAGCCTCTGGAGCCGGCCATCCCCAGCTCCTCGCCGTAATAGAGGAAGGGAGAGCCGGGGCACAGCAGATACAGATTGGCCGCCATCTGCGCCCTGCCGTTGAAGCTGGGCAGATAGCCTGCGCAGCGATCCGTGTCATGGTTGGCGATAAAGGGGAGATACATGGCGTCCGGATTCAGGGAAGTGATCCTGGAGATGTAATGATTCAGATAGGCGGTGAAGCGATTCACGTCTCCGCCCTGGGCGGTCTGGGCGATGAGGCCGGAGGTTTGGGACGTGGTAAAATTGAAGCAGTTGAGGGCGGGGTAGTACAGATCGGTGATTCCGTCACCGTCCCACACCTCCGCGACGGTGTAGATCTCCGGATTGATCCTCCGCAGCTCGCCGATATACCATTTCCAGAACTCCACGCACTTCTCGTTGTCGCCGAAGTAGATGTACTTTGCCGCGTCGAAGCGGAAGCCGTCAATGCCGAGATCCAGATAGTATTTCGCCACATCCAGCATGGTCTGACGCACGAAGTCGCTGTCAAAGTTGGGCTCGGGCATCCCCTGGTCGAAGTTGCACTCCACGTAAATGTCGGTGCCGGAGACGGCGGCGTAGCTCCGTCCTGCGGGAGCGGGCTCGCCGCTGGTGTAATAGCTGTAGAAATCGAAATAGGGATCGTCCGTCCTGCCCTGGCGGTGTGCGGAGACGAAATTGCCGTACCACTGGTTCATCCGGGCCGTGTGATTGATGGGAAGATCCAGAATCACCTTCACGTTCCGTGCATGGCAGAGCGCCACCAGCTCCTTGAGATCCTCCATCGTGCCAAAGGCGGGATCCACGGAGTAATAGTCGTTGATGTCATATTTGTGGTAGGAGTTGGAGGCAAAAATCGGCGTCAGCCAGAGACCTTCCACGCCAAGGCTCTTGCCGGAGTTGTCGTCGCCGTCGTTGAGATAGTCCATCCGGTTGATAATGCCCCGCAGGTCACCCACGCCGTCTCCGTCGGAATCAGAGAAGGAGCCGACGAAGATTTCATAGAAGACCCGGTAATTGTCCGCGGTGGGCTGATTGCAGGCAAGCTCCTCGCCTGTGAGCGCAAGCTCTCCTGACTTGGCCTGCTTACTTCCGCCCTTGCAGCCGGCAAGGCAGCCCAGCAGCAGAACCAGGGAAAGGAAGAGAACAACAGTTTTTTTCATTGCGGCGATTCCTCCGTTCATTTTGACTTTGCAGGTTTGATTTCATGTTACCCGTGATTCGGGGAATTGTCAAGAATGACGGAAAAGTTTTTCCGCCCGATTGCACGGCAGCAAAAAATATGGTAAAATGACAACAACAAGATCCATGCAGCCCGAAGGAGGTTATTCCATGCCGGGACAGATCGTTTCTCTTTATCCGCCGGAGCGGCTCAGGCAGCTGAAACGCAAAATCAAGGCGCTGCGGATCCTTCTCTGGCTGCTCGCCGCGGCGGCGCTGACAGCCTGTGTCGTTCTGACCTGCTGCGCCAATACCGCGAATTCCTCCGTGATGATGCTCTGGACCATGGGGATCAGCACCGTGGCGGGCTGGATCGTCCTGTACCTGGCCATCTTCGGTGTGGGGGAGGGAAAAAAGGAGCTTGCCCACGCGTCCCATCTTGTGGAAGGGGAGCAGCAGGCCGTCACGGGTACGGTCCTCGTGGATCCGTGCAGGATGAAGCTCCGGAAGAGTATCTCTGTCCGGAAGGTCTTTGTCCGCACCCCGGAGGGGGAGCAGTCGTTTCTGGTGAACGCCGCCCGGGCTGAGGAACTGCGCAGGGCAGGGGAGCGCCTGACCGTCTACATCAGCCACGGCTACGTCGCAGCCTACGAGGTGTGCCCATGAAGATTCTGAAGAATATTTTGTCCCAATTCCATACCTTTCTGCTGTGGGCGCTGGCTTCTGTGCTGCTGTGGGGCTGGATCTACACGCTGGTGAACGACGCCCCCAGAGAAAAAAAGGTAACCGTGTTTATCAACGCCGTCGCCATTGACGATCACGCGCTGGCGGTACGTTTGGAGGAGCATCTCCCCGACGGCATCCGGAAGATTAAGGTACATGACTTTGAATACCAGATGATCGGATCCGACGTCAAGGGAGATATCTACGTGGTGCGCGCCTCCCAGCTGGAACAGATGCTCCGGGAGAAACCCGAGGCCGTGCTCCCCATCACGGTGCCGGAGGGCTGCATCGGGTATGACTACGGAGGCAGCTGCTACGGGCTTCGAATCTTCGATGCCGCCTCGCAGACAGGCGCCGGCGCAGGCAAATACATCTGGTACGCCTATCTGGACGAACCCCAGAAAGAGGACTACTACCTCTGCTTCGGCACGGAGACCGTCCATGTGCTCGGCGCAGACGGTGCCGTGGACAACGCCGCCTGGGAGGTCGCCATGGAACTGCTCAGCCTGGAGAAATGAGCTGCCCGATGCGCGATTCTTTGCACGCTACCCAACTGACACTTTCTGAAGGAGGCAATCCCCGTGAAAAATGCGATATTTCTGATTCTGATGCTCTCTTTGCTGCTCAGCCTGTTTACCGGCTGCGGCAAAAAGGAGCCAGCTCCGGAGGTGATCCCCGTGGAGGACGTCAGCCCAAAGGGAAAGCTGGAGGGATGTCCGCTGTTTGTCAAACAGGTGGATGGCCTGCCCGAGGACTTTATCCTCGGCATGGACGTCTCCTCTGTGATCGCCCTGGAGCAGAGCGGAGTGACCTATTACAATTACGAGGGCCAGCAGCAGGATCTGCTGCAGACGCTGGCGGAGGCGGGCGTCAATTATATCCGTGTCCGGGTCTGGAACCATCCCTATGACAGCGAGGGCAACGGCTACGGCGGCGGCAACAACGACGTGGAAAAGGCGGTGGAGATCGGCAGGCGGGCCACCCGCTATGGCATGAAGCTGCTGGTGGATTTCCACTACTCCGACTTCTGGGCGGATCCGGGCAAACAGGCTGCGCCGCTTGCCTGGCAGGATCTGAGCGTGGATGAAAAAGCGAAGGCACTGAAAAAGTACACCCGGGAGAGCCTTAAGACGCTGCGGCAGGCCGGCGTGGACGTGGGGATGGTTCAGATCGGGAACGAGACCAACGGCGCCCTCTGCGGGGAAAAGCTCTGGAGCAGCATTTCCAAGCTGATGCAGGCAGGTTCCGAGGCGGTGCGCGCCGTCTTCCCCGACGCGCTGGTCGCCGTCCATTTTGCAAATCCGGAAAGCGGAGCCTATGCCGACTATGCGGGAAAGCTCGCGGGCTATCATGTGGATTATGACGTGTTCGGCTCATCCTATTATCCCTATTGGCACGGTTCGCTGGAAAACCTGACCCGGGTGCTGAGCGGCGTTGCGGAGACCTACGACAAAAAGGTCATGGTCATGGAGACCTCCTACGCCTTCACAGGCGAGGATACCGACTTCTCCGGCAACACCATTTCCGATGAAAGCGCCGTCGCAAAGCCCTATCCCTACAGTCAGCAGGGGCAGGTGAACAGCTTCCGCGACGTCGTCGCGGCGGTCGCCGCGGCAAAGAACGGCATCGGCGTCTGCTACTGGGAGGGAGCCTGGATCACCGTGGGCGGCAGCTCCCGGGAGGAGAACCAGAAGCTCTGGGAGAAATACGGCTCCGGCTGGGCCAGCTCCTGCGCCGCTTCCTACGACCCGGATGACGCGGGCAAATGGTACGGCGGCAGCGCCGTGGACAACCAGGCCTTCTTTGACCCGGAGGGGCATCCGCTGGAGTCTCTCAAGGTTTTCAACCTGGTGCGCTGGGGCAACGGGGGAGAGGCCAGGGCGGAATCCATCGAGCCGATGGCGATCACGCTGACGGCCGGAGATGACTTTACGCTGCCCGAGACCGTCAATGCCGTTTTCACCGACAACAGCCGCGTTCCCGTGCCCGTCACCTGGGACGTGACCGACGAAGCGCTGGCGGAGGTGCTTTCCAGACCCGGCGCAAGCCTGGAGATCACCGGCACGGCCGCAGATATGCCCGCATCGCTTCTGATCTCGGTGGAGCCGGAGAATCTGCTGCAGAACCCCGGCTTCGAGGACGGCGTCGCTGCGCCATGGATCGTGGAAGATCTGGGCGGGGCAAAGGAGCTGAAGATTGAGAAGAAAACCGGCGATTCCCGAACCGGCGACTGGCACTATCACTTCTGGAGCGAGGCCGCCGGCACGGTGGAATTCACCCTGGAGCAGCAGCCGGAGGCGCTGCAGTCCGGCACGTACAGCTTCTCGATCTATATCATGGGCGGCGACTGCGGCGCGGCCGAGGTCTATGCCTACGCCAAACGCAACGGTGAGATCGTTTCCACCGCCCCCATGGAGATCACCAGCTGGAACGAATGGCACGGCGGCACGGTTTCCGGCATCGAATACCGGGAAGGGGACAGCCTGGCCGTCGGGATTTACGTGAAGTCAGACGCCGCCGGCGCTTGGGGAAAGATCGACGACGCGGCCCTGTATCTCACGCCCTGAGATTTTGCACCGCCTGCCGCCAAACCGGGGTTGATACTGAACGCCAATAAAATGCTTTTAAAAGCAATTATAGCGCCGGAGGCGCGTTGGCGTTCGTATGAGACGGGTTTTGTGCCGCAGGCACAAAATGGCAGCGTGCGAAGCACGGTGCGCTCCCATTAAAATCTGAAGGTTTTAATGGGAGCCTAGTATGAGACCTCCGTCAGGCTGTTTTTTCGGGGCCATTTTCTGACTTTTCCGGCTGTTTCTCCGAAAAAATGAACCGGAAAAAGATAAATCTTAAAACTTTTTTCAAATTTATTGTAGACAACGGAAAAACAAAGTAGTAAAATAACGGTGATAATTGTGGCATCACACCCATAATTACATGAAAGAATTTCAGCGCTGCGCGCTGAACAAAAAACAGGAGGTATAAAAATGAATTTCAAGAAATTCCTTGCACTGCTTCTTGTTGCCGCTATGGTTTTCTCCCTTGCTGCCTGCAAAAAGTCGGAAGACAAAAAGGCACAGGGCGGAACCTACGACATCAAGGTCTGGGTCGGCGAAGCTGCCGTTGATCTGACCAAGAAGCAGATCGAAGACTTCAACAAGTCCAACTCCGACGGCATCACCTTCAACGCGGAGGTCGTTGCTGTTTCCGAGTCCACTGCTGCCGACACCATGCTGACCGACGTCTCTGTTGGTGCCGATCTGTTCTGCTTCGCGCAGGACCAGTTCGCTCGCCTTGTCCAGGGCGGCGCGCTGAACAAGCTGGGCGATAAGGCTGCCGAGACCGTGAAGAAGGCCAACGACCCCGTCGTCGTGGCTGCTGGCACGGCCGGCGATACCCTGTACGCCTATCCGCTGACCTCTGACAATGGCTACTTCATGTACTACGACAAGTCTGTCATCCCCGAAGAAGACGTCGACTCCATGGAGAAGCTGATTGCCGACTGCGAGAGCGCGCACAAGTACTTCGCCTTCGAGCTGAACACCTCCGCCTGGTACCTGGCTTCCTTCTTCTTTGCCACCGGCTGCGTCTCCGAGTGGAAGACCGACGACAAGGGCGACTTCATCAGCGTCAACGACACCTTCAACTCCGACAAGGGTCTCATCGCCGTCAAGGGCATGAAGAAGCTGGTCGATTCCCCCTACCATCTGTCCTCCTCCTCTGCTGACGAGTTCGCCAGCGACGCCGCCATCCTTGTGAGCGGCACCTGGGCCTATGAGGCTGTCAAGAACCTGCTGGGCGACAAGATGGGCGTTACCGATCTGCCCTCCTTCGAGGTTGACGGAAAGGAATACCACCTGGGCTCCTTCAACGGCTGCAAGCTGATGGGCGTCAAGGCGCAGGACAACAAGGAGAAGGTCGCTGCCCTGCACAAGCTGGCTCAGTTCCTGACCGACGAAGAGCGTCAGATGGAGCGCTTCAACGTGCTCTCCTGGGGCCCCGCAAACCTCAACGCTCAGAAGTCTGAGGCTGTCCAGTCCAACCCCGGCCTGGCCGCTCTGCTGAAGCAGAAAGAGTACTCCGTCCAGCAGGGCCAGATCCACGGCTCCTGGTGGGATATTGCCAAGGTCATTGCCGACGAAGTCAAGGACGCCAAGGATGAGGCCGGTCTGAAGGCTGCTCTGCAGAACTACTACAACAAGATCGACTCCCTGTTCAACCTGGACACCTCCGCTCTGCTCTTCGTGGGCGCCTGGAACAACTGGAACAATGCCGACGAGACCGACACCTACTACCTGAAGGACGGCACCCTCACCCTGGACGTTCCCGAAAGCGACTACATGGGCGGCCGTATCGTCGCGCCCGGCAGCTGGGATACCGACAAGGGCTTTGCGCAGGTCACCACCGGCGCTGAACTCATCAAGGATCTCGGCGAGGATAACCCCGATAACAACATCGTGTTCGCCGAGGCCGGCAACTACACCGTAACCTGGGACGGCACTGCGATCACCATCACAAAGAACTGATCAATCTTTCATCGCAAGACCGGATTATCTGGTTAAGTCTGATTTGATTTGAGTTTACTTGGCCGGAGTCAAAAGTTCCCTTTTGGCTCCGGCTGTCTTTAAAGAGGTTTAATATGAAAAAGTACGGTGAACTGGAATACCTGAAGCTCTCAAAGTGGAAGAAATTCTGGGTCCGTTTTCTGAGCTTCTTTGCGTCGATCCCCCTGGGCATCTGGAACGGCATCAAAGGGATCGGCCGCTTCTTCAGGAAGCTTGGTCTCGGCATTGTAAACGAAGGGAAGGACATCGTTTC
>JAFPFL010000112.1 GCA_017425545.1 Oscillospiraceae bacterium | reverse complement strand
GCCGCCGCGGCCGTGCTCCGTTCCGCCGGGCATCCGGCCGGAGGGCATCCCGCCTTCCGGAGGCGTCGGCATCTCGCCGCTCTGAGTCTGACCGGAGGGCATCTGCGGAGTCGCTCCGCTCGCGCCTTCCGGAGGCGTCGGCATCTCGCCGCTCTGATCCGGTATCCGGCCGTCAAAGCCATGACCCATCTGCTCGTCCATCGCCTGATCGCTCAGGGCGAGGGTGACGGAGGTTCCGTCGATCGCCGTCACCTGTCCGAGGCGGAGGCTGCCGGCTGTTTCGGCCGCGCCGGTTTCGGTCTTTTCGGTTGCTGCTTCTGCTGCGGCGGGTGCGGCAGAGGCGCTCCCCTTTCGGGAGCAGCCTGCAAAGCAGCCGGTCACAAGGACGGCAGCCGCAAGGATCGCCGCGATCGCTTTCATATTATGTTTCATCCGGAATCGCTCCTTTCATGATCTTCCGGAGCCATCATACAGGCCGGAGCTTAGCGGAAGCTTAGGAAACTGTGAACAGTCTGTAAAAAAATCGGGCGGTCCAAAATGATCGTCATCTTGAACCGCCCGCATGATTTGCCGAATTACTCCTCGGGAGAGAAGTCTTCCTTGCCGACGCCGCAGAGCTCGCACTTGAAGTCCTCGGGGAGGTCCTCCCACTTCACGCCCTGTTCGTCCTCGTCGTAGACCCAGCCACAGATGTTGCAGACATATTTCATGGTCATATCTCCTTTTCCGTTCATTGGCGGCGCCGGAGCGCCCTTACGACGTGATTATACCAGAATTCCGGAAGAATACAAGAGGCATTCGCGGATTTTTTGCAGCGTTCCGGGGATGGGCGCCGGCGGCCAGGCTCAGGCCTGCAGGTACCGCTCGGTCAGCGCGAGCTGCTCGGGCGTGTTGACGCCGAGGATCTGCTCGTTGAGCTCCGCCGCGTAGACCGCCACGCGCTTGCCCTTGCCGAGCAGGATCGCGGGGACGTCGGTCAGGTAGTACTCGTGCTGGGCGTTGGTGTTTTGGATCTCGTCCAGGCTCTCAAGAAGAGATTTGCAGTCGAAGGCGTAGATGCCGACATTGAGCTCGCGGATCGCCTTCTGCTCCGGGGTGCAGTCGCGGTCCTCGACGATGCGCAGGAAGTCGCCGTTTTCGTCGCGCAGGACGCGGCCGTAGGGCAGGTATTCCTCGCAGGTGCCGGAGAGCATCGTGCAGGCGGCTCCGTTTTCGGCGTGGAAGCGGAGAAGGCCCTGATAGATCTCCTTCTTCAGAAGCGGCATATCCCCGTAGCAGACGAGAACGGTGCCGTCAAAGTTTTCCAGATGCTCGCGCGCGCACATCACCGCATGGCCGGTGCCGAGCTGGGGATCCTGTACCGCCCTCGGATATTCCGGGAAGGCTTCAAAAACGAGGTCGCGCATATAGCCGGCGACCAGAACGGTGTCGGAGACGGGAATAAAATCCAGGGCCTTGAGCACATAGTGCAGAAGCGGCTTGCCGCAGGCCTGACGCAGGACCTTGGGAAGGTTGCAGGCCTCGGACATCATGCGCGTACCCTTACCGGCTGCGAGAACCACCGCTTTGGTTGACATAATATCACTCCTGATTCTGTATGATCTAAAAAATCGGGCGGTTTTCGCGCCGCCTGTATTGTAATATAGCCCATCGCAATCCAAAAAGCAAGCTCTTTTTCGTTTTTCTGCATTTACAAAACCGGTTCCGGTGGTTATAATTAGGAAGAACGGCGCCGGAAAGGAGGGCTGCGCATGGAGATCATTCGCTCGTCCAGAAGGTCCGTCGCGATCCAGGTCCGCCCGGACGGAAGCCTCGTCGTGCGCGCGCCATACGCCCTGCCCGAGACGGAGATCCGCGCAGCCGTCGAGCGGCACCGCGGGTGGATCGAACGCACGCGCCGGCATCTCGCCCTCCAGCAGACGGCTCCGACGCTGACGCAGCAGGAGCTGCGGCAGCTGATCGCACAGGCGAAGGCCGCGCTCCCGCCCCTCGTCTCCGGCTGGGCCGGCCGGCTCGGCGTGCGCTGTACGGCCATCGGCGTCCGCAGCCCACGCACGCGGTGGGGCAGCTGCTCGTCCAGGGGCAGTCTGAGCTTCAACTGCCTGTTGATGCTCTGTCCGCCGGAGGTGCTGGAATACGTGGTGGTGCACGAGCTGTGCCACCGGAAACACATGGATCACTCCCCCGCCTTCTGGGCGGAGGTGGAACGGGCCCTGCCGCAGTACCGCGCGCAGCGGGACTGGCTCAAGCAGCACGGCCCGGCAATACTGCGCCGGCTGCCGGAAAAATCCGGCGGCTGAGCGGCTGGAGGAACTATGGTTAATTTTGAAAGCGATTATATCTGCGGCGCGCATCCGAAGCTGATCGCGCGGCTGCAGGAAACCAATCTGGAGCCTGCGACCGGCTACGGCGACGACCGCTGGTCCAGGGATGCGGCGCGGAAGATCCTCGACGCCTGCGGCTGCCCGGAGGGCGCAGTCTATTTCCTCAGCGGCGGAACCCAGGTCAACGCCGTGGCGATCTCGGCGATGCTCAAAAGCTGGGAGGGCGTCGTGACCGCCCGGACCGGACACATCCACGTCCACGAGGCGGGCGCGCTTGAGGCCATGGGCTGGAAGCTGCTGACCCTGCCGGAGACGCTGGGCAAGATCTCCGCGGCGGACGTGCAGGAGCTGACCGAGACCGTTCTGGCCGACGAAAACCGCGAGCACATCGTATGGCCGGGCGTGGTCTATCTGACCCATCCGACGGAGTGGGGCACGCTCTACACCCGCGCGGAGCTCGAGCAGATCGCGGCGGTCTGCCGCCGATACGGACTCAGGCTCTATCTCGACGGGGCACGGATGAGCTACGGCCTGATGAGCCGGAATACCGACGTCGATTTGAAGCTGATCGCAAGCCTCTGCGACGCCTTCTACATCGGCGGGACCAAGTGCGGCGCCCTCTGCGGCGAGGCGCTGGTCTTCCCGCACGGCGCGCCGGAGCATTTCGCCAACTATACGAAGAAGCGGCTGGCCATGATGGCCAAGGGCCGAATCTTCGGCGTCCAGTTCGACGCCCTGTTCACCGACGGGCTCTATTATGAGATCGGGCGCAGGGGCATCGAGACCGCCGAGCGGCTCAAGCAGATCCTGCGCGCGCACGGCGTCCCCTTCTATCTGGAGACGCCGACAAACCAGCAGTTCGTCATCCTCGAAAACGGCGCTCTGGAGCGCCTGCGCGAGCATGTCTCGGTCAGCTATTGGTCGCGCACCGACGAGCACCACACGATCGTCCGGCTGGCGACCTCCTGGAGCACGACAGACGAGGATCTGGAGACGCTGGACCGGGCGATGGGGAATTGAGAATCGGGCAGCAACGCGCAGGGGTGCGCGGCGCACAGGTGTGCGCCGCTGCAGGGTGCAGCTGTCCCCTGTTTCCCTCGTTCCCGATTGCCTGCGGCGCACAATGAGCGCCGCTGCGGAAGGAGCTTATATGCAGCTTGGAACACACAACCTCCCCGTCGGGGCGATCCTCGCGCCGATGGCCGGCGTGACGGATTTCGCCTTCCGCGAGGTCTGCGCGGAGCTCGGCGCGGCAGCGACGGTGACGGAAATGGTTTCGGCCAAGGCGCTGTGCTATCAGGACAAAAAGAGCGTAAGCCTGCTCCGGCGCAATCCCGGCGTCGTCTGCGGCGCGCAGATCTTCGGCAGCGAGCCGGAGATCATGGCCCGCGGCGCCTTGCTCGCGCTGCAGCATTCCGGCTGCGATTTCATTGACATCAACATGGGCTGCCCGATGCCGAAGATCGTCAACAACGGCGAAGGCTCGGCCCTCATGAAGGACCCCGCGCTTGCGGGCCGGATCATCCGCGCCGTGGTCGAGGCCGTGCCGGTCCCGGTCACGGTCAAGATGCGCGCGGGCTGGGACAAAAGCCACGTCAACGCGCCGGAGCTCGCCCGAATCGCCGAGGAAAACGGCGCGGCGGCCGTCGCCGTCCACGGGCGGACAAGGACCATGCTCTATTCCGGGCGCGCGGACTGGGATCTGATCGCGAAGGTCAAGCAGACCGTGCGGATCCCGGTCATCGCCAACGGCGACGTCGACTCCGCGGAAAACGCCCTGCGCTGCAGCCGGTGGACCGGCGCGGACGCATTGATGGCAGGCCGGGCCAGCTTCGGCGACCCCTGGCTCTTCGCGCAGATCCGCGCGGCGCTTGCGGGCGAGGACGTCCCGGAGCTTCCGCCGCTGGCGCAGCGGATGGAGCTTGCCGGGCGGCAGATGGAATATGCCTGCGCGGACAAGGGCGAGCACATCGCCTGCCTGGAGGCGCGCAAACATCTGGCCTGGTATCTGCGCGGCGTGCCCTACAGCGGCTACTACAAGCAGGAGATCTCCAGGCTGCAGACCATGGAGGACGTCCGGCGCATCATCCGGGGCATCCAGAGGGATTTGACATAGAGGTAACACTATGGACGACAGAGCGGTCATCGAACAGGTGCTCGCGGGCGACAACGACGCCTTCGGCATCCTGGTCGAGCGGTACCAGACAAAAATCTATAACCTGGCGCTGCGCATGTGCGGCAACGAGGACGACGCATTCGACCTCGCCCAGGAGTCGTTTCTGCGGGCCTGGCGGAACCTGGGGAGCTTTCAGTTCGAATCCGCCTTTTCGACCTGGCTGTTCCGGCTTTGCTCGAACATCTGCCTGGACTTCCTGCGCGCGAAAAAGCGCCGCGCGGCGGTCTCGCTGACGATGACGGACGACGAGGGCGAGGAAAACCAGCTTGAGGTCCCGGACCCGGGCAAGACCCCCGAGGAGGCCGTGTTCGCGGCCGAGGACCGGGAATTGCTCACCCGCGCGCTCAACGAGCTGCCGGCGGATCAGCGCGAGATTCTGACCCTGCGCGCGATCGACGATCTGAGCTATTCCGAGATCGCAAGGATCCTGAATCTGCAGGAGGGCACGGTCAAATCCAGGCTCTCCCGCGCCAGAACGGCGCTTCGGAAAAAATTATTGCAAATTGGGAACAAAACGAAAACAGAGTCGTCTGTACCTTAGAAAGGGGGGATGCGCCAATGAGATGTGAGGACATTTATCCGCTTTTGAGTGCGAAGCTGGATGATGAATTGCGTGAATCCGAAGAAGCGATGCTGAAGGCGCATCTCGAAGAATGCGAGGACTGCCGGAAGCTCTACCGCACCATGTTCTCGATCGAGGAACAGACCGCCGGTCTGCGAGTCTCCGCGCCGGACGGATTCAAGCAGGGCGTGCTCTACCGCATCGGGCAGGAAGCCCGCGGCGGCAAAAAGAAGCGCCGCTTCTTCGGCGCAGGCACAGGGATCGGCGTCGTTGCGGCGGCTCTGGTCCTGCTGGTCGGAGCGGGCGTCATCACCCTGCCGCGGCACAGCATCCGCAGCAAAAATACTGCTGCTCCCGCGCAGGAGGCCGCCACGCAGGAAAAGCCGCAGAGCTCGAACAACGCAGCGTTTGTTCCGTCCTCTTCCGCCGCCCCCGAGGAGACCGAATTTGCCGTCGACTGGGAGGCAATTCTTGAAGATTCCAAGGTAGCTGTCGACTCGGACGCGACCGCCTGGCCGTCGAAGAATGAAGATCCGCCGGAGTCGCCGGTGAAGCACGGCGGAACGTTCCCGTCGTTCTCCGTCACCGGGCCGACCTTCCCGGCCGGAGAAGCCTATTACTACTGCACGCAGTCGGGAGAAACCAATTCGCTTCCCATAGAAGCGGATACGCCCCTGTCCGACGCCTGCATGCAGCTCTGCACGCAGGCCGAAGCGCCGGTCCTGCTCTATACTGATTTTTCGGACGCTTCCCTGCTCCGTCTGCTGGAACAGAGCGAGCCGGAGCTCAGCGAGCGGCTGAAAGAGATCCGGCCCCTGACCTGGAATCAGGCCTTCGGACTGGAGGACATCCCGGATCCGAAGGAGGAGACCGAATCGGAGCCGCTCCTGCCCCCGGTCAATCTCTTGCCCGACGAGCCGAAATCTCCGCTGACTGCCGAACAGCAGATGATCCTCTATCCGATGGACTATCAGACCGCGCTGGCCGTCCACGAATGGCTGCTGCAGAATCTGCCCCGGCCGCAGAATCTCGACGCGGACTCTGAGGCGGCCGAGAACTCGATCCTGACCCGGATGGAGGAGATCGACCCCGACAGCGGCGCCCTGCACAGCATCATCACCTTCGCCCCGCGCACCGAGCCGGTCGAATGGCCGGAGGATTGGCCGGAGGATTGGGATCTGCGCCTGCGCACCGGCGAAAACTGGGCGCTGTTCTACCCGGACGAGCAGTTCGTGCCCGCGAAGGACGACCTGGCCTTCCTGGTCTTCCTGATCCCGCAGACGGAAGGCGCCGAAACACGGTAATCATTGGGAAAACCTCTCTGATGATAAGCACAGCCGCGGCTGCAGATGCAGCCGCGGCTGTGTGTTTTTTGTTTTCGGTCAGTCGACTGCGAGAACCTTGTAGCCG
>JAFPFL010000111.1 GCA_017425545.1 Oscillospiraceae bacterium | reverse complement strand
ATGACGTACATCTCGCCGTTGGGAGCCTTGACGATGGCGTAGGAATCGCGGGGGTGCAGGGAGATGGCCATATTGCCGGGCAGGGTCCAGATCGTCGTGGTCCAGATCACGAAAAAGAGCTTCGACAGGTCGAGGTGTGCGAGCTTGCCGAGGTCGTCCTTCATCGGGAACTTGACGTAAACCGTCGTGCAGGGATCGTCCTGATACTCGATCTCAGCCTCCGCCAGGGCGGTCTCGTCTTTCGGGCACCAGTAGACGGGCTTGAGGCCTTTGTAGATATAGCCCTTGCGGTACATCTCACCGAAGACCTTGACCTCCTCCGCTTCGAAGGCCTTGTCCATGGTCAGATAGGGGTGCTCCCAGTCGGCGACGACGCCGAGACGCTCGAAGCCCTTGCGCTGACGGTCGACGAAGTCGCGGGCGAACTGCTCGCAGGCCTTGCGGAATTCGGGGATCGGCATGGTCTTGTGGTTGAGTTTGTTCTTCTTGATGATCGCGGACTCGATGGGCATGCCGTGGTTGTCCCAGCCGGGCACGTAGGGCGTGTCATAGCCGCGCATGGCCTTCTCGCGGACGATGAAGTCCTTGAGGGTCTTATTGAGCGCGTGGCCCATGTGGATGTCGCCGTTGGAGAACGGAGGGCCGTCGTGCAGAATGAAGCGGGGCTTGCCGGCGTTCTTCTTCCGCAGCTCGTTGTAGATGTCGATCTTCTGCCAGTTTGCCAGCATGGCCGGCTCGCGCTGCGGCAGGCCGCCGCGCATAGGGAAGTCGGTCTTCGGGGTGATGATGGTGTTTTTGTAGTCCATTATTTTGCTCCTTATTTGGAAGGTTTTTTGTATTAATTGAGAATTGAGAGGAAGAACGCCTTTGTCTCTGTAAGAGACAAAGGCGTTCTTCCTCTGCGGTACCACTCTTATTGCCATGGCAAAGCCATGACCGCTCGACACGGGGTAACGGCCGTGAACCGTCCCGGTCTACTCGGCGGGCGGGGACGGCAAACGCCGATGTCCCCCGCGCCTTTGGGCGGGATGCTCGGGGAGGATCCGTGAGGCCGACCGCCGCTGCCTTACACCGACCGGCAGCTCTCTGCGCGCGATTTGATCTCACACGTTCCCTTCAACGCAGGCATATTTCAGTTGTGGTAGTTCTTGCCGAACTGCAGATCCGCGAACTTCTCCGTCGCGCGCTTGTTGAGGTCGATGGGCGGCATCACGCGGGTCGCGGCCGTGAGGTCGGGATTCGGATAGCTGTCCGTGATCCTGCCGACGTTCTCCTCGATCTGCGCGGCGATCTGGCCGGCGTCCTCCCGCGGCGTCTCCGCTCTGGGGGGATCCTTCTCGGCTTCGTAGTCATAGGCGCGGCGGGGAGCCTTGGGCGCATCCGCCTTCGGCAGGTCCATGCTCATGAGGATCTCAAGGCTCTGCTTCTGACGGGCAAGCTGCGACTGGACCGCAGCAACGAACTCCGCCGTGGCGGTCTTCGCGCGCTGCAGACGCTCCTGCTCCGCGCTGACGGCGGAGGTGAGGTCCTGATTCTGCGTCTGAGCCTCGGCCTGCGCCTTGCGGATCATTTCCTCGCAGCGCGCCTTGGCCTCCGCGAGCATGGCGTCGCACTTCCCGCGGGTCTCATCGGCTTCCGCCTTCATCCGCGCTTCGCTGTCGCGGTAATCCTCAAGGCGCTCTACCAGCAGGCGCATCTTGCTCTTGAGGACGGCGTTCTCTTTGTAGAGGGTGACGTAGTCGTTCATCAGAGGCTCCAGCAGCTCGTCCACGGACTGCATCTGGTAGCCGCCAAATTTTGCTTTTTCAAATGTGACGTTCTGAAGATCCTGTGGGGTCAGCATGATTCCGCTTCCTTTCCGATGTGCTGCGCAGGGTGATTCTCAGCGAAAATCAGAAATAAACGCCGCTGTTCTCCAGCTCTTCCGCAAGATCGCCAACGATCTCAACATTGTAGGGGGTCAGGATGTAGGTCGAGATCGCAACCTTCTTGATCTTGCCGTCCAGCGCATAGGCAACGCCGGAGAGGAAGTCCACCAGGCGGCGGGCGACGTCCTTGTTCGTGGATTCGAGATTCAGGACGACGGACTGCTTGTCGCGCAGATGGTCTGCGATCTCGGAGACCGTGTCAAAGCGATCCGGCTTGACCAGGATCACCTGCATGGCGGAATTGTTGTTGTTCAGATTGACGACCTTTGCCGGGCCGGAGCGGCGGCCGCTGTCCTTGGTCTCGGCAGCGGTAAAAGCAGAACGACGGCCGGGCGCGGGATTCGAAGCCGGAGCCGCTACGGGTTCCGCGTCGAGATCGGCTTCTTCGTCGTAATCATATTCATCTTCCTCTTCGCTGTAGGGGCGAGTCAGCTTTTTGAGTTCATCCATTAAGCCCATGGTGGCTACCTCCTGTATCTCTATCTGATATGATCTATGTTATGTTTTGGCGTAGTTCCGTGCGCCGAAAATTGCGGTTCCGACACGGATCATGGTGCTGCCCTCGGCGATGGCGTCCTCAAAATCATCCGTCATGCCCATTGACAGACATACCATAGAGACATTATCGTATTTTTTTGACTGAATGTCAACAAAAAGATTTCTCATTTTTGCAAAATATTTCCGGTTATCTCCCTTTTTCTCGGAGATGGGCGGAATTGCCATCAGCCCGCGCAGATACACGCCGGGATAGTCTCCCATCCTGCCCGCAAGCTCCAGCGCCTGTTCCGGGGTGAAGCCGGATTTCTGCGGCTCTTCGCCGATGTTGATCTCGAACAGGATTTGCTGGCGAACGCCGAGCCGGAGCGCCGTCCGGTTGATCGCCTCTAAAAGCTCCACGCGGTCGACGGACTGGATCATATCCACCTTCCCGACGACCTTGTTGACCTTGTTGATCTGCAGATGGCCAATAAAATGGACCGGCACGCCCTCATACGCGCCCAGCGGCAGCTTCTGCGCAAGCTCCTGCTCCCGGTTCTCTCCGCAGGCGTCCACGCCCGCCGCGACGGCCTCGCGCACACGTTCGGCGTCGTTCATCTTCGTTGCGGCAAGCAGTGTGATCTCGCCGGGATCGCGCCCGGCATCCCGCGCCGCTTCCGCGACCCGGTTTCGGATGAGAGAAACATTTTCTGCAATCGTCATTTCATCATAACCTTTCCATCAAACATTTCCTCTTTCGTGAGGATTACTTCATCGTCCGGCCAGAGATTGTCAATGCTGGACTGGTCCAGTCTGACCAGATACTGATCTCCGACGTCCTTGATGATCTCAACTGTTTTTTGGTGCGCCATTTCGCCCTCGAGCACATAGACGCAGCTCTTGCCCGTCCCGTCGCCGTAGATCGCGGCCTTCGGCACAAGCAGACCCGTTTTTTCCTGCTGCACAATGTCCGCCGACTGCTTTCTCGTGGTAACGGCGTTGTGCACGAACTGCTCAGAGGAGAGGACGACGAGGCACTGCCCGTTCTCCGAGGGGCTGATGCGCGTGACGCGCATCCGGACCGCCTGATAGAAGTCGTAGACAAAGCGGACGTCGACTGCATCGCCCTGCTTCAGGCCGGCGGCGTCCTTCGTGGCGACTTTCGTGATATAGAACCACTGCTGGGAGGTGACGAGCTTTCCGATCGCCCCGCTGACAGAGGCGGCGTCCGGCTTGATTGAGGAGAGCTGGGAGACCGTGATGGTGCTGAGCATCTCGGGCGTCAGCACGCTCTCGTAGCCGTCGGCCTCGGCGGAGAAGTAGCCGGCCGCCGGCGCGTTGACCGTGCCGGATTCCGCGCTGGCCGCCGCATAGAGATTGTTGAGGGTCTCCTTGGTCTCAGTGATGCGGTTCCAGAGCAGCTTGGATTCGTCGGAATTGAGATAGCGGCGCAGGACGTTCGCCTTGAGCTCCTCCGCAGCGCTCTCGGCAAAGGCGCGCTCTCCGCGGTTGTTGTAGACCGAGACCTGATTCATCAGGCGGATGATGTCCGCGTCGAGGCCGGTCGAGTCCCTGCCGGAGGAGGCAAAATCATAGGCCGCCTCCATCTGCGAGAGCTCCGTCTCCAGCTTTTCGATCTGATTCTGGCGTTCGCGGGCGGAGTTGTCCCGGAAGGTTGAGGCAACGGCCTGCCCCTTCGACACCCACTCTCCCTCCTTGCGCGTCAGCACGACGATCTGCCCGCCGACGCCCGGGATCGGCTGCTCGGAACGCACCACAAAGCCGGAGGTCGACAGACCCCCGACTTCATAGCGAACCGCCTTATAGGTCGTGAAGCTGCTGTCCGAGTCCGGGATCAGAGAAATGACCAGATACCCGAGCACGGCGACTGCAAGCAGGATCACGACGATGTTCAGAAACTTATCGCCCTTCATGGCGCCTCCTCCGCAGTCTCCACGGAAGCGCCGGAGGGCGGGTTACGGAAGAACCGCCTCCGCCGTCTTGAGCCGCACCGGATGGGACGGCACAATCGTGGAGATCGCATGCTTATAAATCATTTGCTGGCGGCCCTCGGAAACCAGGCAGACGACAAAGCTGTCAAAGCCGGTGACCACGCCCTTCATCTGAAATCCGTTCATCAGAAAGACCGTGACCAGCTGGTGTTCCCTGCGGGTCTCGTTGAGAAAGAAATCCTGTAAGTTTTCGCCGATCGCCATAATTGAGTACCCCTTTTCTATGTTATGGAATACTCAGATGATAGCATGGGCGGTGTGTCATATGCTGTCGGATGCCGCACCGGACGGAAGGTTTTGAGGCATTCCGCCCCGAAGCGGCAGAGGCGCATTCAGCGGTTTGCGTTCAGAAGCTTCAGCGCCTGCGCGAGGACGTCGGGGGTCTCGTCGGGGTAGATCCAGTGGATCTCCGCGTTGCGCCGGAACCAGGTGAGCTGCCTTTTGGCATAGTTGCGGGAGGCCCGCTTGATTTTCTCCGCCGCCTCCCCGACCGTGCATTCGCCCCACAGCGCGGCGGCCATCTCCTTGTAGCCGATGGCCTGCATCGCCGTGGTGTTCGGGTCGACGCCGCTGTCAAGAAGTCTCTGCACCTCATCCGGCAGGCCGGCGGACATCATCTCGTCCACGCGCGCGTCGACGCGGGCGTAGAGCTTCGCGCGGTCGCGGTAGCTCAGGCCGAGCCAGAACGGCATGTAGCGCGGCGGGCGCTTCTTCGATTCGGCAATGTGCCAGGACAGCGGCATGCCGGTGATCAGGAAGACCTCCATGGCGCGGATGATGCGCTTGCGGTCGGAGATATGCAGGCGCTGGGCAGTATCAGGGTCGGCGTCTTTGAGCATCTCGTAGACGTACTCGATGCCCTTGCGCTCCGCCGCGTCCTCCAGCCACTTCCGTTCCCCATCGGAGGACGGCGGCGCGAACTCCTCGCCCTTGATCAGGCTGTCCATATACAGGCCGGTGCCGCCGACGACGATGGCGGTCTTCCCGCGGGCGCGGATATCCTCGATCGCCTCGGAGGCAAGCTTGACATATCTGCCCACGGAGAAGTCCTCGCCGGGATCGGCAACGTCGATCAGATGGTGCGGAATCCCCCGCATCTCCTCGGCTGTGGGCTTGGCGGTGCCGACGTCCATGCCGCGGTAGATCTGCATGGAATCGCAGGAGACGATCTCCGCGTCCAGCTTCTCCGCCAGGGCGACGGCAAGACCGGTTTTGCCGGAGGCGGTCGGCCCGGCGATACAAATCAGGTTTTTCATAAAATGACTCCGTACAGCAATCAGAAATGGAAGTTTCCAGCGCCTTTCGACGCCTCAGGTGATGCGCTTGAACTGCTTTTCCAGCTGCCGCCTGGTGAGCACGACGCAGATCGGCCTGCCGTGGGGGCAGTATTTGAGATCGTCGCGGGAGAGGACCTGGCCGGCGAGCTTCTCAAGCTCGATCGGGTCGGTGAGATAACCCGCCTTGATCGCGGCCTTGCAGGCAATCGTGTGCAGGGCGGCGTCGCGCAGACGTTCCGCCGTGTCGACGCGGCCGTTCTGCAGGTGATCCGCGATCTCCGAGAGCGCCGATTCGGCGTCGGACTCGCGAATATCGGACGGGATCTGACGCAGCAGGAGGTCTCCCCCGCCCAGGTCGTCCAGATCGAAGCCGAGGCTCAGAAGCAGGTCCCGGTTCTGGAGGAGAACGGCGGCTTCCTCCTGCTCGAATCTGCAGGTGCGCGGCGTGAGCAGCGTCTGGCCCAGGATCTGCGTTCCCTGGGCGAGCAGACGTTCAAAGTTGATGCGCTCGTGGGCCGCGTGCTTGTCGATCAGCAGGACCTCGTCGCCCTGCTCGACAATGATATAGGTGTGAAGAACCTCGCCGACAAAGCGGAATCTCTGCGTTTCCGGCATGTCCATGGCTTGCTGCTCATCGGCGTCTCCCGGGATCTGCACCGGACTGTGGAGCGTGGTTTTGGAGAAGATCTGCTCCTTCGTCGCCTTGCTCGGCTCCGCCTTCGGCGCGGTTTCCAGGGTTTTGGCGAGCTGCTCGTATTCCCAGCGCGTCACCGTGTGCATGGGCTCGGCCTTCGCAGGCCGTTCCGGCTTCCCGGCGCGCTCCGGCTTCGCCGCGCTCCTGTATTCCTCGGCGGTGCGGTGCTGGAAGAAATCCGTGCGCGGCTTCGGCGCGGCGGCGTGCTCCGACGCCTTCGGTGCCGCCTGCATCGGGACCGTCTCGTGCGCGGCTGTCTGCGGGAGCATCGGCTCCGTATGCGCCGCGGCTTCGGCCTTCCGGGGCGGGAACTGCATCTGCACCTGGCCGGAGGCGCGGTTCAGCGCGCCCTTGACGCCGTAGTGGACACAGTCGAAGATCTCGCGCTCGTTCAGGAACTTCACCTCGACCTTCGCCGGGTGAACGTTCACGTCCACGCTGCTCAGCGGGACCGTCAGATTCAGCACGCAGGCGGGAAACCGGCCGACCATTATTTGGTTGCGGTAGGCCTCCTCCAGCGCGGCGGTCAGGGTTTTGGACCGGACCGGTCTCTGGTTTACATAAAATATCTGATAGGCGCGCGTGCCACGCGTCGCGGTCGGTCTGGTGACATAGCCTCTGACGGAAATCTTCTCCCATTGGCTCTCTACCGGGATCATCTCACCGGCGGCCTGGCGGCCCAGGACGGCGTAGATGGCCGAGAGCAGCTCGCCGTCGCCGGACGTCTGCAGCTCCGCCTCCCCGTCCTTGAGGAAGCGGAAGGTAATCTCCGGATGCGCGAGCGCCTGTTTCTGGACTGCGGAAAAGACCGCGGAGCCCTCCAGGGAATCCCGCTTCATGAATTTCATGCGGGCTGGCGTGTTATAGAACAGATCGCGGACGATGATCGTCGTTCCGACCGGGCAGCCGGCGTCCTCGCAGACGAGGATCTTTCCAGCCTCCAGATGCAGGCGGGTGCCCTCGAGCTCACCCTCCACGCGGGTCAGAAGGTCCACCTTGCTGACCGCTGCGGTCGCGGCAAGGGCCTCGCCGCGGAAGCCGAGGGTCCCGATCGCCTCGAGATCCTCCTTCCGGCGCAGCTTGGAGGTCGCATGGCGGAGGAAGGCCGTCTTCGCGTCCTCCCGGACCATGCCGCAGCCGTCGTCGGTGACGCGCAGGAAGGTCATGCCGCCGTTCTGGATCTCGACGGTGATCATCCGCGCACCGGCGTCAATGGAATTTTCAACGAGCTCCTTGGCCACGGAGGCAGGGCGCTCCACGACCTCGCCGGCGGCAATCAGATTCGCCACATGGGGATCGAGCTGAATGACCTTTGCCAAGGCGATTCCTCCTTTCTGCGTTTTTTCTATCGAATCGCTGCCTGGAGCAGCAGAGCAACGCCGTTGATGACGGCGTGCAGGAAAACGGACGTCCAGATCGTTCCGCTCCGCTCGTAGACCCAGGCAAGGACAAAGCCGGCGGGAAGATAGGTCACGACGTCGATCAGGGTGACCGCAAATGGCTGGTACGGGAGATTGCTGACGCAGTGCGCAAGCGAGAACGCCAGCATGGACAGGGCGTAGGCCAGGATCCGGGAGCGGCGGCGGAGCGTGCCGAAGATCAGGCCGCGTGTCAGAAGCTCTTCCGCCGTCGGCGCAAGCAAGAGCGACTCTAAAATCACCAGCACGGGAAGGACGCGGAGGGATTCCTCCACGGCATCCTGATTCGCATTGAGATAGGGGGTGGAGAAGAGCTGCATCAGCAGGCTGATGACATAGCCTGCCGCAATGCTCAGGCCGTAGTAGGCTGCATAGCCGATCCCGAGGTCGGCAAATAGCCTCCAGCCGCGCTCCTGAAGCCGCAGAAGCTGGGCCTTCAGATAGCGGAAAAAGATCAGGACGAGGGCGGCCGCGTTGATCAGGCAATAGATGAAATTCGTGCGCGACAGCCAGAGGGCGGCGTCCGCTGTGGGCCAGAGGGCGCTGACCGCAAGGGCGGCCAGCAGCGGCGCGCCGAAGAGGAAGATCGGCCAGTAGATGATCCCGCCGATCCATTCCGACTTGCGGAGCCTCCCGAGGTCAATTTGGTTTTCCATCCCGTTACTCCGTCAGTTTTTTGAGTTCATAGAGGGTGTTGAGCGCCTCGATCGGCGTCATCGTATCCACAGCAAGGGCCTCGATCCTTCTGCGGAGGTCGTCACCGACCGGATCAGGCAGGAAGATCTGGTCTATCGGCGTCTGCATCTCATACATCGGCGGGGCGGCCGGGGCGACAAATTCGCGCAGGTCGCTCTGCTCGAGCTCCTTCAGGATCTGCCGCGCCCGCTTGACCACGCGGTCCGGCAGGCCGGCCAACTTCGCGACCTCGACGCCGAAGCTTCCATCCGCGGCGCCCGGGACGATCTTCCGCAGGAAGATGATCTCGTCGCGGCGGCGCTTGACCGAGATGTTGTAGTTCTTCATCTCGGGATGGTCCTCGGCGAGGGCGGTCAGCTCGTGATAGTGCGTGGCAAACAGCGTCTTGCAGCCGATGCGGAGGCGGTCGGAGACGTATTCGAGAACAGCCTGGGCGATCGCCATGCCGTCATAGGTCGCGGTGCCGCGGCCGATCTCGTCGAGGATCAGCAGGCTGCGCGGCGTCGCGTTTTTGAGGATATCGGAGACCTCGGCCATCTCCACCATGAAGGTGGACTGGCCGGCGGCCAGGTCGTCGGAAGCGCCGATGCGCGTGAAGAGCTTGTCCACGACGCCGATGCGGGCGGACTTCGCTGGCACGAAGCTGCCCATCTGGGCCATCAGGACGATCAGCGCCACCTGGCGCATATAGGTGGATTTGCCGGCCATGTTCGGGCCGGTGATGATCGCGACGCGCTCGCGCGTGCCGTCGAGCCGGGTGTCGTTCGGGACGAAGAGGCCGCCGTCGAGCACCTTTTCAACGACCGGGTGGCGGCCGTCGCGGATCTCAATGACCTCGGACAGGTCCACCTCGGGGCGGCAGTAACCGCTGCGCACCGCAAGCTCGGCAAGGTTGCAGAGCACGTCCGCCGCGGCAATGGCTCGGGAGGACTTCTGAATGCGCGCGGCGTTCTTCGCCATCTGCTCGCGCAGGGCGGTGAAGGCCTCGTATTCCAGGCTGTTGACCTTGTCCTTCGCACCGAGAATCGTGTTTTCAAGCTCCTTGAGCTCCTGCGTGATATAGCGCTCGCCGTTGACAAGCGTCTGCTTGCGCGACCAGCTCGCCGGGACCATGTCGATCTGGCCCTTGGCGACCTCGATGTAGTAGCCGAAGACGCGGTTATAGCCGACGCGGAGGTTGCGGATGCCGGTCTTCTCCTTTTCGCGGGCCTCGATGCCGGCGAGGGTGTCCTTGCCGCCGGACATGATGTCCCGCAGGCGGTCGATCTCCTCGCTGTAGCCGGTGCGGATCAGCCCGCCCTCGCGAAGTGAGAACGGCGGATTGTCCACGATCGCCGCGAAGATCGCCTCGCTCAGATCGGACAGGTCGTCCAGCTCGCCCTCGACGAGCTGCAGCATCGACGATGAGAAGCCGCCGAGCAGGGATTTGAGCTCCGGCAGCGACGCGCTGCCCTGGGCAAGCTGGAGCAGGTCCCGGGCATTCGCCGCGCCGGTGACGATGCGCGCGGTGACGCGCTCGAGGTCCGTGACCGCCTTGAGGGCGTCGCGGAGGGACTGGCGCGGAAGGGTCGCGTTTTTGAGCTCCTCGACCGCGTCGAGGCGGGCTTCGATCTCATTGGGGTTGCGCAGAGGCTTTTCCATCCACGCGCGGAGCATGCGGGAGCCCATCGCAGTCCCGGTGTGATCCATGACCCAGAGCAGGCTGCCCTTCTTCTCCTTGGAGCGAAGGGTCTGCGTCAGCTCCAGGTTCCGCCGCGCGGTCAGATCGAGCTCCATATAGCGGCCGGAGCGGTAAAAATCGAGGTGGCGGATGTGGCTGAGGTCCGCCTTCTGCAGCTCCCGGAGCGTCAGAAGCAGGGCGCCGGCAGCCATCAGGACCGGCTGCGGCAGCTCGGAGAGGTCCTGGTCGAACTGCTCCGCCAGAACCTTCCGGATCGCCTCCGGATCGTAGATGCCAGCCTTGCCGACGTTCACGGCGCAGTTCAGCCGCACCTGCACGTCGAGGGAAAAGTGTTCGGTCTGCGTCAGCTCGAGGTTAACCAGCAGCTCCTTCGGCTCAAAGCGACCCAGCTCGTTGAAGGCCTTGTCCCGGGCGTCGGCGCCCGTGCAGAGCGTGGCGAGGGCCTCGCCGGTGGAAATATCACAGACCGCGCAGCCGATCCCCTCCTCGGAGAGAAAGAGCGAGGCATAGTAGTTGTTGGCGTCCTCCACCAGCATGGAGCTCTCCACGACGGTGGCGGGCGTAATGATGCGGATCACGTCCCGGTCGACAAGGCCCTTTGCCAGCGCCGGGTCCTCCATCTGCTCACAGATGGCGACCTTGTGGCCGTTCGCGACCAGGCGGGCGATGTAGCTCTCGGCGGAATGGAAGGGAACGCCGCACATCGGCGTGCGCTCGTCCTCCGCCTTGCCGCGGTCGCGGGTCGTCAGCGTGAGGTCGAGCTCTTTGGACGCGACCAGGGCGTCCTCGTCGAACATCTCATAGAAGTCGCCCAGGCGAAAGAAGAGCAGACAGTCCGGGTGCTGCTCATGGATTTTCAGATATTGCTTCCGCATCGGGGTCAATTCAGCCATGAAAACACCTCATATTGTGGATGTAGGGACAGGCATTGCTTGTCCACGCAGCGTGATCGGAACGTGGTTCGGTGGCGCACGGAAAGTGCGCCGCTGCCAAAGCGCGGTTCCGGATTGACGGGCGGGCAGCGGCGCGGCTGCCCTACGGACGGGCGGCCGGCTCGCCGACCAGCGACCAGGTGGTCGCGCCGGTGACGGTCACGGGGAGGATTTTTCCGATCATGGTCTCGTCGCCGGGGAAGCGGACCAGGCGGCCGCCGTCGGTGCGGCCAGTCAGGACGGTCCGGCCGTCCTCGGTGGTTTTCTTCGCGCCGCCGTCCGCCTGACGGTCCTCCTCTCTGCCGTCGCAGAGGACGCGGAGGGTTTTGCCGATATAGGCGCGGTGCTTTTCCTCGGAGATCCGGTTCTGCAGGGCGACCAGACGGTCGAAGCGGGCGTTTTTCTCCTCCTTCGGCGTCGGGTCCGGCATCGAGGCCGCCGGCGTGCCGGGGCGCGGAGAGAAGATAAAGGTAAACAGCGCGTCGAAGCGCACCTGTTCAATCAGGGTCAGCGTCTCTTCAAACTCCTCCCCCGTCTCGCCGGGGAAGCCGACGAT
>JAFPFL010000110.1 GCA_017425545.1 Oscillospiraceae bacterium | reverse complement strand
CGGGATCCGCATCAAGGAGGCCATGAACGAGAACGACGAGGCGAACTATGTCGCCGGCCGGATCTTCGCGATGAAGCCGCCGGCGCGCTTCGGCGATTTTGCCGTCCTCTACCGGACGAACGCCCAGTCCAACGCCCTCGAACGCGCGTTCAAATTCAACGGCATCCCCTACCGGATCATCGGCGGCACCCGTTTCTTCGACCGCGCGGAAATCAAGGACATGCTCGCCTATCTCTGTGTGATCAACAACTGCGCGGACGACCTGCGTCTGCTGCGGATCGTCAACAATCCCCCGCGCGGGATCGGGCAGAAGACCCTGCAGACCGCGCAGCGCCTGGCTGAAAGCGCGGGTCTGCCCCTGTATCAGGTGCTCTCCGATCCCTACCACTATCCCGCGCTCGAGAAATCCGCCGCGAAGCTGATGAACTTCTGCCTGATGATCGAGGACTGCGCCAAGCTGCTCGAGGGCCGGTCCCTGCCGGACTTCTACGACGCTGTGGTCGAACGCTGCGGCTATGGCACAATGCTGGAGGAAAAGGGCGACGTGGAGAGCCGGAACCGTCTCGAGAACGTCCGAGAGCTCCGCTCCTCCCTGGTCGGCTATGAGGAAAACCATCCGACGGACGCAAGTCTGAACGGCTTCCTCGAGGAGATCGCCCTCTACACCGACATCGAACAGTACGACGCCTCGGCCGACGCCGTGGTGATGATGACCATGCACGCGGCCAAGGGTCTGGAATTCCCGCACGTCTTTCTGGTCGGCGCGGAGGAGGGCCTCTTCCCGAGCATCCGTTCGATCGGCGACGACGAGGCGATGGAGGAAGAACGCCGGCTCTGCTACGTGGCGATCACGCGGGCAATGAAGAGCCTGACCGTGACTTACGCCGCCCAGAGAATGCTCTACGGGCGGACGAGCTCCAATAAGCTCTCCCGATTCGTGGAGGAGATCCCGCGCAGTTGCATCGAGCAGGAGAAATTGCCCGGAAGCAGCGCCGCCCGCCCCGCCGGCGACCGGCAGAGCCGGCAGCCGCGGCAGCACAGCGCCTTCACAGGGGCCAGCCTTGCGCAGAACGCCGCCCCGGCCAAGGCGGCGGAGATTCCGGAATACCGCCCCGGCGACACCGTCCGCCACACCTCCTTCGGGCGCGGCATGGTGCTCTCCGTGGTCAAAATGGGCAACGACGCCCTGCTTGAGATCGCGTTCAACGAGAAGGGCACCCGACGGCTGATGGCCCGCACGGCCTCCGCCCACATGGAAAAGCTGAACGGATGACAGCCGGCTCTGCCGGAGAAAGAGAGGCGCAGCTTTGAAGCCTGAAGCTCTGATTCCCGCTCTGCACGTGGCGGAGCGTCTGAAGGACACGACCCGGCACTGCGACACGAGCGGAGGCCGCCGCGAATCCGTGGCCGAGCACAGCTGGCGTCTGGCTCTGCTGGCCTACTGGCTTGGCGACGACTTTCCGGAGGCCGACATGGACAAGGTGATCCGGATGTGCCTGATCCACGACCTCGGCGAGGCCTTCACCGGAGACATCCCTTCCTTCGACAAGACCGCGGCGGATGAGGACGCGGAGGAACGCCAGCTCTATGCCTGGGTCGCCTCGCTGCCCGAGCCATACCGCACGGAGATGGACGCGCTTTATCGCGAGATGGCCGCGCAGCAGACCTTAGAGGCCAGAATCTACAAGGCACTGGACAATCTGGAGGCCGTGGTGCAGCACAACGAGGCGGATCTCTCCACCTGGAACGCCCGGGAGTTTACGCTGAATCTGCACTACGGCGAGGACAAGGCCGCCTTTTCGCCGGTCCTGACCGCCCTGCGGGCGGCCGTCCGGAGAGAGACGGAGGGAAAGCTCCGCGCCTGGCGCGGCGAGCCGAAAAAAAAGGAGGAATGAGCCATGGTCATTGCGATCCTCGGCGGCCGCTGCTGCGGCAAGTCTGACCTGGCAGCCGCGATCTGCGAGAAGGTCCACGCGAGGGTTTACACCGGCCGGGCCTACCTGGATTTCGCAAAGGACGAAACCGAGGGCAAGGTCCGCTTTATGGCGGAGCTCGAGGCCGAGCAGGCCTCGGACGCCTACCTGATCTATCTTGTAACCGAGCCGGAGCTGACAGAGCTGCTGCCGCGCACCTGCCTGCGCGTGCTCTGCAAGGCGCCGAAGAAGACCGTCAAGGCGCGGTTCGAGGCCAAGCTCGAGGAGCCGCTCTCCCCTGCGGTATCCGCCATGCTGGACAGGCAGTACAACGCCTTCGACGGCTGCGCGCACTCGATGATCCTCGATCCCACGAGCGGCGACACTTCGCTGCTGGCGGTGGAGGTTCTGGAAGAAGCGCAGCGCCTGATGGAACATACGAACATGCCAAACTGACCGCTGCTTGCTGCCGGCCCGCATCCGAAAAGGATGCGGGCCGGCTCTTTTTCTGCGCCGAAGCCGGCGCGGTTTTCCACCGCTCCGTCCGCCGCCCGGAGGCGGCTTTTTCAGGCCGGAATTCCCGTAATAATCTTTGAAAAATTTTCAAAAAAGTCTCAGAAAATGATTGCAATTTCGTAACAAACACGCTATAATGGAGCAAAGTGGATGAAAATGGATGGGAATCCCATGATTTCCCAGATCCGGGAGGAGATGAGCAGCATGATCGGCAAATATACGCACAACGTCGACGCCAAGGGGCGTCTGTTCGTGCCCGCAAAGCTTCGCGAGGAGCTCGGAGACGTCTTCTACGTCATGATCGGTCTGGACAACAGCCTGCTCGTCTATCCCGCCGCGAAATGGGAACAGGTCAGCGAGAGCTTCAACTCCGTCCGCCTGTCGCAGTCGGCCTCCCTGCGCTACATCCGCGCCAACGTCGCAAAATGCGAGCCGGACAAGCAGGGCCGCTTCGTGATCCCGCCGATCCTCCGCGACTACGCCCATCTGACCGAAAACGTCACCTTCCTCGGCGAGGGCGACCACGCCGAGATCTGGAACGCCGAAGACTACGCGGCGAAGGAAGCTGCCTTCCTTTCGGAGCCCGGCAGCCTGGCCGGCGCACTGGAGGAGCTGGGGCTTTGACGGCGTTTCATCACATCTCCGTCCTGCTCACGGAAGCAGTTGACGCCCTGAACATCCGGCCGGACGGGATCTATCTCGACGGCACGCTCGGCGGCGCCGGGCACTCGCTGGAGATCGTCAAGCGGCTCACCACGGGCCGGTTGATCGGCGTCGACCGCGACCCGGAGGCGCTGGAGGCCGCAAAGGCGCGGCTGGCGCCCTATCTGGACCGCGTAACGCTGGTCCACAGCAACTTTGCAGAACTCGACGCCATCCTCGACCGGCTTGAGATCCCGGCGGTGGACGGCATGCTCTTTGATCTCGGGGTCTCCTCCCCGCAGCTCGACGAATCAGAGCGCGGCTTTTCCTACATGGCGGACGCCCCGCTCGACATGCGGATGGACCCGGGCGACCGCGTGACGGCGCGCGAAATCGTCAACACCTGGCCGCAGGACGAGCTTCGCCGCATCCTCTACGCCTACGGCGAGGAGCGCTACGCCCCGCAGATTGCGGCGGCCATCGTCCGCAGACGGGCGGAACGCCCGATCGAAACAACGCTGGAGCTTGTGGACGTGATCCGCTCCGGCATGCCGCCGAAGGCCCTGCGCGAAAAGCAGCACCCGGCCAAGCGCAGCTTTCAGGCGATCCGGATCGCGGTCAACGACGAGCTCTCGGCGGTGGACCGCATGATGCAGACCGCAGTCGGACGGCTGAATCCGAACGGAAGGCTCGCGGTCATCACCTTCCACTCGCTTGAGGACCGGATCGTCAAGAACGCGATGGCGCAGGCAGCCAAGGGCTGCACCTGCCCGCCGGAGTTTCCGGTCTGCGTCTGCGGAAAGAAGCCGCAGGTCCGGCTGATCACCCGCAAGGCGATCCTGGCCGGAGAGACAGAATTGGAACAGAATCCCCGCGCTCGGAGCGCCAAGCTCCGGGTGGCGGAAAAATTATGAACCCCCATCAGGGGAAGCGCGTATGAGGAGCGAAAACCATGGCTCGAAACCAATTACCGGAAATTGACGGCTCCGTCGCCTATCAGGTATATCCGAATCGGTTGAACGGCAGCGCTGCCGTACAGCCGATCCCTGCCGCCCTGCCGGAAGAAAAGCCGGAGCCCAAAAAACAAAAAGCACCAAAGGCCAAGCTGACGATTGCGCCGTTCGCGGCCGTCGGACTGGCCGTCGTTGTGTTTCTGCTGGCCATGGTCCTCTATGGCTACGTTCAGCTTTACGAAGTGACCAACCGCGCAGGCGAGCTGCGGACAGAACTGACCGCCGCGCAGTCTGAGACCGCAAAGCTCCGCTCCGCCTATGAGAGCAAGATCAATCTCGACGAGATCGAGGCGCGCGCAAAGGAGCTCGGTATGAGCCAGCCCTCGGCCAAGCAGACGGTCTACGTCAACGTCGCCGGCGCCGACTGCGCGCAGGTTCTGCAGGTGGACGAGCGCAGCTTCTTCGAGAAGGGCTTCGATGCGATCGCAGGCAGCTTCCGGGGCATCCTGGAATATTTCCACTGACAATCCCATACACCTGAAAGGGGCGACACCCGGTGCCGCCCCTTTTTACCGACTGTGCGCCTTTTTTCACAGGCGCGAATGGAGGACTTCGCTTGGGTAAAAGATCAAAAATCAAGATCGTGCGCCCCTCAAAACGCCCGGCCTATGACCGGAAAAAGGCGACCAACGGCGTCATGCTCCGCACGACGATCACCATGATCCTCTGCGGCGTGCTGATTTTCATTCCGCTGTTTGTGCAGCTCTTCCGCCTGATGATCCCGCAGCACGACGAGAACGTCTCGCGGGCGATCAGGAACCAGACCAGAATGACCTCGGTGCCGGCCAACCGCGGAACGATCTATGACCGGAATATGAAGGTTCTCGCCTCCTCGACCACCGTGGAGACGGTCTTTATCGACCCGCTCGAGATCCAGAACTCGGAGCAGAATCTGGATCTGATCGCAAACGGACTTGCACAGATCCTGGACGTCGATCCGAACATGATCCGCGAAAAGGCCGCAAAGGTCGGACGCCGCTACGAGGTCATCGCGGCCAAGCAGGAATGGGACGTCGCCGAGCAGGTCCGGACCTTCATCACGGACAACGAGCTCCGGGGCATCCACCTCGAGCCCGACTCCAAGCGCCACTACGCCACCCCGGCCACGGCGGCCCAGGTGATCGGCTTTACGAACGCGGAGAACAAGGGCGCCGAGGGTCTTGAGGCCTACTATGACAAGACTCTGCAGGGTACGCCCGGCGCCGTCATCACGATCAAGGGCAACTACGAGACCGAAATGCCGGACTCGACGGAGAAGCTCTATGAGGCGCAGGACGGCAGCTCCCTGGTTCTGACCATTGACGAGCAGGTCCAGCGCGTGCTGCAGAAGAACCTGCAGGCGGCCATTGAAAAATACAGCATCCAGCACGGCGGCTTCGCAATCATGATGGACGTGAACACCGGCGAGATCCTGGGTATGGCGATCGAGGGCAGTTACGACCCGAACAACTATCTGGAGATCACCGACCTCCACGATCTCGAGGAGCTCGACGAGATCTCCAAGGCAATGGACGAGGTCGCGCCGGACAGCGACGAATACAAGGCCCTGATCGACCAGTACAACAAGGCCGTGGCAGCGGACCGGCTGCGGATGTGGCGAAATCGCTGCGTCTCGGACGGCTACGAGCCCGGCTCCACCTTCAAAACCATCACGCTGGCCGGTGCGCTTGACTCCGGCGCGGTCGATCTGAATACGACGTTTTACTGCGCCGGCGAAAAGAATTATCCAGGCCGTGAGGCCACCCTGCACTGCTGGAAGCCCGAGGGCCATCACGCGGAGAACACGGCGCAGGCACTGCAGAATTCCTGCAACATCGCCTTTGCCGACATCGGTCTGAAAATGGGCGGCGAAACGCTGTACAGCTACGTGGACGCCTTCGGCCTGCTCGAAAAGACCGGCATCGACATGCAGGGCGAGGCGCTCGGCGTGTTCCACCCGAAGGATGAGTTCGTCAAGAACGCGCAGCTCACGACCATCGCCTTCGGCCAGTCGGTCAAGCCGACGCCGATCCAGATGGTCCGCGCGATCGCCGCTGTGGTCAACGGCGGGTATCTGCTCAAGCCCTACGTGGTCTCGGAGGTCCTGGACGGAAACGGCAACGTGGTGCAGAAAAACAGCCGGACGGTCATCCGCCAGGTGATCAGCAACGAGACCTCCGAGCTCATGTGCAATCTGATCGAGTCCGTCGTCACGGAGGGCACCGGCGGCAACGCCAAGCTCACCGGCTACCGCGTCGGCGGCAAGACCGGCTCCTCCGAAAAGCTGGACGTCTACGATGAAAACGGCAATCAGACCGACGATCTGATCGTCTCCTTCGTCGGCATCGTGCCGATGGACAGCCCGAAATACATCTGCCTGGTCGCTCTTGACACCCCGAAGAAGGGCACCGGCTTTCATGTTTCCGGCGGCGTTATGGCCGCTCCGGTCGTCCGCGACATTTTTGCGGACACCCTCCTCTATCTTGGTCTCCAGCCCGACTATACCGACGTGGATATGCGGACTGTGAACGTGCAGATGCCCGACGTGCGCGACCTGACGGAGAACGAGGCCTCCGAAAAGCTGGCCGCCGAAAGCCTGACCTATCTGAAGGTCGGCACCGGCGAGACCGTGACCGGCACGATCCCCGCGCAGGGCGAGATGCTCCCGGGCAACTCCAAGGTCATCCTCTACATGGGAGAACCGGTGCCCACTGACAAGGTCACGGTGCCGGATCTGAGCAACCTGACCCTCGCGCAGGCCAACGCGGTTCTGACGAACAGCGGCCTCTACGTGCAGACAAAAGGCTCCTCCCTCTACTATGCCGTCATCACGGATCAGGACTACGAGCCCGGGACAGAGGTCCCGCGCGGCACGACCGTCACGGTGGAGCTGACCGATACGACAGCGCTTGACTGATTCAATGGATTGGATGTGAAACCATGAAGCTTTCCGATTTGCTGCAGGGTCTCCGGATCCTGGAGACGAATGCCGATCTCTCCGCCGAGATCAGCGGCGTCAGCTACGACTCCCGCAAGGTGGAAGCCGGGCAGCTCTTCGTCGCGGTCACCGGCTTCGCCGCAGACGGCCACCGCTTTATCCCGATGGCCGCGAAAAACGGCGCGGCCTGCGTGCTCTGCGAGCGGAGGCCTGAGGTCGACGTTCCCTTCGTGCGCGTGGAGAACACGCGCAAGGCTCTCGCCGTGGTCGGTGCGAACCGCTTCGGCCACCCGGCGGAGCACATGACCGTCATCGGCGTCACCGGGACCAACGGCAAGACGACGACCACCTACCTGCTCAAGCAGGTGCTCGAGCGTGTGCTCGGCGCAAAGGTCGGTCTGATCGGAACCATTCAGAATATGATCGGCGACGAGGTGATCGAGACCGAGCGCACGACGCCCGAAAGCTATGAGCTGCAGGCCCTGTTCGCCCAGATGCTCGAAAAGGGCTGCACCCACGTGGTCATGGAGGTCAGCTCCCACGCGCTTTGTCTGAGCCGTGTGGACTGCGTCCCCTTCGCGGTCGGTGCCTTTACGAATCTGACCGAGGACCACCTCGATTTCCACAAGACGATGGAGGCCTACCGCGAGGCAAAGGCCATGCTCTTTGAGCGGTGCAAAATCGGCGTGTTCAACATGGACGATCCCATGGTCGTGCGGACCATGGTGGGCGCTTCCTGCGAGCCGCTGACCTTCTCTGTCGGGAAGGACGCGGATCTGTGCGCGGACCACGTTTCGCTCGGCTCCGACCACGTCGCCTTTGCGCTCGTCCGCAAGCATGGCGATCTGCCGGTCCGCCTCGGCATCCCCGGCGGCTTTACGGTCTACAACGCCCTGACCGTGCTGGGCTGCGCGCAGGCCATCGGCATTGCGCTTCCGGACGCGGCAGCCGCCCTCGCGGAGGCGTCCGGCGTCAAAGGCCGCATGGAGGTCGTTCCGACCCCCGGCAAGGACTACACGGTGCTGATCGACTACGCCCACACCCCGGACGCGCTGGAAAACGTGCTGCGCTCTGTGCAGGGCTTCTGCAAGGGCCGCGTGATTGCGGTCTTCGGCTGCGGCGGCGACCGCGACCCGATCAAGCGGCCCATCATGGGCAGGATCGGCGTGGAAAACGCGAACCTCGCCGTCATCACCTCCGACAACCCCAGGACCGAAAACCCCTACGCCATCATCGACCAGATCCTGGAAGGCGCCCGCGGCGCCGGAAGGCCCTATTGGGTGGTGGAAAACCGGCGCGCCGCCATTGCCCGCGCAATGGGCGAGGCGAAGAAGGACGACATCATCGTGCTCTGCGGCAAGGGCCATGAGACCTATCAGATCCTCGGCACCGAGAAGACCCACCTCGACGAGCGCGAGGTCGTCGCAGACGTCCTGGCGGCCGAAAAAAACGGCGGGGCTGCCAGCTGGATCACCTTCCGCCAGGCTGCCGACTGGTGCGGCGGCACTGTCCTGCCCGAATACGAGACCTGCGCCTTCGCAGGCATCCGGAACGACTCCCGCGAGATCCGGCCCGGCAATCTCTTCGCCGCGCTCAGCGGCGCCAGGGACGGCCACGACTTCATTCCCGCCGCGCTTGCAGGCGGCGCCGTCGGCGCGCTCGGCACGCGGCAATTGCACGGCGTCCCGATGATCGTCGTTCCCGATACGCTGAAGGCGATGGGCGACATCGCCCGCGGCTTCCGCAGCACCCGGCAGGTGCGCGTGGTCGGCGTGACCGGCAGCGTCGGCAAGACCACGACAAAAGAAATGATCTCCGCGGTGCTCGGCGCCGCCTTTGCGACCCAGCACACGGAGAAGAACTATAACAACGACATCGGCGTTCCGATCACGCTGCTGGATCTCCGTTCCGGCAGCCGCTTCGACGTTGTCGAGATGGGGATGAACCACGCGGGCGAAATCTCCTATCTGACAAAGATCGCCCGCCCGGACCTCGCTGTGATCACCTGTATCGGCACTGCCCACATTGGGAATCTCGGCTCGCGTGAGAACATCTGCAAGGCCAAGCTTGAGATTCTGGACGGCATGGACGCGGACGCTCCCGTCGTGCTCAACGGCGACGACGACCTGCTCCAAAAGGCGCAGACCGGACGGCGGACGCTGTACTTCGGATTAGCAGAGCACTGCGACCTGCGGGCGGAGGAGATCTGCGAGGTGGACGGCGCGACCCGCTTCACCGCAGTCGGCATGGGACACAGGCTTCCGATCGTCCTGCCCGTCGCCGGGCTGCACAACGTCCGCAACGCCCTCTCCGCGATTTTGGTCGGCCTGCTCTGCGGCGTGAAGCCGGAGCAGATCGCCGCCGGGCTGGCCGGGTTCCGCAACACCGGCAACCGCCAGAACATCTATGAGCAAGGCGGCTTTACCGTGATCGCCGACTGCTACAACGCGGGGCCGGAGTCCATGGCCGCTTCCCTCTCCGTGCTGGCCGCCCGGAAAACGGCCGGCAGACGGATCGCCGTGCTCGGCGACATGCTGGAGCTGGGCGAGCATGGGCCGGAGGCCCACCGCAGAGCCGGCGAGCTTGCCGCGCAGTGCGCGGATCTCGTGCTGGCCTACGGGCCCCTCAGCGCCGGGATCGCGGCGGCAGCCGGCGAAAAAGGGCGGCACTTCGAGACCCATGAGGCGCTGACGGCCGCCCTGCGCGAGGCCGCCAGACCCGGCGACGTGCTGCTGTTCAAGGCAAGCCACGGCATGCACCTGGAGAAGGTGCTGGCCGCATTCTTCGCGGAGCCGTAACAAAAGCATTTCAATCAGATACAACGGAGGGATTTCCCATGACAGACGGTCAGACACTTACGATCCTTTTATCCATGATCCCCGCATTCCTGATTGCCCTGATTGCCGGGCGGTTCATCATCCCCTGGCTGCGGGCGATGAAGGCCGGACAGACCATCCGCGAGATCGGGCCGACCTGGCACGCGTCCAAGGCCGGGACTCCCGCGATGGGCGGACTGATCTTCATTCTCGCCTCGGCGGTCGGAACGCTGGTCCTCTGCCTGATCGTCAAGCAGTGGACCGCGATGCTGGTCTTCGCCTTTGCCCTGGTTTTCGGCGCGATCGGCTTCCTCGACGACTTCTTCAAAGTCAAGAAGAAGCAGAATCTCGGCCTCAATGCTCTGCAGAAGATCATGCTGCAGCTGGCAGCCTCCGCCCTGTATCTGTATCTGCTCTACCGCGCGGGGCATATGACCTCGTCGCTCTGGGTCCCTTTCACAGCAATCCGCTGGAGCATCCCGATCTGGGTCTACATTGCCTTTGCGGTCTTCGTCATCGTCGGAACCGTCAACGCGGTCAACCTGACAGACGGCGTGGACGGCCTCGCAACCGGCGTCACGATCCCGGTCATGGTCTTCTTCATCGTCACGGCGATCGCCCTCAGGAAGGCAGAGATCGCCATCTTCCCGTCGGTGCTGCTGGGCGGCCTGTTCGGCTTCCTCTGCTATAACTTCCATCCGGCGAAGGCTTTCATGGGCGACACCGGCTCGCTCTTCCTCGGCGGCACGGTCTGCGGGCTCGCCTTTGCCCTGGATATGCCGCTGATTCTGATCCTTGTCGGCTTCGTCTACATCGTCGAGACGATTTCCGTCATCATGCAGGTGTCCTATTTCAAGCTCACGCACGGCAAGCGCATCTTCAAGATGACGCCGATCCATCACCACTTTGAGCTCTGCGGCTGGAGCGAGGTCAAAATCTGGACCGTCTTCACCCTGGTCAGCCTCGCAATGTGCGTTCTTGCCTGGGTTGCCACGACGCCGCTGAAGTGACCGGCAGGCGGAAACGCCCGCAAGAGTCTGCCATCAAACATCCCGCAGTCTGTTTTGGAGGAACGCTATGTCTTTGTTCCGTAAGCGCGATCCATCCGAGCGCGTGAAGCCGCAGAATCTGGATGAGACCGGTATTCTGGACCTGCCCTATCTGGTTCTGACCATTCTGCTCGCCTGCATCGGCGTTCTGATGATGTTCTCCGCGAGCTATGCGAAGGCCTATTATGACACCGGCAACTCCGCGTACTACTTTGTCCGTCAGGTCTGGTTTGCAGCCGGCGGCATCGCAGTCACGATCATTATCGGCCGTTTGAATTACTTCATCTGGCACCGCCTCTCCCTGCTGATCCTGGGCGCCGCCATTTTGCTGCTCGCGATGGTTCTGATCCCCGGCGTCGGCGTCACCCACAACGGCGCCACACGCTGGCTGAGGATCGGCATCGAATTCCAGCCCTCTGAGATCGCAAAGCTCGCCGTCATTCTGACCTTTGCCTCGTTCATGTCCGTCTTTCAGGATCGGATGGGGACCTTTACCTACGGCGTTCTGCCCTACGTGCTGATCCTCGGCGTCGTCGCCGGTCTGCTCGTTCTGCAGAAACACCTGTCCGCTACGCTGATCATCTGTCTGATCGGCGCGTTCATGATGATGATCGGGGGAACGCGCTGGCCGTGGTTCGTGGTACTCGGCGTGGTGTTCGGCATTTTTCTGCTGATCTACCTCTCCAGCCGCGGATATGCGGGCGGACGCGTGACCGCGTGGAAAAACCCGGAGAGCGATCCGCGCGGGGCCGGCTACCAGATCATCCAGTCGAAATACGCGATCAGCTCCGGCGGCCTGCTCGGCCTCGGCTTCGGCAAGAGCCATCAGAAATACCTCTACCTGCCCGAGGCGCAGAATGACTACATCTTCGCCATCGTCTGCGAGGAGCTCGGCCTGATCGGCGCGTCCGTCGTCATGCTGCTGTTCATCTTCCTGATCCTGCGCGGCTACTGGATCGCGATCCATGCGCGCGACCGCTTCGGCACGCTGATCGCCGCGGGCTTCTCCACAAAGCTCGCCATCCAGGTCTTCTTCAACATCGGCGTGGTGACAAATTTCCTGCCGGCGACCGGCATTTCCCTGCCCTTCTTCTCCTACGGCGGCACGGCGCTGCTGCTGCAAATGTTCGAGATGGGCATCGTGCTCAGCGTGTCGCGCTGGTGTACCAACAAGCAGGCGATCGGGAGGCGCAAGGCATGAAAGTGATCTTTACCTGCGGCGGAACCGCCGGCCATATCAATCCCGCGATCTCCGTCGCCAAGCTGCTGCAGGCGCGGAAGACCGAGACGGAGATCCTCTTCGTCGGCGCCGAGGGCGGGATGGAGGAAAAACTCGTCCCGCGCGAGGGCTTCGCGCTCAAGACGCTGAAAATCTCCAATTACCAGAGAAAACTGACGCCGAAGGGCGTCTGGCATAACCTTGTCACGCTGAAAAACCTGCGCAGCTCCCTGCGCAGGGCGGATCAGATCATCCGCGAATTTCAGCCGGACGTCATCGTCGGGACCGGCGGATACGCCTCCTACCCGATGCTCAAGCGCGGCGCAAAGCGCGGCGTTCCGACCGCCGTCCATGAGGCGAACGCCCTGCCCGGACTGACGACCCGCATGGTCTCCGACGGCGCGAGCCGGATCATGGTCTGCTTCCCGGAGAGCCGGGATTACTACCGCAATCCGGAGCGCGTTCAGGTCGTGGGCATGCCGGTGCGGGAGGAATTCTTCTACACGAAACGCGCCGAGGCGCGGGAAAAGCTCGGTCTCGGCGACCGCCCGCTCGTGGTCTCCGCCTGGGGCAGCCTGGGCGCGCGGGAAATGAACCACCTGATCACGGACTTCATGGCCATGGAGTGCAAAGACGGCTGTCCCTGGCGCCATATCCACGCGACCGGCTCCTACGGCTGGAAGTGGATGCCGGACTACGTGCGCGAGCACGGCGTGAAGCTCGAAGCGCATCCGGAGCTGGAACTGCGCGAATACATCTACAACATGCCGGAGCTGATGGCGGCTGCGGATCTGATCATCACGAGGGCAGGCGCCTCCACGCTCAGCGAGATCCAGGCGGCCGGAACGCCCTGCATCATCGTTCCCTCGCCCAACGTCACGGACAACCATCAGGAGAAAAACGCGCGGGTGCTTGAACGGCACGGCGCGGCGATCGTCCTTCTCGAGCCCGGCCTGAGCGCGGAAAAACTGTATGAGACCGCGAAGAACCTGCTCGGCGACGACGCGCGGCGCGCGGCGATGACGGCAGCTCTGCACGAGATGGCCGTTGTGGACAGCGCCGAGCGCATCTATCAGACCATTTTAGAGCTTGCCCGCGTCTGAGGGTGCAGCTTCACACAGGCCTCCTCCCGATCATAGAATAGACCGGAAAAGGAGGGGGTCTTTTGGATGCCATTCGGGTGATCGGCGGGTCTCCGCTGAACGGTACGGTCCGGATCCACGGCGCAAAGAACGCCGCTCTGCCGCTGCTTGCCGCGACCGCGGCGATCCGCGGAAGCTTCGTCCTGCAGAACTGCCCGGAGATCCTGGACATTGAGATCACGAGAAAGATTCTGGACGTGCTGAACATACAGACCCGGCGGGCGGGTGACGCCCTGCTGGTCGACAGCACCCGGATGCAATATGCGGCCATACCCCGCGTCCTCGCGTGCAGGCTGCGCGCTTCGGTGCTCTTCCTCGGCGCGCTGACCGCCGCCTGGGAGAAGGCGGAGGTCCCCTACCCCGGCGGGGACTGCTTCGGCAGCCGCCCGATCGACTACCACGTTCAGGCGCTGCACGCGCTCGGCGTCAGCGCGCAGGCGGAGGAAGACGCCGTTTTCGCCGAGGGACGTCCGCAGAGCGCGACCGTCGAGCTCCCCTTCCCAAGCGTCGGGGCGACGGAAAACGCCCTGCTCGCCGCGCTCGGCGCGGACGGACCGGTCCGCATCATCGGCGCGGCCAGGGAGCCGGAGATCGGATGCCTCTGCGCATTTCTCTCCGCCTGCGGCGCCAAGGTGCGCGGAATCGGGACCTCCTGCCTGACAGTCACGACGGGCGAGCTCCACGGCGCGGCCTTTCCGATCCTCCCCGACCGGATCGAGGCGGCGACCTATCTCTGCGCAGCGGCCGCGACAGGCGGACATCTGACGCTGACCGGCGCCAGGGCTGCGCACATCCGACCGGTCCTCGACGCCCTGCAAAGCGCCGGGTGCGAAATTGCAGAGGCGCGAGGTGCGCTTACGATCGAAGCCGGGCCGCTGCACGCGATCCCACCGGTCGTCACAGCGCCGTATCCCGGTTTTCCGACCGACATCCAGCCGCTTCTGACCGCCGCCCTGCTCCGCGCAGACGGAGTCACCGTGGTGGAGGAGCGGGTCTTCCGCGGCCGGTACCGCCACATTCCCGCCCTGCGCGCGATGGGCGCGGACCTTGAGACCGCGGGGCAGATCCTTCGGATCCGCGGCGTCGGACATCTGCACGGCACGGAGGCCGAGGCAACGGATCTGCGCGGCGGAGCCGCCATGCTGATCGCCGCCCTCTCCGCCGAAGGCAGGAGCCGGATCGGCGCGGCGCAGATCCTCGAGCGGGGTTATGAGGCCCTGATCCCGAATCTGCAGGCCATCGGCGCAGACGTTTCGGAAGCATAAGACAGACAATTCCCCATTTCCCGATACCACGGAGGAAACAGATATGGATGAAGAATTCCGCCGACCGCAGGCACGGACCCGCGACACCGCGGTGAGCCGGGAGCGCCCGCACAACGCCCGCGGCCCGCAGCCACCGAGACGGCAGACCGGGACCGCCTCCGAGCAGGCAGCCGCAAGACAGAAGCGCCTTGCGGCCCAGGCAGAGGCGCAGACGCGGCAGCCCGCCGGACGGCATGCCGCCGATCCGCGCGGCGAGGTCCGGCGCCCGGCCCGGATCCACCCGGAGAATACCCGACAGGCGGATCCGCGCGCGAACCGGCAGACAGAGCGCCAGAAAGCGCCCCGGAACGGCGCAAACGCGGCCGGGCAGCGCAATGCCGCACGGAAGAAAAAGAAGCCGCACCGGATCTACAACACCAATTTCGGCTTCAAATTCGGAACGATGCTTCTGGTCGTCGCCGTGATCGTCCTTTCGATGATCATCTTCTTCAAGGTCAAGCACATCGCGGTGCAGAACACGGGAACCGGCGGCAGAACCCTCATCCCCGGCGCGACCGGGGCGGCGCCCGCGCAGAACCCGGATGCTGATCTGCAGGTCGATGGCAACAGTTATTACACGGCGCAGGAGATCATCGACGCCTCCGGCATCAACATTGACGACAACCTGCTGACCCTGAGCAAGGCAAACGTCGCCTCCAAGATCCACGCCGCCCTCCCCTACATCAACGAGATCCAGATCCAGAAAAAGCTTCCGAGCCGGGTCATCATCAAGGTCTCGGAGTTTACGGTCACCTATGGGATCCAGGACGTCCGCGGCGGCTGGTGGCTGATGAGCCGCGACGGTCGGATCCTGGAGCAGGCCGACGAGCAGACGGTCAAAGATCATCTGATCGTGACCGGCATGCCGATCCTGGCGCCGGAGATCGGCGATTATATCGAGCCGGCTGCGGCGGACGGCGCGGACATGGCCGAGATCGCCGCGAAGCGCTCCGCGATTGTCGCCGTGCTGCCCATGCTGGAGCAGGCGTCCTATGCCGAGCAAATCGTCAGTCTGGACGTCTCGACCTCCTACGACCTGGTCATCTGGTACGGCACACAGTTTGAAATCCGGCTCGGAAACACCGAAAATCTGAGTTACAAGCTCAATTATCTCGACGCGGTGCTGAAAGAGCTCAAGGACAAGACCGGCACGATCGATCTGACCTTCCACGAGGACGACGGCGCACATTTCCTGCCCTTTGGATAAATTCTATGAAAAAAGTCCAAAAATCGCAAAATATCTATTGACCAAACGGGAAAAGCACGATAAAATAAAAAAAGTATAAATGCGATTACTCTGCAAACACTAATTCTCAGAATTAGATTCATCGACAGATACATAGGAGGACAAACTAATGGCTGACTATCCCGAAAAAGTTGTAAATATTAAGGTGATCGGCGTCGGCGGCGCCGGCAACAACGTTGTCAACCGGATGCTCGCCACCGGCGTGGAAGGTGTGGAATTCCTGATCGTCAACACCGACCGTCAGGACCTCAACAAGTCCAAGTGCCCCAACAAGCTGCAGATCGGCGAGAAGCTGACCGGCGGCATGGGCGCCGGCTCCAAGCCTGAGATCGGCAAGAAGTCCGCGGAAGAATCCAGAGCGGCCATTGCGAAGGTGCTCGAGGGCACCGACATGGTCTTCATCACCGCCGGCATGGGCGGCGGCACCGGCACCGGCGCTGCCCCGATCATTGCGGATCTGGCCCACGAGGCCGGCATCCTGACCGTCGGCGTTGTGACCCGTCCCTTCCGCTTCGAGGGCGCCAACCGCATGAAGCAGGCGAACGAAGGCATCGCCGCTCTGTCCGAGAAGGTCGACTCCCTGATCGTGATCCCGAACGACCGTCTGAAGTTCGTCACCGATCAGAAGATCACCTTTGCCAACGCGTTCGGCATTGCCGACGACGTTCTGAAGCAGGCCGTCACCTCGATCTCCGAACTGGTCGGCTACTCCGATAAGGTCATTATCAACCTCGACTTCGCAGACGTCTCCTCAATCATGAAGAACGCCGGCCGTGCCCACATGGGCGTCGGCATGGCTTCCGGCCGCGAAAAGGCCGAGCAGGCCGCCATGGCGGCTGTCGCCAGCCCGCTGCTGGAGACCTCGATCAACGGCGCTACCGGCGTGCTGATCAACGTGACCGGCTCCCAGGATCTCGGCCTGGACGACGTGGAGACCGCTGCAAACATCGTGATGGAAGCTGCGAATCCGGACGCCAACATCATCTTCGGCGCCACCTTCGAGGACGGCTTTGAGGATGAGATGCGCGTGACCGTCATTGCCACCGGCTTCGAGGACGGCGCGACGCCCAAGAAGGAAGAGAAGAAGCCCGAACGCCGCTCCTTCTCCGCGCTGAACAACGACTATGGCAAGCCCGCTGCTTCCACGCAGCCGGCTCCCGCTCCCGCTCCCGCTCCGGTTGCCCCGGATCAGAGCGACATCAACGACATCGACGCGATCTTCTCGATCTTCAAGAAGTAATCAAGTTTCAAGCATTCGCGGCCCGGCAGATCTGCCGGGCCGTGTTATTTGTGCGCCAGGAGCAGGCGGCGGGCAGGAAGCCGGGCCATGCCGCGCCGTGCTCGTCACAGCGGAGAGAAAGCCATTGCCTGGCCAAATTGAAAAAAGGCAGAAAAACACCCCGAAGGAAGATCCTTCGGGGTGTTTGAGCAGTTGATTACTCGTTGATGCCGATGACGACACCGGAGCCGACGGTACGGCCGCCTTCGCGGATAGCGAAGCGGAGGCCGTTCTCGATGGCGATCGGGGTGATCAGCTCGACGTCCATGTCGACGTTGTCGCCGGGCATGCACATCTCAACGCCTTCGGGAAGGGTGATGATGCCGGTAACGTCGGTGGTACGGAAGTAGAACT
>JAFPFL010000109.1 GCA_017425545.1 Oscillospiraceae bacterium | reverse complement strand
CGTCAGCGCCTGGCGTCCGGTGCTGATCAGCTTATCGGACGAAGTGTAATAGCTGCGCACCGGACTCCCCTTTGGCGCAACGGAATCGAGGATGACCGTATTGAGGGCGGAATAGGCGGTCGTGGCAAAACGGGAGAAAAAGAAGAACGAGGACTGCTTCATCCGCAGCCAGACATCAGCGCCGCGAACGAAGCAAAACTGCACGCCCAGGCGCTTCTTCGCGTCAATGAGGCAGGCAACGATCGCCACGAGGTTGCCGACGGCAGTCAGCGCAGGAATGACCCAGATATCCTTCGGTCCCTTAAGGAAGAGGAAAATGCCGGCAGTGGAAAATGCGCGGATCAGAACGGTGCGGATCGTGATGGCGGACATCTTTTCCAGACCGCGGTAGAGATAGTCCGGCAGCAGCGCATTGATCGCCGTGCCGAGCAGGAATAGGCTGTAGAAGCCAAACATCCCCCTCCAGGCGGGCAGGACCTGACAGAGCACAAAGAGCACGACCCAGGATATGGCGACCAACATCAGCTTGCAGGCGGTGACAGAGGTCAGAACGGTGTTCAGCCGCGCCTTGTCGGTGCGGTTGCGGGAGACCTCATCCGTTGCAGAGAGCAGGAAGCCGAAGTCGATGAAAAGCTGGAAATAGACCATGATGGCCATGGCGACGCCGATCGTGCCGTAGGTGGAGGTGCCAAGAATCCGCGTCTCATAGGGAACGACGATCAGCGAGAGCAGATATTGCGAGAAGGTCAGCACATAGAGCATGAGGGTGTTCCAGGCGAGAACGCCCTCTTTCCTTCGAAAGAGCTGTTTGAATTTGGAGATCACGGCAGATTAGCCTTTCCTTTTGATAAGTTTGACCAGTCGGAAGAGATTACGGGCGAAGGTATATCGCTCCTCCTCCAGCAGCTTGAGCAGATAGAGCTTTTTCCTGCCCAGACGGGGCAGGAGCGCGCAGCTTCGGTAGTCGGGGTAGGTCTTCTGCACGTAGCCGAGGAACTGGGGCAGATAATCCGCCTTCGGGTCGGCGATCAGCACGCGCCTTGCCGCGTCCAGGACGGAATCAACGGCCAGAAAGCACAGCCAGGGGCGGTAGCGGTCGAAGGCCTCGACCGAAACAAAGTGGCTGCGGACGGTCTCTAAAGCGTTGATAATCTCTAAATTTCGGCGCAGGTTCGAGCTGCGCATGATAGAGCCGCCGCGAAGCAGGTAAACGTAGAAGGAGTCCTCCAGTTGGACGATAGATCCGGCCTTTTGCAGAAGCTTCGGTGTGGTGCAGAGATCTTCATACCAGACCTTGGGCGGGAATTCGACGTTTTCAAACAGAGAACGGCGGACGATGCGGTTGCAGGCCATCGGCGGATCAAGCAGAAGATCCGGGCATTGGTTGAGCGTTTGAGGCTCGCCGGACAGGAGCGAAAAGCGCGGCTCAGCAGGGCGGGAGTCGCCGTTTTCCTTGAGGTAGCGAAAACTGAAAATGTACATGTCCGCGTGTGTTTCGTCGATCCTTCGGTTCAGAACCTCAAGCGTATTCGGCTCGATCGTGTCGTCACTGTCTACAAAGAAGACGTACTCCCCTTCTGCGTGGCGCAAGCCTGTATTTCTGGCCGCACCGAGGCCGCCGTTGGACTGGTGATAGACGCGGATGAGATCCGGATGGGCAGCCGCAAGCTCGTCACAGAGAGCGGGACACTTCCCGTCCGTGGAGCCGTCGTCCACCAGGATGATCTCAAAACTGTCACAACGCTGGATCAGAAGCGAGTTCACACACTTGGACAGATAATCCGCCACATTATAGACAGGAACGATGATGCTGAATCTCATGTTCTATCCTTTCATTGCAAAAAGCTGCTTCAAAATCCGATACCGACGATGTTCCACCAGAGCAAGGGCCAGACGCTTGGCCCGGGTAAGACGCTTGCGGTAGGGATTATGTTTCCAATCCGGGAAGGTCTTCGCCGTGTAATCCGCGAACTCCCGCAGAAGCGGGGATTTCGGGTCCACGCGGGCCACGCGCACGGAGGCAGCAAGCAGGACGTTTTCCACCGTCATCGCGCAGAGCTCGTCGCGGTAGGCGTCAAATAAATTCTGCCTGCGGTACCAGTCTAAAACGTCATCCAGCGCTTCCAGAATCTCGCGGTTCCGTTCCAGGTTCCGGTTGTTCATAATAGAGCCCTGTCGGGTGAGATAGTTGTAGAGATGATCCGGCAGAACGCGGATCCCGTCGGCCAACGGAAGCAGCTTGGCTGTGGTGCGAATATCCTCGTACCAGACACGAGAGGGAAAGAGGACACCGGATTCGGTGAAAAGGCTGCGATGCCACAGGCGGAGCCAGGCGGACGGCAGACTGAGCAGATAGTTCTTCCGATCCGAAAGGCGGAAGGGCGATGCCGCAGCGTCAAAACCGCAGCTCTGGGGGCGGGGCGGATTCACGCCGTCGTCTGCGCAGAACTGGAAGCCGATCACCTGCGCGCCGCCCAGCCGGATCGCTTCCTTGAGCACGCCGAGACTCTCCGGGGCAATGGTATCGTCGCTGTCGATGAAGAACAGCCACTCCCCTTTTGCGTTTGCCACGCCTGTATTTCTGGCCGCGCCGAGGCCGCCGTTGTCCTGATGGATGACACGGATCAGATCCGGGTGGGCTTGGGCATAACGGTCGCAAATTGCGCCGGAGTCGTCCGGAGAACCGTCGTCTACGAGGATGATCTCGCAATCCGACGTATCATTGGCGAGGATGGAGTCCAGACAGCCGGGCAAATAGTCTCTGACCTTATAGACCGGGACGACAATGCTGATCATAGCGCACCTCCGAGGGTAATCATCTGCCGGCTTTGTCTGCCGACCGGGAAAGGGTTAGATGCCGCAGCCCGGCAAGCACAGCGGCAACGTAGACAAGGCCGTTGGTCTGACGAAGCAGGGCGGAAGTAAATACAGACGTGACGAGAACGAAGCAGAAGGCACCTGCAAAGCCGACCCATTCCGGCCGAAAAACAGTTTTCGGATCGCGGATCAGGACAAACAAAGCCTGCAGCCCGATGTAAAGCAGGGTCCCGCCGATCAGAATCAGCAGGAAGAGCCCACCGGAGAAAAATAGACCGTGAAAGTCGTTTTCTACGGAGTAGACCTCATCCATGTCGATCCAATCATCCAGATAGAAATCATAGAACTGGGTCTGCTGGCGCATCCGCGAGACCTCCAGACCGAACAGTCGCGACGGAACGCCGTTTTCCTGAATCAATAGCTCGTTAAAGACGATCTTCATCTTCCGGGAGCCGAATATCTCGCTTTGGTCCAGAGAATCATCGTATTGCTCGCGCACCGTCTCAAGACCGAAGCGATCCACGAGACCCTGTAAGCCGTATCGGTAGGCGGCTGCAAGGGCACGGGGGTCGTCGGTCCGCCTGGCGTCGGCGGGAACGCCGTATGGGGCGACGGCGGCAGCGATCCGCTCCTGCTTGACGGCAGCATTTTGCGCGGTAAGCTCCTGTGATTTTGCCATGGGAGAGAGCGGATATAACGCCGTGAACAACAGAGCGATCAGAAGGACCGACAGAGCCGAGGGAAACAGCCTGCGGTCAGAGAGCAGCAGACAGATAAACAGTGCGGCGCCGATGGCAGGGATTGCCGCAAAGGAAATACGGGTGCCAAGAGAATAGAGCATGCCGAAGCAGATCAGCCCCGCACAGAGCATCGGCAGGGGTTTTCCGGGAAACCGGACGCAGACTGCGGTCAGAGCGATCACCGAAAGGACACAGAGGATCGCGCACTGCCCGTTGGGCCAGAGGAACCAGCCGAGCACGCCCGTCTGCTTGCCAGAATAGGTATGCGGGTCCGTGCCGGTCAGCGTGCTGATCAGCATGACGCAGCCGATCAGGAGCAGATTCGCCAGCAGGCCGCGCTTGAGCGCGAGAAAAACACGCGGGTTTTCCTCAATCGCGCAGACGAAGGAGAGTACGAGCGGAAGAAGCATGAGCGCACGAAGCTGCTCCTTGATATCTTCAAGGAGGTTCAGGACGCCGGGACGCGAAATCGCCCAGAAATGCCCTGCAAAATAGGCGAGCATCACAACCGCCAGCAGTATGAAGCGTTTCTTACGCCGGCTGACGATCACAACTGCCAGAATAAACACCAGAAAGCAGAAGAAACGAAGGACAGGCAATAGCGCGTCCGGAAGCTGTAAATCCGTCTGCCAAAAGCCGAGCACGTCCAGGCACGGCTGGAGTACCAGAAGCAGAAACGTTAACAGCGGAAGCCGGCTGCGGAGCTTATCCTGCGACTTTTGCATCAGCTCACTTCTCCGCATCTTTGGCGACTTCCTTCCGAGTCAGATACCACAGGCAAGCAAGCACCAGGCCCAGATAGACCGAGGCATTATTGCGGCGGAGCACCGAAACCGTGAAGTAGGCATGCAGCAGACTGAAAACGTACGCGCCGACAAAGGCGATCATATCGACTGTGAAATAGGTCCGGAAATCGCGAATCACCCGCAGCAGAGCCCGTACGCCGAAATAGAGGAGGAATACAAGCATCAGGGCCAGTCCAACAATGCCCAGCAGGAAGTAGATTCCGTGGAAGTCGTTTTCGACGTCGAAAATTTGATATCCATCCTCCCACTTGCCGGTTTCCTCGTTCTTCACGCCGTTTTTCACATATTCCCGCATATCCAGAAGATTCAGACCGAACAGGTGCTGCATCACAGAGCCGTCCTCCATCAGCAGCTCGCAGAAGGAGAGCTTTTCGATCCGCCAGTCTCCCAGAATGGCAGCGTCCAGCGTGTAGTCGTATTTTTCCATCACGCGGTCATATCCGAAGTGCTGAACCATCCCGCTCAAGTAGCCGTGATAGATCTTCCGCATTTTTACCCAATCCTTGGCGACCATCTTGGGTGCTTCCGGATCAGTGGGAGTCACGTTCTCCCCGGTTTCGCCGATGTCGGCAGTCTCCGTGGGGATCTCGGCGTCATCCGGGAGGATCACGATGTGTTGGTTTTCGATCCCCTGTTCATTTTTCTCATTCATCTGCACCACTGCATTCATTCGCCGGGCCGCAGGGGAAAGCGGATAGGCGCAGGTAAAGGCCACGGTAACCAGGAAGATCGCCAGCGCCTGCTTCCAGCGGTGATGATCAACCAACATCAGGCAAACACTGACGCCAACGCCGGAGGCTACCATGGCCGCGAAGGTCAGACGAGTACCGAAGAAGTACAGCGTAACCTCTGCCGCCACGGTGAACAGCGCAGCGGCAAGCGGCTTCCCGGGCCAGCGTTGGATTGCCCAGCAGATTACGATGGGGGCGGCGATGGACAAAATAGCGCTCTGGCTGTTGGCCCAGTAGAACCAGCCCAAAACGCCGATGTGCTCATGGCGGTAGGTCTCCCGGTCGGTGCCCGTCAGCACGCTGACGACCTCAATCAGAACGATCAAAAGGAGATTGATCAGGATTCCCTTCTTCACCGCCTGGAAAGCTTCATCCCCTCCTTTGGTGAGAAAGGTGCAGAAGCAAAGCACAGTCAAAGGCATCAGGTAAATGCGAACGAGATTCGTCAGATCCGTGACCGGCTCCGTATATCCTCCCGGCAGATTGGAAACGACGTGCAGCGCAGTCAGAGCGAGCAGGATGCCGGCAGTCAAAAAGTAGCAGCGTTTTCTGTCAGAAAGCAGGAAGCCCAACAGAACAGAGCCGATCAGCAGCAGCATCCGGAGGATCATGGTCACGGTGTTGGAGAGCCCAAGCATAAGCTGCCAGTATCCGGCAACGTCAAGAAGCGGCTGGAGCACGCAGTAGATCAATATAAACAGCGGAATATGCGGCAGAAGCTTCGCCTTCCATGCCTGTTTTGTCTCTGTCATAGTTAACAACCTCTTTGATACAGTATCGAGAAGCATACAGAAAACTGCATATT
>JAFPFL010000108.1 GCA_017425545.1 Oscillospiraceae bacterium | reverse complement strand
GGCTCAGCGGCTGCTGCACGCCGTCGACGACGGTGTAGTAGTTGGTGTAGGTCTTGAGGTAGTCGGCCACGACCTCGTCATAGGTCGCGCCCATCAGGCACTCGAGCAGAGCGGAGACGAAGCCGGCTCTGTCCTTGCCCTCGGTGCAGTGGACGTAGTAGACGCCCTCGTTCTGGGCGAAGTGGCGCAGGCCGTTGGCCAGGCCCGCCTGGAAGTCTTCGGCGGCGAAGTCCACACCCAGGTTCAGGTAGATGACGTTCTGCTTGGAGTAGTAGGTGTCGGCGAAGCCCTCGTAGGCCTCGGCCTCAGCCTGGCTGTCTGCCAGGTTCATGATGACAGTGACGCCCGCGTTCTCAATGGCGGCGTCGGCGTAGGTGTTGCGGCCGATCTCGGGGTTGATGGGGCTGGAGCCGCGGTAGAGGTGGTCGCCCATGCCGGTTGTGGTGATTCTCCGGAAGTTGGCAAACTCTTCGTCGGTCAGCCCGGGGTAATCGTCGCGGTTGTTGGTGCGGTTGATGTCGCGGATCTCCATTTCGGTGGCATAGCCGCCCTGATCCGCGACCGTGATGGTCACAGGAACGGGGAACTCGACGCCTTCCATCGGGGTCCAGTAGTAGGACTTGTCGGGATTGGTGGTCTTGGTGGCCAGGCCATAGAACTCGGCGAAGTTGCCCATGTTGATGGCCATGAAGACGCGGCCGGTGGGCTCGCCGGTCTCGCCGTCCTTGTTGACGAACACGCCCGGAGTGCCCTGGTCGACATAGGAGAAGGTGGGGACGATGGGCATCTCGATGGTCTGCTCCAGGAACTTGACGGTGACCACGTCGCCCCAGGTGAAGCCGGCGGCAAAGAGGTCCGCGCCGTTGATGTCGGTGTAGATGTTGCCGTACTTGGCAATGTCGTCGTTGGAGGAGCTGGGGAAGGTGCCGTTGACGGAGGGAGCCGGGATGACGGTGATGCGGCCCTGGGGCTCGGCATAGGGCTCGTCGATAACGGCGCCAAGCTTGTCGGTGATGTACTCCATGAGCGCCTCATCCAGCAGAATGGAGGTGTCAAACTGCGCGGAGGCGTCCTTGAATCTGTAGTAGGTGTCGCCGCCGCCGGCGCAGAAGTTGTTGGTGACGACGGCATAGGTGGCCGCGGGATCGAAGGCCTGGCCGTTGATCTCGTTGATGGTCACGCGGCGGATGGAGGCTGGTGCGTAGTAGGTGGAGTTGGGGTACTGTTCGCCCTGATCGAAGGCCTTCGCGGTGTTAATGGTGTACTTGAAACCCGCGACCTGCGGGAAGCCGGCGATCGTTCCGGGGGTGCAGTAGGTGGAGGCCTCGAGGGCTTCGAGCAGCTCAGCGCCGGTGACGTAGACCACCGCGATGCTGTTGCTGTAGGGCAGGACGCTGTGGATGCCCTTCATGGTGACGTCGCCCCGATGGATCCAGGCGCGGATGCCGCCGCCGTTGGTGATGGCGATCACGTTCTCGTCCGGAACTTCCAGGGAGAAGTTCTTCTGCACGGACCAGAGCATGGAGTCGGTGATCAGGTCACCGAGGTTGGTTTCCATGTTGCGGTTGCCGGGAATCTTGTCGCCGTTGAGTTCGACTCTGGACTCGGCGAACTTCACGCTGTACTGGGCGTCGATCTCGTCCATGATGGCCTGGGCCACGGCAGCGACTTCCGGATCGACCGGAGCGTCGTCGCCGAGCGGGATCAGCTCGTTCTTTTCGATCTTCCCGGTGGCGTTGTCGATCTGGATCATGCCGACGTTCTTCAGGGCCGTTTTGCTGGCCTTGGTGCCGGTGGACTGGATCGGCTCGCCGTTCGGGCCGGCGGTCATAACGGTGTGGGAGTGGCCGTCGATCAGGAAGTCGATGCCGGTCACATGGTTGTAGAGGTCAATGGAGCGGTTGGGTTCGGACTCGTTGTCCACGCCGAGGTGGACCAGGCCGATGACAAGGGCTGCGCCCTCAGCCTTGAGGGCGTCAACCTCCGCCTGGGCGCAGGCGTACAGCTCTTCGCCCTGCGGGAAGGTGAGCTCCTGGATCAGAGACGGGTTGACCTTGGTGAAGGTCTCGGGGGTCTCCATGCCGAAGAAGCCGATCTTGACGCCGTTCATGTCGAGGATCGTATGACCGTCGAGAATGGACTTGCCGGTCTGCTTGAGCAGGACGTCGGCCACGATGGGCTTGAACTCCGCCTTGGAGAGGTTCTCCATGAGCTGGGCGTAGCCGAAGTCGAACTCGTGGTTGCCGAGCGTGGCCAGATGATAGCCGGCCGCGTTCATCATGGTGATCGCCGCCTCGCCCTTGCCGATGGAGACGTAGGGCGTGCCCTGGCTGTAGTCGCCGGCATCGACCAGGATGACGGTCGCGCTCTGGGCTTCGAAGTCCTTGCGGACCTGGGCGACCTGGGCAAAGCCCAGCAGTGCGCCGTGGGTGTCGTTGGTGTGGAGGATGATGGTTTTTCCGCTCAGATCCTCCGCGAGGGAGAAGGTACGGAAGAGGAAGGTCACGATCTGGGCGCGGGTGCAGGCGCCCTTCGGATTGAAGGTCGTCGAGGTTGCGCCGGAGGTGATGCGGTTTTCATAGGCCCAGAGGACGGCTTCGTAGTAGTACTTGCCCTCCTCCACGTCGGTGAAGGGGTTCTCGGTCGTGGCGGGGGTGGGCTTGCCCATCGCGCGCCACAGGAAGGTCACGACCTGTTCGCGGGTGCAGGCGCCCTTCGGGTTGAAGGTTGTCGTGGTTTCGCCGGCGGTGATCTCCTTTTCAACGGCCCAGAGGACGGCTTTGGTGTAGTACTTGCCTTCCGGGACGTCGGTAAAGGGGTTCTCGGTCGCGGTGGGTTCGGGCTCGCCGTTCGCGCGCCACAGGAAGGTCACGATCTGCTCGCGGGTGCAGGGATCGTTGGGCGAGAAGGTCGTGCCGGAGGAGCCGGTCGTGATCCGGGGATCATGATTGTATGCCCAGTAGACGGCGTCGTAGTAGTATTTGCCCTCCGGAACGTCCGTGAAGGGATGCTCTGCGTCGGGCTCGGCGTACAAACCGGGGTTGGTTCTGCTGTCGGCGAAGACCGCCATCGGCAGCAGGCTGAGAACCATTGCCAGCGTCAGAAGGAACGCCAGCATGCGCCGGGTGAGACCTTTTTTCATATGGGTATCTCCTTTCTGAAATCCGGGCCAAAAACAGTTCGGTCCATGGCCGTATTGTAGCATAAATCGACACGCGGAACAAGCCCTTTTCCGAAGATTTCCGGGAAGAATCCATGCGCCGTCTCCCGGCCGCGGGAAAAGAAAGGGGCGGGTCAGATCCTCGATCTGACCCGCCCGCTCGGGCAGTTATTGCTCATTTTCGTAGGCCACGATGACGCGGCGGTTCGGCTCGGTGCCGGTGGAATAGGTGGTGACGCCGGGGACGTCCTGCAGGGTGGCGTGGATCACGTGGCGCTCGTAGGCGTTCATCGGCTCGAGCATCATGTTCTTCCGGTACTTGACGACCTTGGCGGCCATCTTCTTTGCCAGGTGCTGCAGACTCTGCTCGCGCTTGCCGCGGTAGTTCTCCGCGTCCACGTTCACGCGGGTGCGCTTGGAGGCGTCGTGGTTGAGGGTGTAGTTCGCCAGATGCTGGATCGCGTCGAGGGTCTCGCCGCGGCGGCCGATCAGGGCGCCGAGGTTCTCGCCGGTCAGCTCCACGCTGATCGCGTCGTCGGTGCGGACGGCGTGCGGGACGGCGTCGGAGCCCATCCGCTCAAGCAAGCCCTTGAGGAAGATCTCGACCTTCTGCTCCTGGGAGCCGGGCTCGGCGGGGGCGTAGGTCTTCGCGGCGGTCGGCATTTTGGGCGCCTCCTTGCGGGGCGCTTCCTTGCGGCGGTTCTCCCGGCGGGCGTCGGGTCTGGGCTCGGGCCGGGGTTCGGGTCTGGGCTCGGGCCGGGGTTCCGGTCTGGGTTCGGGCCGGGGCATCTCCAGCGGCTTTTCCAGCTTAGGGGCCATCTTCTTCGGCTTGCGGGAGGCGGCGGACAGGGCCGGGGCCGCCGGCGCGGTCTCGACCGGCTTGGGGTCCGGCACCTCGTAGGTGACCTTCACCTTCGCGGGGCTGGCGCCGATGCCGAGAAAACCGGAGCGGGCGTTTTCCAGGACCTCAACCGAGACTGCGTCGCGTTCGAGCTTCAGCTCGGCAAGCGCGGAGCTGATCGCCAGATCAATGCTCTTGCCTGTCATGATGAGATACTTTTCCATGGTTTACTCCTTCGTTTGCTCCTCTGTGTCGGAGGAGTCTTTATCCTCTGCCGACGCCGGATCCGCGGGATCGGCGTAGCGGTTGGGGTCGTAGTTTCTGCCCCTGCGGTTGGGGCGCTTGCCGTTGTCGGCGCTCTGCGCGGGCGTCTCGCCTTCGGTCCTGCCCTGGGCCTCGGCCTGCTGGGCGGTCTTCTTTTCCTGCCAGGCGGCGTCCTTGGCGGCCTGCTCGTTCTTCTGCCGCTGCTGGATCTTCTTCTTGCTGGCGCTGCCGACGAAGCCGTCGGGGTTCTCCGCCCACTTCTCGGCGCGCTCGCGCTCGCGCTTCGCCGCTTCTTCCGCTTCTCTGGCGGCGATCTGGCGCTTGACCTCGTCCTCGGCGTCGTAGATCTTCTTATAGTGCTTGTTCAGGAACCAGTCCTGGACCATGCTGAACAGGCCCTGGATGATCCAGTAGACGGACAGGCCGGCGGGCATGATGAAGCCGAAGTAGACCGACATCAGGGGCATCATGTAGGTCATGAGCTTGTTGGTCTGGTTGGACTTGGCCATCTGCTCGTCCTTTTCGCCCTTGTTGTCGACGATGACGGCGTTGTTCTGCTTCTGGCTGATCAGCATGGACAGCATGTTGACGCCGCCGGAGATCAGAGGCAGCAGGAGCTGGCCGACGGCGTTCCACCAGCCGATCTTTTCGCCGTACTTCCAGAACAGGGGCTTCGGGATCGTCGCCAGCTCGATGCCGAACAGGCGGGTGTTCATTGCGATGATCTCCGGGGAGATCTCGCGGAGGGCGGCGAGGTTGCCGCCGAGGTGCGGCATGGCGAGCATCTGCCAGTAGGCGCCCTGGAGAGACTTGGCGCTCATCGCGCCGGACTGGAGCAGGGCGTTCTGGATCTCGCCGAGGGTCTTTTCGCTGACGCTGCCGTGGAACATGAGCCAGGTGATGGGCTGGCGGATGATCTCATACAGGGGGATCAGGATCAGCAGGGGCAGCAGCGACCACAGACAGCCGCCGCAGCCGCCCGCGCCCTCCTTGCGGTAGAGCTCATTGACGGCCTTCTGGTAGCCGGCCTTGTCGTCGCCGAATTTTTCTTCCAGCGCCTTGACCTGCGGGGTCAGGCGGGACATCTTCATCATGCCCTTCTTGCTCTTGGCGGAGGCCGGCAGGAGCAGGATCTTGACGATGAGACCGAAGAGAATCAGCGCGTAGCCGAAATTGCCGGTCAGATCGTAGAGCCAGCGCAGCAGATAGGAGAAGGGAAGCTTGACGTAGTCAAATAAACCGAGCTTGTAGGTGTCGGAAAGCGCAGAGGTGTCCACGGTCCCCTCGGCGGTCAGGTGTTTCATCGCCGGGTTGACGTTGGAGCAGCCGGTGAGCGTCAGCATCAGCAGCACGATCATCGCAATGAGGACCAGTCTGACGCCGCGGGAATGCTTCAGTTGTTTCATAAGCGTATTCTCCATAGCATGTAATTTGAATGACACAGCGGCGCAGCCTGCGCCGCGCGACCCTGCGGCACGGGGTCGAAGCCGCAGCGCCCGGACTGTTCTACGGGACGGGGTCGAAGTAGTCGCGCTTGGACCAGGGATGGCAGCGGCAGAAGCGGCGGGCCGCCAGCGCGCCGCCCTTGAGCGCGCCGTATTTTCCGATCGCCTGCCGCGCGTATTCGCTGCAGGTCGGCTCAAAGCGGCAGCGCCGGGGAAAGGCCGGGGAAATGTGCTTCTGATAGAAGCGGATCAGGCTGAGCAGGAGCTTTTTCATGATTTCTCCTCCCGCAGCAGACCAAGCTTTCCGCACTGGTGCAGGAAGCTGCGCTGCATGTCCCGGAAGTCTCCGTCGATCGAGCGGCTGCGCGCGACGATGACGACGTCCCAGCCGCGGCGGAGCTTCGCCTCGTTGAGACGGTAGACCTCGCGGATGCGCCTTCTGGCGCGGTTGCGGCACACGGCGTTGCCGAGCTTGAGCCCGGTCGTGATGCCGAGGCGGTTCCCGGGCAGGCCGTTGCGGCGGCAGTATACCACGACAAAGCTGCCAACGGCGCTTTCACCCTTGGCATAGAGCTTTCGAAACACGTGGTTGAGCTTGAGCGGAGCTGTGAACTCCAATGACGCCGCCTCCAGAGACGATGCCCCGAACGCCGTTCGGAGCCGCCGGTCGCCCGGCGTTTCGATAGTATGGGTTCGGGGCGAACAGATGGTCCATCCGTTCACCCCGAACGCTTTTGCGGCGCGAAACGGTCCTGCCGTTCCGTCCTTCCGCGGCGGTCACCGCCAGGCGGCCGCCATCTGTTCCAAATCAGGCAGAAATGACGGCTCTGCCCTTCGCACGGCGGCGGGCCAGGACCTTGCGGCCGTTGCTGGTGGCCATTCTCTTTCTGAAGCCGTGGACTTTGGATCTCTGACGCTTCGTGGGCTGATAGGTACGCTTCACGGTGTACACCTCCCGTTTCAGATTATGCTCAACAGCCGGCGGGGCCAGCCGCAGCGAGTCCATGAAAAGCCTATCGAGGCTCATACGCAGGATATTATAGCCCGTCGAGGCATGGAATGTCAACAAAAATTTCCGGTTTTGCGGAATTTTCCGGAAAATAGTGGTACGGAAGCCGCCCGCCCACAAGATGTGGCGGGGCGGGATTTCCCACCGCCCCGCGGGGCTTATTCCTGTTTCGGGTCTTCCGCGTCGGGCCGGTCCAGACCGAGCAGGCGGTCGACGCGGCGGTTGAGATCGTCCTCCTCGCTGCGGATGGCCAGATCCTCGTCGCTGGGCTCCTCGTCCGCGGCGGGCTGGGAGAAGACCTCTGCGAGCAGCTCGCTCGCGCTGGGCTCGCCTTCGGCGGCCTCCGGCTCCACCGGCACGGGCGCTTCGGCGGGTTCGTCCGCGGCCTCCGGCTCCACCGGCACGGGCGCTTCGGCGGGTTCGTCCGCGGCCTCCGGCTCCACCGGCACGGGCGCTTCGTCGGGCTCGTCCGCGGCCTCCGGCTCCACCGGCACGGGCGTTTCCGGCGCCTCGATCTCCGGCTCCTCCGGCACAGGCGCTTCGGCGGGTTCGTCCGCGGCCTCCGGTTCCTCCGGGACGGTCGTTTCCGGCGCCTCGATCTCCGGCTCCTCCGGCACAGGCGCTTCGGCGGGTCCCGCCGGAATCAGCTCCGGTGTTTCCGGGGCTTCCTCCGCCTCGGGCGCTGCCGGAGCTGCGGGCGTTTCCTCCGCCTCCGGCGTTTCCGGCTCTTTTGCGGGTTTCTCATCCTCGAGCTCCTC
>JAFPFL010000107.1 GCA_017425545.1 Oscillospiraceae bacterium | reverse complement strand
GGCTCAGCTCGATCTCGTCCTTCGTATAGCCGGGGAGATCCATCTCGACAACGAAGTGATCCTCATGCTCGCGGATATCGGTCTTCATGAGGTGGGCGGCATGCTTGCCGTAGAGCTTCCGCTCGGTATCGGCCAGACTGCGGTTCAGCGGCCAGTTCATCCAATCATCAAAGAAATCATCATCAAAAAATCGCGGCATCAGCATAGACATAATTCATTTCTCCTTTCACTCATTTACACAATTGGGATTTGCACATGTATCTGAGCATTGGTGCGGAAGCTTTTCGCTCCCTTCCTTTGTTCTGACACCATTATAGCACCATTTTTAGCACTGTCAAGCGGAGAGTGCTAAAAATTTGAAAACCTTCTGTGACCAATCTGAGAACAATCTGTGAACGGCTAACCGAAGAAGTCGGAGAGCCATTCCAAAACACGGAATTTGAAGCGGACGGCGCCGCCGCTGCGCGTCATCAGCTCCACCTCGGGCTCGGAGAAGCCCGCGACCTCCGCCGTGTCCTCAAATTCCTCAACGCCGGCAGGCAGGCAGAGCGCCGGGAAGGCCACGCACCACCAGTTGTGCCCCGCGCCGGCGCCGATCGTGACGCGCAGGGCGGTATAGTTCCCCGCCGGGAGGGAAAAGGTCGGGTAGTCGCGGCGCGGGAAGGTCTCGGGCAGGAGGGTGACGGCGACCGGCTCGCGCGTGCCGGCCAGGGCGGCTTCCGCCGCAGAACGGATTTCGGGGATGCCTGCGCGCAGGCGGGCTTCCGCCTGCCGCGCGTCGGGGCAGGCAGCGGTCAGGCGGGCGATCACGGGCAGGACCGCGTCGCGGACGGCGAGCTTCCGCGCCTGATCGGCGGGATCATCGGAGCTTGCAACCACGTGCAGGCGGATCAGGCGGGCGGAGATGTCACGCTGCTCCAGCGTGAGCCTGCCGACGAGGGCCGCGCCGCAGATCAGGCAGACTGCGAGCGACAGGGCGGCCGACCGTCGGAGAACGGTTCCAATGGATGCGTGTTCAGATTTCATCAAGATGTACCGGTCCTTTTTTCAGCAGTGTTCAACCGGATTATTGCCAGCCCGGGCGGCGCTGATACCTTTTTGCAAAAAAATCCCGAAAATAATGCGAAAAGCCTCTTGACACATAATACTATGTATTGTATAGTACTATGTGAAAGGGGGCATACGATGGACGCTCAACTCAAACGTGGGCTGCTCGACGGCTGCGTCCTGTCCGCGATCCGGGACGAGGACTCCTACGGCTACCGGATCGTGCGGGACATTGAGCCCTATATCTCCATCTCAGAGTCCACGCTCTATCCGATTCTGCGCCGCCTCGAGGCGGCGGGGCAGCTGACCGTTCGCGAGGAAGCCTACAACGGCAGGCTGCGCAAGTATTACCACATCACCCCGGAGGGCCGCGCGCGGCTCGAACAGTTCCGGGAGGAATGGAAGCAGGTCGCTTCCGTCTATCAGTTTATCTGCAGGGGGGATTCACATGAAGAGGGCTGAATTCAACGAGGCGCTGCGCCGCAAGCTCGACGGGATCGCGGAGGCAGACCGGAAAAACATTCTGGATTACTATAACGAGTGCATTGACGACCGCATGGACGAGGGCGCTTCCGAAGAGGAGGCCATCGCCGCCCTCGGCAGCGTGGACGAGCTGGCGGCAGCCGTCCTGGCCGATACCCCGGTGACGGGCTTGATCCCTCGCGTGATCCCGAAGCGGGAGAGGTCCGACAGCGCCCCGCAGGCGGACGCGCAGGTGATCGGGCAGGATTTCCGCAGTGTGGACGCGGAGCTGCGCAGCTGCGATCTGCGCCTGGCGCCGTCCACGGACGGGCGCTGCCGCGTCGTCTACGACGGCAGCGCGCGCTTCGGCACGCCGGAGGTGCGCGTGTACGGCAACCGGCTGGTTCTGCGCTTTGAGCCGCGGGCCTTGCGGTGGACCGACCGGATCTCCGGCTGGCTCCAGGACAGCGGCGTGCGTCTGGTGACGGTCTATCTGCCCGCGCGGGACTACGCGGATCTGCGCGTGGAGCTCGACTCAGGCGACTGCAGACTGGAGGCCGGACTGCGCTTCGAGCTTGCGGACCTGCGCTCCAAGGCCGGCGACATTTTCTGCGCATCTGCGATCCGGGAGATGGTCCGCATCGGAACTGCCTCGGGAGACGCGGAGGTCGAAGGCGTCGCCTGCGACGGCGAGATGGTCTGGCAGTCCACATCCGGCGACTTTCACGCAAGCACGATCCGCTGCGGCAAGCTGCGGGCCGGCTCCACCAGCGGCGAGATCGCGGTGCGGGGGCTCGACTGCGGGCAGGCGGAGATCCGCACGATCAGCGGCGAGGTCACGCTCGAGGACGCGGCGGTGGCCCGGGAGCTCCGGCTCCACACCGTCTCGGGCGACCAGCGGATCGGCTGCCGCAGCGTCGGCACCGTCAGCGCCGTCACGGTCAGCGGCGACATTGCCATGCATCTTCCGCGGCGGATGCAGTTCAGCACCTCCACCGTCAGCGGCTCCGTGACCGCGCCGGCGTCGGACCCCGCCGGCGCGCCCTGCCGGGTCAAGAGCGTCAGCGGCGACATTGCCGTCTACGCAGAATAGAAAGCCGGTCGCGGAATCCATCCGCAATACCAAAAAGAGGCCGCTGCCGAACGCAGCGGTCTCTTTTGATACAATCGGGTCTGTAAGCCGGGTTCTGTCTTGGACAGCCATCTATCTTGGCGGAACCGTTGCCGGTCCGCTCCATGCCACCTCCCGGAGACGGCCGGGCCAGCCATTGTCTCCCCCACGGTGTTGCTCCGGATAGAGTTTACAGCGCCGGACTGTCTCCAGCCGGTGCGTGAGCTCTTACCTCACGTTTCCACCCTTACCCGCTCGCGCGGGCGGTATCTCTCTGTTGCACTTTTCCTGAAGTTGCCTTCGGCGGGCGTTACCCGTTATCCTTGCCCTGTGGAGCCCGGACTTTCCTCACGACGCGCCTTTCGGCTGCGGCGCGCGGCTGTCCGGCCCGGTTGCCTTGGTATTTTATCCGATTCTGCGCGGAAAGTCAAATACTTCCTTTCAAATCCCGGAAAAATCCTGCGGAAAGGCGAAAATAGTGCGTGCAAAGACGGCGCCGGTATGGTATAGTAAAAGCAGTATATTCATCGGAAGGAGGCGCTGCGGCTTGTATCTTCTGCTCTTTGTGCTCTGGCTGGTTTTCAACGGGAAACTCACGCTCGAGATCGTACTCTTCGGGCTGGCTCTGACCGCCCTCTTTGCCGGGCTGCTGCGCCTGCTCTTCGGCTACGGACTGAAGAGCGAGCTGCGGATCCTGAGGAAGCTGCCGCTGTTTCTGCTGTTCTTCCTCCTCCTGCTCTGGGAGGTCGCCGTGGCGAACCTGCGGATGATCGGGACGGTCCTCGGGCCGAAGCGCCGCATCGAGCCGACCGTCGTCCGCATCCGCACGGATCTCAAGACCGGCTTCGCGCGGTTTCTGCTTGCAAACTCGATCACGCTGACGCCCGGGACGCTGACCGTGGAGAGCGAAGGGCCGGTGCTGACCGTGCACTGCATCCGCCCCGCCCTGCTTGAAAACACCGAGAGCAGTGCCATCGTGCGCCTGCTCCGAAAGATGGAGGCATAAGATGGAGATCTGGTATCAGCGGATGTACATTGCCGCGCTGATCGTGCTCGCGGTCGGGATCCTCTTTGCCCTGCTGCGCTCGATCCGCGGACCCAGGATCGCCGACCGGATCATGGGCGTCAACATGATCGGGACAATGAGCACCGCCTGCATCTGCATTCTGTCCGTTCTGCTCCGGCAGAGCTGGCTTTTGGACGTGGGGCTGATCTACTGCATGATCAGCTTCCTGGCTGTGGTCGTGCTGGTAAAGCATTACATTGCCGACCACGGCGGAAAGGAGGATCGCGATGCCTGAGCTTTTCTGGCTGATCGCGAGCGGCTGC
>JAFPFL010000013.1 GCA_017425545.1 Oscillospiraceae bacterium | reverse complement strand
CTCGGCTATCGCCGCTATCTGATCTCGGCGTCTCCGTCTCTTCTCCGTGGGATCCAGAATGAAGACCCCGAGTATTTCTACCGCAATCTGCCCTATGCCGACGCGCTTCGCGTGGGCCGGAAATATGCCGAACGCTTCGAGCACATCCCCATCGAGCCCTGCAACTGGCTCGAATGGGGAAGCAGGCCGGCTGCCTCCGCGATGAGCTTCTACACCAGATTTGTCCGCCTGCTGGCGGCGCTTCGCGGAGAGCGCGAGCCCCTGCTCTACCGCCTGCAGAAGCGGCGCAGCCAAAGCGCGAGCCCCAGACCCGGCGCTGAAGGAGAAAACGAATGAAGGCTCTGATCGCAATGAGCGGCGGTGTGGATTCCTCGGTCGCCGCCTGGCTGATGCAGAAGCGCGGCTGGGATTGCATCGGCTGCACGATGAAGCTCTATCAAAACGAGGACGCCGGCGTCCCGCAGGATCACACCTGCTGCAGCCTCGACGACGTGGAGGACGCAAAGGCCGTCGCCCGCCGTCTCGGGATTCCCCACTATACCTTCAACTTTATCGATACCTTCCGCGCCGAGGTCATTGAGCCCTTTATCGCGGAGTATCTTGCCGGGCGGACGCCCAACCCCTGCATCGAGTGCAACCGCAACCTGAAGTTTGCGCGTCTGCACCTGCGGGCGCGGGAGCTCGGCTGCGACTGCGTCGTGACCGGCCACTACGCCCGGATCGAGCGGGAAGGGGAGGCCTGGGTGCTGAAAAAGGCCCTGGTCCCGGAAAAGGACCAGAGTTACGTGCTCTATATGTTGACGCAGGAGGAGCTCGCCCGCACCTGCTTCCCCCTCGGCGGGCTGAGCAAGGCGGAGACCCGCCGAATCGCCGAGACCCAGGGCTTTGTCAACGCCGCCAAGCCGGACAGCCAGGACATCTGCTTTGTCCCGGACGGCGACTACGCCCGGGTGATCGAGGCCTATACCGGCGTCGTCCCCCAGCCGGGCAATTTCCTGGATACGGCCGGAAACGTCGTCGGGACCCACCGCGGCGTCATCTACTACACGGTCGGCCAGCGCCGCGGCCTCGGCATGAGCTTCGGCGAACCGTACTACGTCGTCTCGATCGATCCCGCCGCGAACACCGTGACCGTCGGCCCGAAGCGTGCGCTGTTCTCCAAAACCGCCCGCGTCGAGCGCTTCCACTGGATCTCCGGCAGGGCGCCCGAGGCGCCGATCCGCTGCAGGGCGAAGATCCGCTACCGTCATCCGGAGCAGCCCTGCCTGCTGACGCCGACGCCGGACGGGGGCGCGCTGCTCGAATTTGACGAGCCGCAGCGCGCGATCACGCCCGGTCAGTCCGCAGTCGCCTACGACGGGGACACGGTCCTCGGCGGCGGCATTCTTGCCTCTGCCGATCGGCTGTGAAAACAAAACAGCGGGTAAGATGCGGCTGCCGCCTCGTCCTGTCACCCGCATCAGAAAAGCCGGGCCGGCTGCGAACTGCAGCCGGCCCGGCTTGTATCTTTAGAATTACGGGATATCGTGGTTGATTTCCATCTCCGGATCATCCAGTTTCTCGGGATGGAGCAGCAGCTTGTGGAAGAACTTGATGGAGCTGGCGTAGTAGAAGCCGTCCACCGTGCGCTCGTCGACGTTGAAGGTGTAGTCCATATACCGACGGTTCACGATCTTGCCGTCGCTGTCCTCCTCCACGACCCGGTATTTCTTGCCGAAGGCCATGAACATCGGGACGTTGCCGAAGTTGTACAGGTGGTGATAGACCGCGTTGATGCCGAGCGAGCCCATCGAGGTGAAGTAGACCGTGGCATGGAAGGGACTGACCTCCAGCAGAAAGCGGGGCAGGAGTCCGAAGTAGTCCAGCAGCTTCAGCAGCCAGATCACGAACTTGAGCAGAACGCCGGGGATCATGCCGACCGCCGCAGCCACGCCGTCGAAATTGGAGTCCAGGTCGGAGGTCTTGCGGACGTCCGCCACGGCGCTGCGGAACTTCTCATAGACGCTCTCAACGGTATCGCCGGGCTTGAGATGGAGCTTGATGACGGTGTCGGGCGCCTCGACGGTCAGTTCCTTTTTGACGGTCATGCAGAACAGGATCTCGTCGTCGCGGTTGTAGATTTTCTGGCCCGAGAGGAAGCGGTTGAGGCCGGGGTATTTGGAGGCGGTGCGGACAAAGGCCGCCAGCAGCACGTCCGTCATGCCGAAGTCCGTCCAGCCGGCGTCGCGCTTGGCGCGGATATAGCGCTCGAGCTCGGTGATCTCCAGCTTGTCGCGGAAGAGGACGTTTGCCCCGTTTCGCTCGGGCATTATATAGGAGCCGACCACGGTGATCGGGTTGAGGCTGCGGACTTTGCGCCCGTCAAAGCGGTCGCCCCACTGCGGATGGTACTTGCCGTCGAGGACCGGCTTCATCGCAAAGCAGACCAGGATGTAGGCGAGCATGAACAGCAGGTCGGGCAGGAATGCGAGCCAGGTCTTCCATTCGAAGGGCTGATTCAGGCAGGCGCGGCAGGACCAGAGGATGCCGGCCATGTAGATGCCCGCGATCGGGATCATCAGCCAGTCGAAGCGCAGCGTGCCGGACAGGCAGCGGTGCATGGCCCACAGCAGAACGAGGTCGGCCAGGATCAGGAGCACGACCCAGTACCAGGCCAGACCGAGGTGGAAGGTTGCGAAGATGTAGCCGATCTCCAGCATCCAGAACGGCAGCGCGAGACGGAAGATCCGATCCCGGCCGTGCACGAGAAGCTGGTAGCAGAAATAGAGCGCGGCCGCCACAGGCAGCACAACTCTGAGCCATATCCATGCCCCACTGACCCCTGCGCCTTTCCCGCAGGTCACACTGGCGATATAGCCCGCCGCACCGGCCAGGACCGCAAGGGCCGCCAGCCAGATCAGAGGATTGAAAAGCTTGACAGTATAATAATATCTTCTCTTTGTTTTCATGCTTTCATTATACCATGACATAACGAAAAAGCAAGAAAAAAAGCACAGGCGCACACAAAACGTGCGCCTGTGCGGCAATCCGGGCTTATGAGATCAGTTCGAAGGCCAGGCGGCAGTTGTCCTCCACCCGGGCGGTCAGGTTCTCGGCCACGCGGCGGTAGCTCTCGCGATGGCTCTGCATGGAATCTACCATCGCGCAGAGCTTTTCCGCGGTCACGTCCGCAAGCTCGCAGCAGGTTCCCTGATGAACGTATTCCATGAAACCGCTGATCTTGGGATCGTAGGCGACCCCGGAGAAGGGAATGCCGCCGGCAGCGGCAAGGATCAGAGAATGCAGGCGCATTCCGAGCACGCAGTCCGCTCTGCGGAAGAGCCCGGCAGCCAGCGAGGCTTCCTCCGGCGCGTCCAGAACGAGGCATGGCGTCTGCCCGGCCGTCATCGCGGCGAGATCTTCGCAGACCGCGTGATCCTTCCCGGGCTCCATTGCGAGGAAGACCGGCGTCAGGCCGTAGGTCTGCGCGGCGTACACAGCGGCCCGGGAGAAATCCCCGTAATGCTGCCGCATGCCATCCCATGGGCGCGGGGCGATCAGCATCCAGCGGCCTTCTGCGTCCAGCCCGGCCTCCGCGCAGCAGCGCAGCAGCTCCGATTCCGGAGCGGGGGGAATCAGCAGGGCAATGTCGGCGGTCACCAGCGTCGGGACGCTTGTGACCGGGAGGCTCCGAAGCTCCGCCAGCGAGGCCTCGTCGCGCAGGGCGATCAGATCTACGCACGATTCGATGATCCGCGAGGCGCGCCTGCGGTTGGCCTTCCAGCGCACCGGGCCGATTCCGCAGCTGAACATCATGACCTTGCAGCCCTGCTTTTTCGCCGTGCGGATCGAGCTGAGATAATACCAAAGCGAGCGGCTGCTCGTGGAGTCCTGAATCAGGCTGCCGCCGCCCGAGAGATAGAGGCTGGTTTTCTTGAGCTGTCTGCGGATCTTCCCGGTCCGGAAGGTGTAGATTCCGCGCGCGCGGACGTCCTTCGCGGTCTGCTTCGGAGAACGGGAGGCCACGCAGATCGGGATGTCCGGGTCGCGCTTGCGCAGCTCCGTGACCATGGATTTCAAAATCGCGTCGTCGCCGGAATTTCCCTTGCCGTAGGCGCCGCAAATGAAGATCCCGTCGCGCGGATGCGTCTTTGCACGCTCGCAGCGCCGCAGGATCGTCTCATAGATCTCCCTCTGGCGCTGCACGGTCGCTTCAACGGAGAAGCGCGATTTTGTATCCTCGAAGATCTGCTCGCCGAAGCGGCGGATCTGCTCCGGATTCTGCGCCAGACGGATCATATAGCCGCTCAGCGTTTCAACGTCCTTCGGCTCGAAGAGCAGGCCGTTGACCTCGTGCTTCACCAGCGAGGGAACGCCGCCGACCCGGGTCGCGATCGTCGCGCACCGGCGGCTCGCACCCTCGGGCAGTGCGTAGGGGAAGCCCTCGGAAACGGAGGTCAGCATGTTTACGTCGATCGCAGAATAGAAGCTGTGCGTGTCCTCAATCCACCCGGCGAAAACGACGGTCCCCTTCGGGCAGGTCTGGCTTGCAAGCGCTTCCATCTGCTGGCGCTGTTCGCCGTCGCCGGCGATGATGAGGCGAATCTCCGGGCAGGTCTGCACGGCGGAGGAAAACGCGCGGATCAGCGTCGTCATGTCCTTGACCGGATTGATGCGCGCCGCGATGCCGAAGACAGTCATATGCTCCGTCGGCTCGATGCCGAGACTGCGGAGATAGGCGTTGCGGTCCAGAGCGGGCGGGTCTGTCCGGATCGGCACGCCGTTAAAGATCACAAAGGTCCGGTTGGGGTCGAAGCCGCGCTCGTTGAGCATGTCCACCGTGACGTCGGAGACGCCGATCCAGTAATCCATCTTCCGCAGCGCGTGCCTGTTGAGCATGCCGTAGGTGAGGGCGGCGAGCGGGCGGCCCATATAGTCCAGGCGGTAGTCGCTGTGTACGGTCGTGACCGTCGGCAGATCCAGCTTCTTTTTCAGCATACTGCCCACCAGGTTGGCCCGGGAGCCGTGGCAGTGGACGATTTCAAAGCCCCGCTCGCGGATCAGCGTTGTCAGTTGGCGAACGGAGCTTCTCAGACTCCCGTCCATCACCTGCGTCGGTATGCCGAGCGCCGCTGCTTCCTCCACGAAGGGACCGCTTTTGAAGCAGACGAGCAGCACCTCGTCTGTCTTGGCCAGACCGGACAGCAGGGTGTACACATGTGTTTTTGCGCCACCGACGTCGCCGCCGGAGATCAGATGGATGATTTTCATAATGCCGCTCCTGTATCGGCGCCCCGGAAGGAGCGCGCGTTTGTGCCGCAGCCGATGCTTTCGCCTGTGCGCCCAGGCGCGCCGCACGCTGCGGGCGGGCTATTTCTTGCGGACCTCCAGCGCATAGACGATGCGGCCGTTTCCGAGACCCTCGATCGAGATCAGGTAGCTGACCCGGAGCGTGCCGCCGTTTAGCGTCAGCCGGTCGTCGATCTCGATGGTCCGGACCGTGACGAGCAGGGCGCCGTGCCCCATGTCGTAGAGCGACTGATGGGTCTTGCCGACCATGAACTTCAGCTCGCTGGTGAGCTGTCCGGTCCTGCGCAGGATCACATAGTGCGGGTGGACCTCAAAGGTCGTGACGGTCCCGCGCAGCCCGGTGAGCTCGGTCTCGTTGTAGCGCAGATAGAGCACGCCGCCCTCGGCGGTGAGCTCCGCTTCGGTGGTCAGCTCCACCATGTCCGGCTCCTGGTTTTCGTAGTGCTGGTAGCCCTTGACCGTCAGCAGGTACTTAGGCTTCATAGAAGGCCTCCAGAGCCAGGGAGATCAGCCGGTCGAGCAGCTCGCCGTAGGGGATGCCGCTGGCGCCGAAGAGCTTGGGGTACATGGAGATGGAGGTAAAGCCGGGCATCGTGTTGATCTCGTTGAAAACGACCTCTTCGCCGTCGAAGGTGACGAAAAAGTCCACGCGCGAAAGGCCGCGGCAGCCCATGGCCTGATAGATCTTCACCGCCGTCGTGCGAACCCGTTCGGCCGCCTCGGCGGAGATGCGCGCCGGGATATAGAGCGTGGAGGTGGAGGTGAGATACTTGGTCTCATAGTCGTAGAACTCCGCGCCGGCGTCGATCTCGCCGGGGACGGAGGCGATCGGCGTCTCGTTGCCGAGCACGGCGACCTCGACCTCGTGGCCGCGGATGAACTCTTCAACCAGCACCTTGCGGTCGAAGCGGACCGCGTTTTCAAGGGCGGCCAGCAGCGCCTCGCGGGAGCGAGCCTTGCTCACGCCGACGGACGAGCCGGTTCCGGCTGGCTTGACGAAGACGGGATAGGAGAAGCGGCGCTCCACACGGTCAAGCGCCTCCTCGGGATTTGTGCGGAGCTGCAGCCGGGTCACGAGCTCCCAGTCCGCCTGGCGCACGCCGGCGCGGTCGGCGGTCAGCTTGGTCAGGCACTTGTCCATGCAGCCCGCGGAGGCCGCGACGTTGCAGCCGACGTAGGGGATGCCTGCCAGCTGGAACAGGCCCTGCACCGTGCCGTCCTCGCCGTTCTCGCCGTGGAGGACCGGGAAGATGACGTCGACGTTCCTGCGGCTGACCGTGTCGCCGTCAAAGACGAGCAGACCGTGGCCGCGGATCGGGGAGATGCAGGCCTGACGGTTTTCCGGGCAGTGGAGCCATTCGTTGCCGGGCAGCTTGGAGTAGTCCTTGCCGCCGTAGAGGATCCAGTTGCCTTCCTTGGTAATGCCGACGGGTAGGATGTTGTATTTTTCCGCGTCCAGGTTGTTGAGAACGGATTCCGCCGAGCGCAGGGAGACCTCATGCTCCGGGGAAACGCCGCCAAAGAGAACGCAAACGTTTGTTTTTTTCATATCGAATACCTCTGTTCCCAAAAGGATTATTATACTATATTCCAAATCAGCATAAAATACAAGCCCATTTTTCCGTGAAAGTGCAAAAACATCAAAATATCGGAATCTTTTTTAGAATGATTCATTGACAATGGCGCACAGATTAATTATAATAAACGCCATAAAAAAGCGGGACCGGGATCGGCCCCCGCCTTCTATAAAAGGAAAGGATAGATATTTATGATCTACACGAGTCAAGTCCAGGGTATGTGCCCTGTCGCAAAGGGCGCCTATCACGGCCCCGCTCCCATCCCCGAAGAGGGCAAGTGGGTGCAGGCAAGAGACATCAAAGACATTTCCGGCTTTACCCACGGTATTGGCTGGTGCGCGCCGCAGCAGGGCGCCTGCAAGCTGACCCTGAACGTCAAGGAAGGCGTGATCGAAGAAGCTCTGGTGGAAGTCATCGGCTGCTCCGGCATGACCCATTCTGCCGCCATGGCCTCCGAGATCCTGATCGGCAAGACGCTGCTTGAGGCGCTCAACACCGACCTTGTCTGCGACGCCATCAACACGGCCATGCGCGAGATCTTCCTGCAGATCGTCTACGGCCGCACCCAGTCCGCGTTCTCCGAAGGCGGCCTCGAGATCGGCGCTTCCCTGGAGGACCTCGGCAAGGGTCTGCGTTCCCAGGTCGGCACGATGTTCGGCACCAAGGCCAAAGGCCCGCGCTACCTCGAAATGGTCGAGGGCTACGTGACCCGTCAGGCGCTCAACGAGAACAACGAGGTCGTCGGCTATGAGTACGTCAACCTCGGCAAGATGATGGACTATATCAAGGCCGGCATCCCCGCGAACGAAGCCCTCGAGAAGGCCAAGGGCCGCTACGGCCGCTTCGAGACCGCCGCGAAGTTCATCGACCCGCGCAAGGAATAAGAAGGGAGGACGCGAACATGGAACTTTTTGAAAACTACGAAAGAAGACTGCCCAAGATCAACGCGCTCCTCGAGAAGTACGGCCTGACGTCCATTGAGGAATGCCACAAGCTCTGCCTGGAGAAGGGCTTCGACCCGATCCAGATCACCCGTGACATTCAGCCCATCTGCTTTGAGGACGCCTGCTGGGCCTATACGATCGGCGCGGCTGTCGCGCTGAAGTCCGGAGCCGACACTGCCGCCGAGGCTGCCAGAAAGATCGGCGAAGGCCTCGAGGCCTTCTGCCTGGACGGTTCCGTCGCCGCCAACCGCAAGGTCGGCCTCGGCCACGGAAACCTCGCCGCCATGCTCCTGTCCGAGGAGAGCAAGTGCTTTGCCTTCCTCGCCGGCCACGAGTCCTTCGCGGCTGCCGAAGGCGCCATCGGCATCGTCAAGAACGCCAACAAGGCCCGCAAGGAGCCTCTGCGCGTCATCCTGAACGGTCTCGGCAAGGACGCAGCCCAGATCATCTCCCGCATCAACGGCTTCACCTATGTCCAGACCCAGTTCGACTACTACACCTCCGAGCTGCACATCGTCAAGGAGATTGCCTACTCCGACTCCGAGCGCGCCAGGGTCCGCTGCTACGGCGCGGACGACGTCCGCGAGGGCGTGGCCATCATGGAGTTCGAGGGCGTTGACGTTTCCATCACCGGCAACTCCACGAACCCGACCCGCTTCCAGCACCCGGTCGCCGGCATCTACAAGAAGGAATGCCTCGAGCAGGGCAAGAAGTACTTCTCTGTCGCCTCCGGCGGCGGCACGGGCCGTACCCTGCATCCGGACAACATGGCTGCCGGCCCCGCCTCCTACGGCATGACCGACACGATGGGCCGCATGCACTCCGATGCCCAGTTCGCGGGCTCCTCCTCTGTTCCCGCGCACGTCGAAATGATGGGCTTCCTCGGCATGGGCAACAACCCCATGGTCGGCGCGACCGTTGCGGTCGCCGTCGCGGTCGCCGAGGCGCTCCGGTAATTCTATAGCGTCCAAACGGCCTCCCGGCAAGCTTGCCGGGAGGCCGTTTTTGTCGTCTTTAGCCCCAGATGGCCGAGAGCATCGGGATCACCTGCTTTTTCCGGCTCATCACGCCGGGAAGGAAGAAGGTGTTGTCCTTCGGCTCCACGCCGAAGGCCTGGGCCAGATCGTCCGTGTCGCCCACGTAGATGATCTGCGTGCCCTCCAGCAGAACGTCCGTCAGCATGATCAGCATCACGCTGTAGCCCTTTTCGGCCACGGTCCTGCGCATCTCGGCCAGGAATTCCTCCTTGCGGTCAAGCATTGAGACCGAATCCACGCAGGTGATCTGGCTCACACCGAAATCGTGGCCGGCGATGTGGAATTCCTTGAAATCCGCATACATCAGATCCTTCACGGACTTGTTCTCGCCGAGTGAGGCAGAGAAGATGAAGGTGCCGAGCTCGTCGAGCGAGAGTCCGGCGATCCGGGCCAGGCGCTCCGCCATCGCGCGGTCGCGGTGGGTCGCGGTCGGCGATTTGAAGATGACCGTGTCGGAGATGATCGCCGCGCACATGAGCCCGGCCATCTTCTGTGAGGGCATCAGGCCCTTTTCCTGGTACATCTCGGCCACGATCGTGGTTGTGCTGCCCACGACCTCGTTGCGGAAGAAGACCGGATTCGCGGACTGAATGTCTGCGAGGCGGTGGTGGTCGATGATGCCGAGGATCTCCGCCTGCTCGAGCCCGGGAACGGACTGCGATAGCTCATTGTGGTCCACCAGGACCACCTGCTTGCGCTTTGGCTTGATCAGATGGTAGCGCGAGAGCGTTCCGACGACCTTGCCGGCCTCGTCCAGGATCGGGTAGCAGCGGTAGCGGGTCTTGGAGACGACCTCCCGAACGTCGTCGAGATAGTCGTCCAGCCGGAAGCATTCGAGATTCCGGTTTTTGCAGATCCGGGCGATCGGCACGGCCTGGAAGATCTGCCTTGCAGCGCGGTAGGCGTCGATCGGCGTCGAGATCACACAGGTATTCGTCGGCAGAGCGCGCAGCTCGGGGCTCAGCTCTGCCTCGCAGAGAATCAGGCAGTGGATATTGGACTCTAAGGCCCAGCGGATGACCTCCGGCTGGTCGCCGCAGATCGCGATGTAGTTTTCTCCGGCAAACAGATGCTGATTTGCGCCCTTCGGCAGGGCGAGCACGACCTCGCCGGAGACCGCGTCCACGTCCTCGCCCGGGTCGTTGAGGATCTTGCCCTCGATCGCCGAGAGCAGATTGAAGAGAGGGACGTCGCGGATCACGGGATCGGTGACGGTTTGCATGTCATAGGAGGCGATGTCGCCCGAGGAGAGCATGCCGTACAGGCTCCCGTCGTCGTTTGTGACCGGAATCGCGGAGAGCGCGAGGTCGTTCCGCAGGATCGACCAGGCATGGCTGACCGAGATCCCGCCGTTGAGGGCGGGCGGGGTGTCGTAGGCGAGATCCCGCACCTGCGTCCGCACGTTTTTGATCAGCATTGGTGCTTCAAAGCCAAAGCGGTCCAGGATTCGTTTGGTTTCGTCGTTCAGATTTCCGAGTCTGCCGGCTGTGAACTGCCGGTCTCCGAGCGCGTTGCGCAGGGCGGTATAGGCCATTGCCGAAACAATGGAGTCTGTATCGGGGTTGCGGTGCCCGGTGACGTAGACCTGTTCCATACACAGACCTCCTCTGTAGTAGATACTGTTATTATGCCCGGAAAAACCCGCTTTGTCAATCGGGAATCTCTCGCTGCGCGCGCATCTCCCGGCTGTCTGCGTACTTCCGCTTTGTGGCGGCGCCGCCGCGCAGGTGGCGTTCCGCCTTGTTTTGGTCCAGAATGACCCGCACCTGCAGATACAGCGCGCGGTTGACGGCCTCCAGACGCTCGGTGAGGTCCTTGAAGACGGTGGATTTTGAGATCCCGAAGCGCGACGCCGCCCCGCGCACGGTGTCGCGGCTTTCAATGATGTAGGCGGCGATCTCCTGCGCCCGCCGGTCGATGGTATCTTTCATTTTCCGCACCTCCCAGGCTCTGTGTCGAAACAGTCTATGCACGCGGGCGGAGGGGTAGAAGGTGAAAGTTTCCAAAGCGTTCACAATCCCGCACTTGCGAAACGGATCTTCGTATGTTATAGTATAAACGTATAAGTAGAACTATGTCACAGGGGATCTTTTCCAATGAATGCATTACAAAACTGGTTTTCCGGCATCAACCTGGACCGAATCCTGGAATGGCTCATGTTTGCCGCGGCTGCGCTGATCGCGATCTGCGTCCACGAGAGCAGCCACGCGCTTTCGGCGTACTGGCTTGGCGACGATACCGGCAAGCGGATGGGCCGCATCAGCCTCAATCCGCTGCACCACCTCGATCCGATCGGCTTCCTCATGATGGTCGTGGCGCATTTCGGCTGGGCAAAGCCCGTCATGGTCAATCCCTACCGAATGAAGAAGGTCAAAAACCCGAAGCTCGGCATGGCGCTCACGTCCCTGGCCGGCCCGGTTTCCAACGTGCTGCTGGCCCTGCTGTTCGGCTTTCTCGCGGAGCTTGTATACACGATCTACCGGGACCTCGCGCTGGCCGGAACGATCGGGCCGGACAACTTCCGGTACTATCTCGCCAGGTTCTTTTATGTGTGCTTCGTTCTGAACGTCAGCCTCGCGGTGTTCAACCTGATCCCTGTCCCGCCGCTCGACGGCTCCAAGATTTTTGCGATCATCCTGCCGGACGCCGCCTATGCGCATCTGATGCGCTATGAGCGCTACGGCATGTTCATCCTGATGGGTCTGCTCTTCCTCGGCGTGTTGAATCAGCCCCTGTCCTTCCTCGTTGGCGGGCTCTCAGACGGCATCCTGAAGCTGGTCACGCCTGCCGCAGAGGGGCTTGCCGCCCTGTTTTAATTCAGAAAATCGGGAGACAATAATGGAAGAACCGAGATATCACCTCACCGGCGTCGTGCATACCAGACAGAACGAGTCTGAGGACTTTGACGGCCCGCTGGACGTGATCCTGCTGCTTTTGAGCAAAAACAAAATAGAGATCCAGGACGTGTCGATCACGTCGATCCTGGAGCAGTACCTCGCCTGGCTCGAGGAGCGGAAGCAGATGGACCTCGAGATCGCAAGCGAGTTCATCGACATGGCGTCTCACCTGATGCTGATCAAGACGAAGATGCTTCTGTCCGCCGCCGAGCAGGAGGAAGCTCTCTCCGAGATGGAAAAGCTGATCCACTCCCTGCAGGAGCGGCAGCGGCAGGACGCGGCCGAGCAGATCCGGACCGCCGCGGCCTTCCTCGAGGGCCGCAACGAGCTCGGCCTCGGCTGTTTTGCCAAGAGCCCGGAGCCCTTCTCCCGCGACCGGACCTACCGCTATCAACACGACCGGGCGGACCTGCTCGCGGCGCTCTCCGCGATCGAGGAGCGCAGCCGGAAGCAGCTGCCGCCGCCCGCCGCGAGCTTCGAGGGCATCGTCGCCCGCGAGCCCTATCCCGTCGCAAAGAAATCCGCGGAGCTGCTGCGGAAGCTGGTCATGCGCGGCATCAGCAAGCTGCGCCGGCTGTTTTCCGGCTGCCGCAGCCGTTCGGAGGTCGTGGCGACCTTCCTCGCCGTGCTGGAGCTCTGCAAAACCAACGACATCGAACTGACCGAGGAGCGGGGAGAGCCCGCGGTCAAGCTGATCCGCGTCCCGGAGCGGAGAAAGGAAGAACCCAATGGAGCTTGAGGAACTGCAGCGCGTCTGCGAAGCCATTCTCTTCGCGGCGGGCGACCCGGTGGACACCGGACGCATCAGCCTTGCGGCAGAGTGCGATCCCGAGGAAGTGCGCACAGCCATGCGCGCGCTGATGGACCGGTACGCCTTTGAGCGCCGCGGGATCCGCATCCTCCATCTGGAGGACAGCTGGCAGATGTGCTCGGCAAACGACCTGGCATCCTATGTGACCCGGGCACTCGAGACGCGCAAGCCGCCGAAGCTCTCCGCCTCGCAGCTGGAAACGCTGACCGTGATCGCCTATTACCAGCCGGCCGCCAAGGCCCTGGTTGAGCAGATCCGCGGGGTGGACAGCGGCTGGTCGATCTCCGCCCTGCTCCAGAAGAAGCTCATCGAAGAAGCCGGAAGACTCAACGCCCCCGGCCGGCCGATCCTGTATCGGACGACGCCGGACTTCCTGCGCACCTTTGCCCTGGAATCGCTGGACGATCTGCCCGAGATTCAGCTCGCGCATTTCGACAGCCCCGAGGTTCTGGCGGCGGAGGCGGAGCAGGCCGCTGCGGCTTCCGAGCCCCCGAAGGAGGATCCCGCATGAAGGTCCTTTTGATCATTCTCGGCGTTCTGCTCCTGATCGGCCTGATCCCCGTCGGCGTGGTATTCCGTTACCGCGAGACGGCGCAGCTCAGGCTGGTGATCGCCTTCTTCCACAAGCAGTTGCTCCCGAAGAAACCCAAGACACGAAAGCAGCTGGAAAAGGAAAAGGCGAAGAAAGAGGCGAAGGCTGCGAAGAAGGCCGAGAAAAAGAAGAAAAAAGAGGCGTCCGGCCTGATCGCCAAGCCGCCGGAGCCGCCGAAACCGAAAAAGCCTCTGCGCGACAGGATCCTGGATCTGCTTCCCTGGGCGAAGCTCGGCGTCCGCTTCGTGCGGGAGTTTTTCGGCCATCGCCTGTGCATCCGCAGGCTGATGATCCGCGCGGCCCTTGCCGGAGACGACCCGGCCAAGCTTGCAGCGCAGAACGGGAAGGCCTGGGAGGCAATCGGCATCGTTGTGCCCGTGCTGGAACAGGGCTTCCGCATCAAACAGAAAAAAATCGCGGTCTATCCCGATTTTACCGCCTCGAAGACGGATCTGGAGGCGGAGGTCGCCATCCGCCTGCGCGTGGGCGGCGTGGTCTGGATGCTCCTGCGCTACGCCTGCAAGGCGCTTGGCGTCCTGATCCGCAGCAAGGCGAGCGGGAAGAAGCGCCGCAAGGACGGCGCGGACGGCGAAAAAACAAAAAAACCGGAGCTTCCGGCGGGAAATTCTCCCGCGGAGGCCAGCGCATAATATGGAACACAGATGAAAGGCGGTATCAACCATGAACCAGAATATCACTGAGCTGCTTACTTCCTCCATGGAGAAGATCCAGAAAATGATTGACGTCAACACCGTGATCGGCCAGCCGATGACTGTGGAGGGCGGCGTCACCATCATCCCGATCACCAAGGTGCATATCGGCGTCGGCGGCGGCGGAACCGACTTTGCGACGAAGAACGCCCTCGCCTCCAAGAAGGACCCGTTCGGCGGCGGCCTCGGCGCCGGCGTCAAGATCGACCCGATCTGCTTCCTGGTCATTCAGGGCAGCAGCGTCCGGATGCTCCCGGTCGCCGAGCCCGCCAGTACGACGGTCGACCGCGTGGTCGAGCAGGCGCCCGACCTGATCGACAAGCTCGCCGACTTCCTTGACAGCAGAAAGGCCAAGACGGAAGCCGATCCTGAAAAATAAGGAAACATAAAAAGACCGTCGCCGGGAAAACTCTTTCCGGTGATGAAGAATGAAAAACCTGCTTCGGACTGTCGCCGTGCTCGCGGCAGTCCTGACGCTCTGCGCGCCGATGCGCGCCGCCGGCACGAACACGCCGGGGGTTTCGGCGCGGTGCTGCCTCGTTATGGACGCGGGCAGCGGCGAGGTCCTGTATGAGAAAAACGCCGACGAGCGAAGCCTGATCGCCTCCACGACCAAGATCATGACCGGCCTGCTTGCCTGCCGCCTGGTCGATCTGGACGCTGCGTTCGAGATCCCGCCCGAGGCGGTCGGCGTCGAGGGCTCTTCCATGTATCTGAAGGCAGGGGAGACCCTCACCGGCGAGGACCTGCTCTACGGCATGATGCTGCACTCCGGCAACGACGCCGCAGTCGCGCTTGCGATCGCCGCGTCGGGCAGCGAGGACGCCTTTGCGGCGGAAATGAACCGCGAGGCCGCCGCCCTCGGCCTGAACAATACGCGCTTTGCCAATCCGCACGGCCTCGACGATCCCGACAACTACAGCACGGCCCGCGACCTTGCCCGCCTGACCGCCGCAGCCATGAGCGATGAGAACTTTCGCCGCGTGGTCTCTGCGCGGACCAAAACGGTCGGGACGCGCGCGCTTACCAACCACAACAAGCTGCTCTGGACCTGCGAGGGCTGCATCGGCGTCAAAACCGGCTACACAAAGGCGGCCGGCCGCATTCTGGTCAGCGCTGCCGAGCGCGAGGACCGCACCCTGATCGTCGTGACGATCGACGACCCCGACGACTGGAGCGACCACAAGCGCCTGTATGCCCATTTTTTCCGCTGATGCGGATGCATGAAAGGCGCGGTTCATCCGCGCGGCGATTTTCAGGCGGGCAAAGCCCGCATTTCATGGGAGGACAAATGGAACGTCTGCAAAAGCTGCTCTCCGCGGCCGGGCTCTGCTCCCGTCGGACGGCGGAGGCGTGGATCGCCGCTGGGCGGGTGACCGTCAACGGGGAGACGGCCGTGCTCGGCCAGTCTGCCGATCCCGCCGCAGACCGCATCCTCGTCGACGGCAGACCATTGCCGGCGGCTCCCGCGCAGACGCTCCTGCTCTATAAACCCCGCGGCGTCGTCACCACGCTTTCCGACGAAAAGGGCCGCCCGACGGTCCTCTCCCTCCTGCCCCCGGATCTGCCCCGTCTCTATCCGGTCGGCAGGCTGGATTATTTTTCCGAGGGCCTGCTGCTGATGACGAACGACGGCGCGCTGACGCAGCGCCTGACCCACCCCGGCGCGGAGACCGAAAAGGTCTACGAGCTCTGGGTCAGCGGCTTTGCCCCGGGGTCGGAGGCTCTGCTCCGCCGCCCGATCGCGCTGGACGGCGTCCGCATCCGGCCGCCGAAAGTCCGCCTGCTCTGGCAGCAGGACGGCGTCGCACGGCTCGAGGTCACGATCCACGAGGGGAAAAACCGCCAGATCCGCCGGATGTGCGAGGCGGCGAAGCTGACCGTGACCCGGCTCAAGCGGATCCGCGAGGGCCCGATCTGTCTCGGCGATCTCAAGCCCGGCCAGTGGCGGGACCTGACCGCCGCAGAACTTGCCGCGCTTTATGAAACAAAAGCCCTGTAAATCGGGGTGATTTGCGGAAAGAAGGAAAGAGAATGCTCATCTACAGACGAAACGTGGATCCCGCGAGCAAAGCGGGAAAGTCGATCATGCTGGTGCTTGTCGTCTTAGGCGCACTGTTTTTGATTGCAGCGCTGGTCTTTCTGGTTCTGAAAAGCAACCGGCTAAAGGGCATGGAACGAACCAGAGCGATCATCATCGACCACGATGAATACAGCACAAGCACTTTGGTGTCGTACAGGGTGAACGGCAAGGTCTACAGATACTGCTTCTCCGAATACAGCAGCAGCGACCGGATCGGCGATACGATTTCCGTGGCCTATGACAAAAACGCGCCGGATCACCCCTACCGGACGGGCTTCATGGCCTATTTTGTCTCCGTGATGTTCGCCTTCTTCGGATTTGTCTTCTCACTCGTCGGATGGATCGGCCTCCGGACCTTCCATCGGAAGCCGAAGGAGGAGAAGGTACCATGGGAACTGACGTGATCGTCGTCGGCGGCGGGGCCGCCGGTATGTTTGCCGCGATCCAGGCCGGTTACGCAGGAGCAAAGGTCCTGCTGCTGGAGCCCAACGACCGCCTGGGCAAAAAACTCTACATCACCGGCAAGGGCCGGTGCAATCTGACCAACCACTGCGCCTGGCAGGACGTGCTGAAAAACGTTCCGCGCAACGGGCGCTTCCTCTACTCGGCCCTCTCCGGCTTCACGCCCGAGGACGCCGAGACCTTCTTTGAGAGCCACGGCTGCGCGGTCAAGGTCGAGCGCGGCAACCGCGTCTTCCCGGTCAGCGACAAGTCCGCCTCGGTGGTGGATGCCCTCAAGACCGCCCTGGG
>JAFPFL010000106.1 GCA_017425545.1 Oscillospiraceae bacterium | reverse complement strand
GCATAGTCGCAAGGGATTTGCCTTGGGTGCTGTGCTCGTCCATCGCGTGTCCCATGTGGAGCTGCCCGGTGACGTTGGGGGGCGGCATGACGATGGTAAAGGGCTTCTTGTCAGGGTCGCGTTTCGTCTTGAAGTAGCCGTTGTCCTGCCAAAACGAATAGATTCGATGCTCGACCTGCTTCGGATCGTAGGTCTTGGGGAGTTCTCTTGCCAAAATAATCATCTCCTGTCAAATATGAAAACCGCCCCGAGCAAGCTCAGGGCGGCAAAAATACCGTGGTACCACCTGAATTTCCGGGCAAACCCGGACACTCTGTCTCTGTAACGGGAGAACCCGTCCCGGCCTCATGCGTTCGACCGGACCGCTCCGAAGCGACCTTCTCCCCTGCCGTTCAGGGCTTGCACCGTCCGCCCTGTCTCTGAAAACCGGTTTCGGGGATACTCCTCTCCATCCGCGCGTTTGATTGCACTTATAATATCCGCAGCGCACCGATTTGTCAAGAAGTATTTTCGCGTCCCGGGTAACAGACCGCGCAAAAAACGATCAGAAAAGTCGTGACAAATCGGGCGCGGTCGGTTATAATAGACGCAAGCAATCCGAAAGGGGCTGAACGCCAATGAAACGCATTCTTTCCGTCTCGCTCGCCGTCCTGCTGCTGATCTGCCTGGTCGGCTGCTCGCACGCCGTGGGCGGGACCTATACCCTGACCCGCGCGACCTATGACGGCAAGGAGGTCACGCCCTCCAGTCTGGGGATGAACGTCGTTCTGACGCTCGATGAGAACGGTCTGGGAACCGCAAGCTGGAACGGTGAGAATCTGGAGATCACCTGGGCCGAAACCGACGACGCCGTGACCCTGGAGGGCGTAAACGGCACGCTGGTTTTCACGAAGGCCGGGAAGGATCTGATCCTGCACGACAAAGGCGCGATCCTCTATTTCACCCTGCCAGAGGAGCCGGAGGACTGATCCGGATCGCGCGCCTGCTCTGACGCAATCGCAGGGAATCGCGTCAATTGCCCCGCTTCCGAAGCCGGGAGCGGGGCGATTGACGCCTTATTTGATCTTCCGGAAGTTGCCCAGGGTCTCGGACACCGAGGTAATGTAGGTGAAGGAGCCTGGATAGCGGGCGATGATGCTTTGAATGTCGGCAATCTGGTGCTTGTTAACGATGCAGATGACCAGGCTCTTATGCTCGTGCGTGTAGGCGCCCTCGGCGGGGAGCATGGTAACGCCGTGCTTGAGATGCTCCATCAGGTCGGCGGCGAGCTTTTCGGGCTCCTCGCTGACGATTTCAAACTTCAAGGCCGACTGTGCGCCCTTGACCACGGAATTGCCGACGTAGCTGCATACGAAGCAGTAGATGATGCAGCAGATGACAGGCTCGAACTGGTGACCGTAGACGAAGAAGGATACGACGGCGATCACGGCGTTCAGCGTAAAGCTGATCCAGGCGACGTTGTACTCCGGGTGATAGCGCTTGATGCAAAAGGAAATGACGTCGGTGCCGCCGGTGCAGCCGTGCTTGCGAAGGGTCACGCCGTAGAGACTGCCGATGATGACGGCGGCGGCGATCGGAGCCAGGATGGTGCTGTTGCCGTTGGTCGAGGTGTATTGATACCTGGCAAGGATCGCAGGGTCCACGGCCCGGAGGGCGATCATGCCGCCGGAGAAGAAGGCCGTGAAAAGCATGCTCTTTACCACAAATTCACGGTCGACCAAAAACCAGGCTGTGATCAGAATGGGGACGTTGATGATCAGGTTCAGAATACCGGCGTCAACCTTCAGGGCATACTGGAGCATGGTGGAAATGCCGCCGACGCCAGCCGGGGCGAAGCTGTTCGGGAAGACCAAAAGCGCATAGGTGAACGCTGCAATGATGCCGAGGATCGGGAAAATCCACGCGGATTTATAATCCGGCTTCCGCTGAGTCGGAATGCTCATTGTTTCAAACCTCCTTCCGCGTTTAGCGGTATTGTAGCACAGAGCTTTTGTAAAAGCAAGACCGACTTTCCGGAACTGCCGCCAAATTCTACTTGACAAACTGCAATAAAACGGGTTATAATGTAACAGAGCGATTCCCCGGAACTGATTCAGCTAAGGCTGCTCTCAGGCGGGGAATTTTTCGTACTATATCCAGGGAGGAATGCTAACATGTTTGAGATTGAAGAGCTTCCGGTTCGCAGAGGCAACGTTCGTCTGCGCGTGGCCCGCGGCCACTTTGCCACCAACCACAGTCATATCAATTACTACATTGATATTTCTCATCAGAAGACCCGTCTGAGCGAGGCGAAGGACGTTGCAAAGGAGCTTGCGCCTTATTACAATACCGTCCCCGTTGACACGATCCTCTGTCTGGACGGCACTGCCGTCATCGGAACCTGTCTGGCAGACGCCCTGATCAGCACCCGCCGGAGCGTCAATTCCAACGGCGCGATCTCGGTCCTGGAACCCGAATACAACGCCAACAGCCAGATCATCTTCCGCGACAACGCCCAGCCGCTGATCCGGAACAAGCACGTTCTGATCCTCATGGCCAGCGTCACCACCGGCTTCACCGCCAACCGCTCCGTTGAGGCCATCGGCTATTACGGCGGCACCGTGGTCGGCATTTGCAGCCTCTACTCCGCCGTGGAGGAGGCCGCCGGCATGAAGGTCCACTCGGTCTACGACGTGAACGACCTG
>JAFPFL010000012.1 GCA_017425545.1 Oscillospiraceae bacterium | reverse complement strand
TGGCAAATACCGTTTGGTTTGTGCTATAATAGCCATGGCGGTTGAGCTCCTTTTCGTTAGATTGGTGTGTGGTAACTTCATTCTAACAAACTCAACCGCTTTTTTCTATGTGTTCGGTCTCACATCAATTGTAACGCTACATTCGCCCCGCTTTCGCCGGAAATCCCCGGATTGACAGTCAACCCCCGGCATGGTATAATATTTTGAACTGATTTTTGTTTTTTTCCAACGACGTAACGGACCAGGGCCAGCCCGGTCCCTGCTGTTCTTCGTTTTTCCATCGACGTAACGGATCCGGCCTTGCCGGTCCCAGAGGTGAAACATATGACGCATACGACAACCGGCAGCCTGCATTGCGGCGTCCAGACGGGCGGAGGCTTCTTCTCCCGCCAGATCAAGCCGCGCTACGTCTACATTGCCGCCTTCTTCCTGCCCGTTCTGATCATAGGCGTGATCTGGATCCTGAACAAGATCACCCCCTTCGGCCCGAAGATGATCCTCGCCCACGACCAGTGGCATCAGTACTACCCCTTCTATCTGGATCTGCGCAGGCGGATTCTTGCGGGCGATTCCCTGCTCCACTCCTGGACGACCGGCATGGGCACGAGTTATCTGCCCCTGTTTGCCTACTATCTGGCCAGCCCCCTGAATCTGGTCTCCGTCCTGCTGCCCGAGCGCCTCGCGATGGTCTGGTACAACTTCGCCGTCCTGATCCGCATCGGCTGCGCCGGCATGTTCTTTGCCTGCTTTCTGCGGAAGATCTTCCAGCGCAGCGAGCCCTCCGTCGCCGTCTTCTCCACGCTCTACGCCCTGTGCAGCTTCATCATGGGCTATTCCTGGAACGCGATCTGGCTCGACACGATCGCCCTGCTGCCGCTGGTGGTGCTCGGCGCGGTCAGCCTGCTGCGCGACGGCCGCTACGCCCTGTACACCTTCAGCCTCTTCCTCTCGGTCCTTTGCAGCTACTACATCGGCCTGTTCACCTGCATCTTTGTGCTGCTGATCTTCATCTGCTGGCACATTGTGAACTGGGACGATCTGGGCGGCTTTGTGATCCGCCTGCTCAAGTTCGCCTTCTTCAGCCTGATCGCCCTCGGCATGACCGCGATGATCACGATCCCGGCCTTCCTGGGCCTGCGTTCCACCTCGAACGCCGACAACAAGTTCCCGGAGCCCGAGGCGATGAACCTCGTCGTGACCGACAAGCTCCCGGCCGCCGGGATCGCGGAGGACATCGAGCGCAGCGACCTGCGCGGCCTGTTCGACTTCTTCGACCGCGAGGTCCCGACCTATGACGCCGAGCGCACGGTCACGACCGGCTGGGCCGGCTTCCACGACGCGATGGTCCGCTTCCGCCTCGGCGAATTCAAGCAGGGCATGAAGACCCTCCTGGTCCCGCTGCGCGGCTTCCGGCACATCCTCGGCAACACCGCCGACGGCATCCTGCCCACCTCGATGGAGGGTCTGCCGAACGTCGCCTGCGGCTTTGTCACGCTGATCCTCGCCATGCTCTTCCTGTTCTGCCGCAGGGTGCCGCTCCGCGAGCGGATCGTCTCGGTGCTGCTGCTGCTCTTCTTCGGCTGCAGCTTCATCTTCCGCACCCTCGACTATATCTGGCACGGCTTCCACTTCCCGAACATGCTGCCCTACCGGTTCAGCTTCCTGTGGAGCTTCGTGGTCATCTATATGGCCTTCCGCGCCTGGACGGAGATCGACTCCTTCCGCTGGACGCGCGTCGTGCCGATGCTGATCCCGCTGATTCTGGTCGTCTTCTGCGTGGTCAACGAGCAGCAGAGCAAGGGCGTTCTGTTCCTGACCCTCGCCGCGGCCGTCCTGGTCCCGGCCCTGCTGATCCTCTATTCCCTGCGCAGGATCCCCAAGTCCGTCCTGATCTACGCCGTCTGCGTGATGATGCTCGGCGAGGCCGTGCTCTCCGGCGTGCGGGGCATGGAGGTGGTCGGGACCACCGACTCGCAGTTCTACCCCCTCAAGGGCGCCGCGGTCAAGCCGCTGATCGAGCAGATGAACGAGCGCGAGGCCGACACGGTGGATCTCTGGCGCGCCGAGGTCAGCACCCGCTACACCCTCAACGAGAGCACGCTTCTGAACTACCCCGGCGTCGGCGTCTTCTCCTCGGCCGCGAACAGCCGCGTCTCCGCCTTCCTCGAGAGCATCGGCCTGGCGGCGAACGTCCGCGGCAACCGCTACTCCTATCAGGAGACGGATCCCTTCACGAACATGCTGCTCGGCGTCAAGTATCTGATCGACCGCAACGGCCGCTTCGTGGACCGAACCTATTTTGAACAGGTCGGCAGCCGGGACGGCGTCCTGCTGCTGGAAAACAAGGCCTACCTCCCGCTCGGCTTCGCGGTGCGGGACATGACTCTGAACTACACGCCCTCGTCCGGCGGCGCGCCCTACCAGCGGCTCAACCTCCTGTTCCGGGAGATGACCGGGATGGAGGCCCCGCTCTACCGCACGCTGGCAGCGGAATCCGTCACTGCCCTGGGCACCGCCGAGCTCAGCCGCAGCGGCGCCTCCTCCTTCAGCGGCAAGTGCTCCACGCCGGGCACGGACGACTGCATCGAGGTCAGCTTCCGCATGCCGGAGGACGGCTATCTCTGCCTCTACTCCAAGGGCAGCAGCGCCAAGGACCCGATCGTCTATCTCAACGGCAAGCGGCAGTACAGCTTCTCCGACAAGTACGGCTGCAGCCGCGCGATCGGCAGTCTCTCGAAGGACGACGTCCTCTCGGTCCGCTATCAGGCGTCGAGCGGCGGATCCTACAGCGCCGTGTTCGGCGCGGCCATCTTCCAGACCGACCTCTTCGACGAGGCCCGCGAGCGGCTCGCCGAGCGCACGATGCTCACGACCTTAGTCTCCGACACGCGGATCGAGGGCGCGATACGGATGAAGGAAGCCGGTCTCGTCTACCTGTCCATCCCCTATGACGACGGCTGGACGCTGAAGCTCGACGGCAAGCCCTCCGGCATCACGCCGGTCGGCGGCGCCATGATCGCCTTCCACCTCGAGCCCGGCATCCACACGGTGGAGCTGGAGTACCATGCGCCCGGCTTCTCCCTGGGCATGATGATCTCCATCATCTGCGCGATCGTGTTCATTCTCCTGCTGCTCTCCGCGCTGATCGCCCGCTTCCGCCGCCCGCCGATCGTCAAGGTGAAGTTCTCGCTCAACGATCCCGCCTCCATGCCGGAGGACGGCCTGCCGCAGCCGGAGGAGGAGCAGCCCGAGGCCGTGCCCGACGGCGCCCTGCCGCAGGACAGAGAGCGCGCCACGACGATGCCGCCGCTGGACATGACACAGACCTGGTCGCCCGACAGCGACGACCTCTTCCCCGCCCCCGAGGCGCTCCCGGTGAGCTTCCTGGAGAAGCTCCGCCTCGAATCCGAGGAGCTCGAGGATGAGAAACCCGCGGAAGAGCCGGAAACGCCGGAGGCGGAGGAAACGCCCGCAGCTCCGGCAGCGCCCGAGGCGGAGGAAGCCCCGGAGGAGCCGGAGCTGATTCCGGCGGGACCCGCCGAAGCGCCTGTGCCGGAGGAGTCGGAGGCCGCGGACGAACCCGCCGAAGCGCCCGTGCCGGTGGAACCGGAGGCCGCCGACGAACCCGCCGAAGCGCCCGTCCCGGAGGAACCGGAGGCCGCCGAAGGCGAGCCCAGCGCGAGCGAGCTGCTCGCAGAGGTCTTCTCCCAGCCCGCCGCGGACGAGGAGCCCAGCGACGAGGATCTGGCC
>JAFPFL010000105.1 GCA_017425545.1 Oscillospiraceae bacterium | reverse complement strand
GTCGGTGTTGATCGGCTCGTCGAGGGAGACCTCGCCCTTCTGCCCGGCGATCTTGCGGATGTGCATCAGAATCTCGTTTTCGATGCAGCGGGAGGCGTAGGTCGCAAGCTTGATGTTCTTTTCCAGCCGGAAGGTGCCGACGGCCTTGATCAGGCCGATCGTTCCGATCGAGATCAGATCCTCAATGTTGACGCCGGTGGAGTCGAAGCGCTTGGCCAGAAAGACCACGAGCCGCAGATTCCGCTCGATCAGAAGCTGCTTGGCAGCCGGGTCGCCGGCCTCCAGCCGCTGCAGGGCCTCCGCCTCCTCCTCGCCCGAGAGCGGCGGCGGCAGAACGTCGCTGCCGCCGATGTACATGATTTTTCCCGCCTGCCCGGCGAAAAGCCTGCGCAGGAGATTCCTGAAAACCTGTCCGTTCCAGATCAAATCCGTTCCTCCTAATTCAAAGTGTGGCAAAGGGCCTCATAGCCGCCGCCGTCGGAGACCTCGGTCGCGGAGAAGGCCACCAGATGAAACGCGGACGGGGCGCCGTTTTCGGTGATCCGGTCCATCCGGACGGCCAGCAGCAGCCCGCCCTCCGTCCCCACGGCCCGGTAGGGGATCAGGGTGGTTTTCAAGTCCGGGCAGACCAGGCGCAGCAGCTGCATGCCCTCCGCCGGCCTGGCGAAGGTCTCCCGGTTCAGGCCGAGTTCGGGCAGCAGCCGCGCCGCCACCTGCCAGCGCGCCACGCAGACGGGCTTGCCCGAGATCGGCTCGCGGAGGGTGTTGCCGTTGTCCCGCAGGGCGGCGCAGTCTGCGCGCCTGCCGTTCCACTCGAGCCCAAGCGTGACCAGCTCCGGCCCCCGGTGCTTCGCGAAGCGGTCCAGACACAGACGGCAGCTCAGATAGACGGCGGCCGCGAGCAGGAGCAGCAGCCGGGTGCTGACGCGGTAGTAAACCCGCCCGCCCCGCAGCGCAGCCGGGGTCCCGAGCAGGGCGGAGGCCGCCAGTACCAGACCCGCGAAGCCGCAGCAGACGCCGAAGAACCACAGCCAGCTCTTCCAGGCCTGCCCCCGCCAGCCGAAGCAGATCGCGCACAGGGCAAGATAGGCAAGGACCTTCCCCGGCACGGCGCCGAGCGATCCGAGACCGGGCAGCAGAACGGCCACGGCGTAGAGCCCGCCGAAGGCTGCGCCGAGCGGGATCCTCCACCGCCGCCGCGGCGCGCCGGTCAAGCTGACGGCGGTTTCCAGCAGCAGGAAATTGATCATGGCGTTCAGAAAGAACACCTCATCCACGTAGACCGTCATATCCGCGCCGCCCCTGCCATGTCCCAGCACCGCCCCTTCCGATGCGCCCATCATACACCGCCGGGCAGAAAAAACCGGTCGCTTTCCCAATGGGGAAAACGACCGGTTTTGGGCGTCTGGCTGCTGCCCGAAAGGGATGCGTTTGCGCCGCAGGCGGCTCAGCCGACCGGCTCGTCCGGATGCAGAACGGATTTGATCCCCTTTTCGGCCTTGGCGCGGGGGATCAGGATCTCGTGGCCGCAGCCCCTGCAGCGGAGTCGGAAGTCCATGCCGGAGCGCAGCACGAGCCACTCTTTCGCCCCGCACGGATGGGCTTTTTTCATGGTCAGCACGTCGCCGACCCGGATATCCATAGGCATGGGGGAACCTCCTTTATAGGCAACAGGCATAAGGCGATAGGGGACGGGGGACGCGGGGAAGGGAACAGGAAACCGATGCGTCAGGCGTCACGGCGAAGCCGCTGCGAATTGCATTTCATGAAGATTCACGCACACGTTCCGCCGGCGGGCTGAGATCAGCCCGCCCTACCGGCCTTCCCCGGTTTTGATCCGATCCCAGTACGCCTTGCAGCTCTGTTCGAACTTGTTGTCGCCCGGCTCGTAATAGGTCGTTCCGACCAGGTTGTCCGGCAGATACTGCTGCCTGACCCAGTGGCCGGGGAAATTGTGGGGATAGAGGTATCCCTGCTCGCGCTCGAAGCCGGCGCCGTCGGCGTGGACGTTCTGCAGCTCGCGCGGCACGGGTCCGGCTTTGCCCGCCTTGACGTCCGCCATCGCGGCGTCGATCGCCATGACGACGGAGTTGGACTTCGGCGCGGTCGCCAGCAGGATCACGGCCTCGGCCAGAGGCAGCCGCGCCTCGGGCAGACCGAGCTGCAGGGCGGCGTCCACACAGGCCTTGACGATCGAGACGGCCTGCGGATAGGCCAGGCCGATGTCCTCGCTGGCCGAGCAGAGGATGCGGCGGCTGGCGCCGGGCAGGTCGCCCGCCTCCAGCAGCCGCGCCAGATAGTGCAGCGCCGCGTCCGGATCCGAGCCGCGCAGGGACTTCATCAGGGCGGAGACGCTGTCAAAGTGGCTGTCGCCCTCGCGGTCGTAGTGCATCGAGGACTTCTGCGAGACCGCCTCGGCGTCGGCCATCGAGATCCGCACGACCCCGTCGTCCGCGGCGCAGGCGGTGAAGAGGACCTCCACCGCGTTGATCGCCTTGCGCACGTCTCCGCCGCAGGCCGTCGCGAGGCTGCGGCAGACGCCGTCCTCGGCCTCGAGGCGGACCTTCAGCTTCTGCTCCATGTAGCGGAAGGCGCGGTTCACGGCTTTTTCGCAGGCCTCCGGCGTCAGGCTCTTGAACTCGAAGATCGTCGACCGGCTCAGGATCGCGTTGAACACGTAGAAATACGGGTTCTCAGTCGTGGACGCGATCAGCGTGATCTTGCCGTTTTCAATGAACTCCAGCAGGGTCTGCTGCTGCTTCTTGTTGAAGGACTGGATCTCGTCGAGATAGAGCAGAACGCCGTTCGGCGCGAGCATCGTGTCAAGCTGAGAGACGATCTGCTTGACGTCCGCCGTAGAGGCGGTGGTCGCGTTGAGCTTGAACAGCTTGCGCTGCGTCTTTTCGGCGATGATGTTGGCGACTGTGGTCTTTCCGGTCCCGGAGGGGCCGTAGAAGATCAGGTTCGGCACGCTGCCGGACTCGATGATCCGGCGCAGGATCGCGCCTTCGCCCAGAATATGGTCCTGGCCGTAGACTTCGGAGAGGTCGCGCGGCCGGAGCTCGTCTGCAAGTGGTTGATACATATTGCGCCTCAGCTTTCTGTCAATCGAAATCGGAGAGATCGGCGACGAACTGCTCGTCCCCTGTCTGTTTCGAGACCGCCCGCCTCCGGAGGTCCAGCAGCGACTGCGGCAGTCCCTGCACGAGGATGTTTTCCTGCGCGGACAGGGTGGCAAACGTCATCTCGAATCCGCAGTCCATCAGAACCGCGTCGGTCAACCGGGTGCGCGCGCCCTCCGGGAAGGCAAGAAAGCGGGACTGCGGCAGCCCGAAGCCGGCAAAGGTCTCGTCCTGCAGGGCCACGTCCCGGCGGATGCAGGCCTCGTATTCCTCCGGGGTCTCGCCGGGGAGCATCAGCATATTGTCCCGGACCCGGTCGCCGCTTTCAAAGGGCGCCCACTGATGCATGTCGTAGGTGTGGGAGTGGATGGAAATCAGCCCGCTTGCGCGCATCTCGTCGATCTCCGGCTGCCCGAAGTGCGGGTTCAGCTCGAAGAGCGTGTCTTTATAGTATTGATAATGTCCGATCGAGCAGCCGATGGCAAAGATCGTCGCGGGATATTGGTACTGCTGCAGGATCGGATAGGCGACCTCGTAGTTGCTCAGATAACCGTCGTCAAAAGTGATGGCCACGGCCTTCTCCGGCAGCGGCGTGCCATAGTACACATAGTCGTGCAGAGCGTCCAGAGAGACCGGCGTGAAGCCGCAGTCCCGGATCAGCTGCATCTGATGCGCGAAGGATTCTGCGGAATCCGCCTCGGTGAGATGGTACATCAGAATTCCCACCCGCTGCTGCTTCGTCTCTCCGGTCGGTTCCGTCGGCGCGGACTCGCCGGAGAGACGGGGGCAGAAGACGCCGAAGTTTTCGGGGCAGGCAGCCGTGCCGCCGCCCATGCGGGTCAAAACCAGATCGGCCGCCGCGCCGCGGGCGTGCACGGCGTCATAGAAGAACCGCGCGTCGCGGCTCAGGGCCGAGGCGGCAAAGTTCCAGTTGTCCGTGATCCCGGTCAGCCCGTCAAAGAAGGCGCGCAGGCTCTCCTCGGTGTAGGCCGCAAGCTCGCCCTCCCAGGCCGGGGTGACGATCACCTCCAGCTCCGTCCCGGCCTGCTCGCACATCTGCGCGATCTGCCGCACGTTGTCCAGACAGGCGTCCATGCTGCCGAGCGCGCGCGGCTCCGCGGGGGCTGGGAAGAGGGCGGCGTTCGCGCCGAGATAGACGTCGGTCGGGCGGATCATCTCCGCGTCGCGGAAGCGGTCGTCCAGGCAGCCGTCGCCGGTCGGGAAGAAGTCCGCGCAGCCGGGCAGAGCGGGAAGCCGTCCGGCCTCCGCCGGCGCATCCTCCGCTTCGGGGAAGCGCACGTTTGCGGCGTCGGTCAGCGAGCTGCCCGGCGTGTCAGCGTCTTTGAGCCCGAGCACGAGGACGATGGTACGCACGTCGTCGCTGTGCAGCAGCCACTCTACGAGCAGCCGGTCGTAGTCGGTGTCGGAGCCGTAGTGGAAGAGGTTATAGAAGCTGCCGCCGAACGCGGCCTCCGCCTGCGCGGGGCGGTAGGGGGCGGCGCTCGTCGAGCCGATCAGATAGGAGTCGTAGGCGTCAAATCGGCCGGCGAGCTGTTCGGCCTTGCCGTCGCGCAGATCGAGGGTCAGGCAGAAGCGGACGCAGCGCATCAGCATCGCGGCCGCCTCGGCGCGCGTGGCCCGGCCGCGCGGGCGGACCGTTCCGCCCCCGTCGCCGCGGAGGATGCCGACCCCGACCGCCCAGCCGAGATCGTCAACGGCGTAGGCGGAGATCGCCTCGCGGTCCGTGAAGCCGCCCAGCTCGGCGCGTGCGTCTGCCGGGTAACCGGCGGCGCGCACGAAGCGGCAGAGGATCGCCGCGGTCTGCTCGCGCGTGACCGGCTGCTCCGGGGCGAAGTGCCGGCTGTCGACGCCGTAGACGACGCCCGCTTCGGCGGCCCAGCGGACCGGCTGCGTGAACCATTTCCCGTCCGGCACGTCGTCAAACTGCGCCGTACCGCCTTCGGGCGAGCCGCTCAGCCGCCAGAGTACGGTCACGAGCATGGCCCTCGTCAGCGTCATGCCGGGCTCGAAGGTCGTCGCCGAGGTCCCGGAGAACAGGCCGAGCCGCACGCAGAAGTCGATCCCCGTGTGCGCCCAGTTGCCGGCTGCGGGCATGTCCAGGAACCTGCCGCAGGGGCAGTTGTGCGCGCCGCCGCACACCGCGTCCTCCTCGAACGCGATCCCGCCGATCGCGCACGCCTCCGAGACGGGCAGCACGGCGTCCGCGCCCTGCCTGCTTCCGGGCAGACCGGACTCAGAGACCGGAGCCGGACCGACGGCGGCGGGGACGGCGCAGGTTCCGGCGGAAAAGAGAACGGCGATCGCGAGGACCGCCGCGGCAAGTTTCTGCAGCATGGGGAGATTCCCTTCTTTGGCGTGATTTCGTACCTTCTATTTTACTAAAATTCTTCGGAAAACGCAACTTGTTTCTTTTCATTTCCGGCGCTTTGTGCTATAATCGAAAAAAAGAATCCCGGAGGCGGAACGATGGACGCGAAAACCCGTGCGCTGCATGTGATTGCGGCTCTGAAGCAGGATTATCCCGAGGCGCTCTGCGCCCTGCAGAGTCAAAAGGACTATGAGCTGATGATCGCGGTCCGGCTCTCGGCCCAGTGTACCGACGAGCGGGTCAATCTGGTCACGCCCGCCCTGTTCGAAAAGTATCCGACCCTCGAGAGCTTCGCCCGGGCCGACGTCGCGGACGTCGAGGAGATGGTCCACTCCTGCGGCTTCTACAAGCACAAGGCGCGGGACATCGTCCTGGCCTGCCAGACCCTCCTGCGCGACTACGGCGGCAGGGTCCCGGACCGCATGGAGGACCTGCTCAAGCTCCCGGGCGTGGGCCGGAAGACCGCGAACCTCCTGCTCGGCGACCTCTACGCCGTCCCCGGCTCCGTCGTCTGCGACACCCACTGCATCCGCATCTGCGGCAAGCTCGGCCTGACCGACGGCACGAAGGATCCCGCCAAATGCGAGACCCAGCTCCGCGCGGTGCTCCCGCCGGAGGAGAGCTCAGACTTCTGCCACCGCATCGTCCTGCACGGCCGCGCGGTCTGCACGGCCCGCAAGCCGGCCTGCGAGCGCTGCTCGCTCGCGCCGTACTGCGCCTTCTTCACAGGCGAGGCGGCGGAGAGATGAGCCCCGGCGCCAAGCAAGCCCGATCATCGAACAAATCCCGATTATCTCGGAGGAATCTCTCATGAACAACGAACGAAGCAATTCCGAGCGCGTGCTGTCCGGAGCCGGCATCCTGATGACGGTCTTCGGCGCGCTGGAGACGGTCCTGTTCCTCGTCTACGTCGGCGTGCTGGTCTACGTCAGCAAAAAGGCCGGAAACGTCTTTTCTGCCGCAGAGGCCCTTCTCAGCGGCGCGCTGTTTCTCTTCGCCGCCCTGACGGAGCTGATCGCGGGGATCCTGGGCTTCCGCAGCGTCAAGACCGGCGGCAGGGCGACGGCGGGCATGATCTTCGCCGCGCTCAGCCTGGCCGCTTCGGTTGCCGCCCTGATCCTGATGGGCGGGATGGATCTGCTGACCACGGTCAGCCTGATTGTCTGCGCCGTCGTCCCGGTCATCTACCTGACCGCGGCGATCCGCGTCCGCAAGGACAGGAGGAAGGATGCTTAACCGGACCGGCGCCGTGCGGAAGCAGAAGTTTTTGGAGGGCGCAGGTATTCTGACGATCGGCCTGCTGCTCAACAAGGCGATCTCCGCGGTCTACAAGCTCCCGCTCAACCGCCTGATCGGCTCCGAGGCGGTCGGCCACTTCTCGGTGGCCTATAACGTCTACGACCTGATGATGTCGATCGCCGCGGCCGGGCTTCCGGTGGCGGTCAGCCGTCTGATCGCCGAGTCCGCCGCCCAGGGCAGACGCCGCCAGATCCAGCGGACCTTCACGGTCAGCCTGGCGGTCTTTCTTCTGATCGGCCTCGCCGGCGGCGGGAGCCTGCTGCTCTTTGCCGATCAGATCGCCGGCCGCATGCGCGACACCGGGGCCGCTCCTGCCCTCCGCGCTCTCGCCCCCGGCGTCCTGTTCGTCTGCATCTTCTGCGCCTTCCGCGGCTACTATCAGGGCCAGCAGTACATGACCCCGACCGCGGTCAGCCAGATCGTCGAGGCCCTCTGCAAGCTCGGCGTCGGCATCGGCGCGGCGATCCTTGCGATCCGCCTCGGCTTCGGCCCCGGCGCGTCGGCGGCCTGCGCGGTGGCCGGCGTCTCGGCCGGCGCCGGTCTGTCCTGCGTCTACCTGCTTCTGGTCTACCGGCGCCGCCGCGTCCGCCCCGGCCCGGAGGACGGCGAGCTGCTCTCGCGGGGCAGGACCCTTGGCAGCCTCCTGCGCATCGCCCTGCCGATCACGCTCGGCGCCGCCGGCCTGCAGATCTTCAAGCTCTTCGGCACCCGGGAGATCCTCTCCGGCCTCCAGGGCCCGATCGGCATGGCCCAGGCCGAGGCCGTCGCCCTCTTTGCGGTCTACTCCCTGAGCGTGACTGTATTCCAGCTCCCCGGCACCGTCGTCCAGCCCATCGGCGTCAGCCTGGTCGCCGGCGTGACCGAGCGGATCACCGTGGACGACGCGGCGGGCCGCAGACAGCTGGAGGAAGCCGCCCTGCGGATGACGGCGCTGATCGCCTTCCCCTGCGGCTTCGGGATGCTGGCCCTGGCCCGGCCGATCCAGGCCCTGCTCTTCGGCTACCGGGGCGAGACCCTCCGGATCGCGGGCCACCTGCTGCAGATCCTGAGTCCGGCAGTGATTTTCTACTGCTTTTTGATGGTGACCAACGCCCTGCTCCAGGCCAGAGGGCGCGTGATGATCCCGGTCTACCACACCCTCGCCGGCGGCGCGGTCTATCTCCTGCTCTGCAGGCTTCTGGTCGTGCAGCCGAGACTCCACATCTACGGCGCGGCCATCGCCACGCTCGCCTATACCGCGATGATCCCGGCGCTGAACCTGATCGCGATCTGCCGCCGCCGCAAAGCTGCGCCGCGGCTCTGGCGGCAGCTCCGGAAGCCGCTCCTTGCCGCCGCTGTCATGGGCGCGGCCGCCTGGGCCATCCAGCGCCTGGGCGGAAGGGCATGGATCTCCCTGCCCGCCGCCGTCGCGATCTACGCTGCCCTGACCGTCCTGCTTCGCACCGTGACGGCGGAGGACTGCGCCCTGCTCCCGCACGGCGCCGCGATCGCCCGGTTCCTGCACCTGAACGTCGACTCGAATGGAGGCAAATCATGAGACTGCCTGTCAAGATTCTGCTGGGCCTCAACAAGCTGTTCCCGCCGGTTCCGCACCCCTTCAACCTTCAGAACGAGGGCAAGCTGCGCTACAACCAGTGGCAGTATCAGCAGGGGGAGCGGACGATCGCCTGCTTCGCCCCGAAATACGGCAAGGAGGAGATGTTTTCCGGCAAGCGGGTCCTGGACCTGGGCTGCGGCGCTGCGGGCAAGAGCCTGTATTACATCTCCTGCGGCGCGTCCGAGGTCGTCGGCCTGGACATCGTGCCGCACTATAAGGCCGAGGCCGAAGCCTTTGCTGAGGAGCTCGGCTATCAAGACCGCTTCACCTTCATCCTCGGCAGCGCCCTTGAGACCGGCCTTCCGGACGCCGGCTTCGACACGATCGTGATGAACGACTTCATGGAGCACATCTCCGAGCCGGAGACCGCCGCGGCGGAGGCCCTGCGCCTGCTGCGTCCGGGCGGAAGGATCTACGTCAACTTCCCGCCCTATTACCATCCCTACGGCGCCCATCTCTCGGACGCGATCGGGATCCCCTGGGTCCACCTGTTCTTCTCGGAGCGGACGATGATCGAGGCCTACAAGCACCTGATCCGCGGCCTGCCGGACGAGCGGGAGCGGCTCGACCTGCGCTTCAGCAAGGACGAAAACGGCGTCGACCACCTGACCTATATCAATAAAATGACGATCCGCCGCTTCCGCGGGATTTTAAAGAAGCTTGGCGTAACGCCTCTGTGGTACCGCGAGATCCCGCTGCGCAGGATCCTGACCCCGCTTGTCAAGCTCCCCGGCGTCAAAGGTCCCTTCGTCCGCATGTGCGTCTGCGTCATCGAAAAGCCGCAGGGATAGGCAATCGGCAATCGGGAATAAGGGACGAAAGACGCCCGCCCCGTAGGGGGGCGGCGTCTCTCGACGCCCCGCCCTTTCCCCGCAAAAAACGAGCTCTCCCGATCCGGGAGAGCTCGTTGTGTTTTTTTCTTGTCCGGCTTACTTGCCGGCCATTTCCTTGAGGGCTTCCTTGCGGCTGAGGTTGACGCGGCCGCGCTCGTCGATCTCGGTGACCTTGACCCAGGTCATGTCGCCGATGTTGAGCACGTCCTCGACCTTCTCGGTGCGCTTGTTTTCCAGGTCGCGGATGTGGCACATGCCGTCCTTGCCGGGGGCCAGCTCGATGAAGGCGCCGATCGGGATGATGCGGACGACCTTGCCGTAGTAGAGCTTGCCGACCTCGGGGACGAAGCAGATGTCGTCGATCATGCGCTTCGCGGCTTCGCAGCTCGCGGCGTCGGGGGAGGCGATGCGGACGGTGCCGTCGTCCTCGATGTCGATCTGGGCGCCGGACTCTGCCACGATCTTCTGGATCATGGAGCCGCCCTTGCCGATGACCTCGCGGATCTTGTCCACGTCGATCTTCATCGTGAACATCTTCGGCGCGTACTCGGAAACCTCGGGACGCGGTGCCGGGATGCAGGGGAGAATGACCTCGTTGATGATCTGGAGGCGGGCCTTGCGGCAGCGCTCGAGGGCGTCGGCGATGATCTCCATGGTCAGGCCGTCGTTCTTGAGGTCCATCTGGATCGCGGTGACGCCTTCGGTGGTGCCGGCGACCTTGAAGTCCATCTCGCCGTGGAAGTCTTCCACGCCCTGGATGTCGGTGAAGGTCCGCCATTCGCCGGTCTCCTTGTCGGAGATCAGGCCGCAGGAGATGCCGGCCACGGGCCGCTTGATGGGCACGCCGGCGTCCATCAGCGCCAGGGTGGAGCCGCAGATGGAGCCCTGGGAGGTGGAGCCGTTGGAGCTCACGACCTCAGAGACCACACGGATGCAGTAGGGGAACTCGTCCACGCTGGGCAGCACGGGCACCAGGGCCTTTTCTGCCAGGGCGCCGTGGCCGATTTCCCGGCGGGAGGTGGAGCGGGCGGCTCTGGCCTCGCCGGTGGAGAAGGCGGGGAAGTTGTAGTGGTGGATATAACGCTTCTCCTGCTCGGGGAAGATGGTGTCCAGCTTCTGGTT
>JAFPFL010000104.1 GCA_017425545.1 Oscillospiraceae bacterium | reverse complement strand
TAACAGAGGCAAACTGATGCCGTAAATAAAACGGACTGTTGCAATTACCGAATGACCAGTAATTGCAGCAGTCTTTTTCAACTTATATTGCTATGCCAAAAGTGTTGCCTCAGCAGTCCTTCTCCAGATGCCAGATATCCTTATTGTACTGCTCAATAGTCCTGTCGGAGGAGAAGTAGCCGGCCTTGGCAATGTTGACCGCCATCTTCTTTGCCCAGCCCATCCTGTCCTCGTAAGCTGCTAGCGCTTTTTCTTTTGCCTTGCAGTAGCTCTCGAAATCAGGGAAGGTCATGAACCAGTCTTTCTTCAGGAGCTCCTCATAGAGCTGCTTCAGAAGCTTCTTGTCGCCGGCCTCTTCCATCTCATCGCTGACAAGGAAATCCACCGCAGCCTGAAGTCTCTTGTTCTTCTTGTACCAGTCTTTTGAGACATAATCTCCCCTCTTGTATCGCTCAATGACCTCTTCAGAGGACTGTCCGAAGGTGAAAATATTGTCCTCCCCGACGAGCTCCGCGATCTCGACGTTGGCGCCGTCCATGGTTCCCAGCGTCACCGCGCCGTTGAGCATGAACTTCATATTGCCGGTCCCGCTGGCCTCCTTGGAGGCCAGTGAGATCTGCTCGGAAATGTCCGATGCGGGGATCAGCTTCTCCGCCATGGACACGTTGTAGTTGCGGAGCATGATGACCTTCAGGTAAGGGCTGACGTCGGGATCGTTGTTGACGATCTTTCCGAAAGCCAGGATCGCGTGGATGATATCTTTGGCGATGACATAAGCGGGTGCCGCTTTGGCGCCGAAGAATACCGTGATCGGTCTGCGCGGCCTGTAGCCGTCTTTGATATGCAGGTAGCAGTCGATCGCCCACAGAAGGTTGAGCTGCTGTCTCTTATACTCATGCAGGCGCTTGATCTGCACGTCATAGACAGATTCCGGATCGACCTTGTCGCCCTGGTACTTGTAGAGCCAGTCCGCGAATTTCTTCTTCTCCGTGTTCTTCCTGTTGACAATGCACTGCAGAAAAGCCGGATCCTCCGCGTAGGAAAGGAGCTGCTCGAGCTGCTTCGCGTCGGTCTTCCAGCCTTCGCCGATCTTTTCGCTGATCAGCTCGGTGAGCTCGGGATTGCACTCGACGACCCATCTGCGGAAAGTGATCCCGTTGGTCTTGTTGTTGAACTTCTCGGGATAGAGCTTGTAGAAATTGTTGAGCTCTGTATTCTTAAGGATCTCCGTGTGAAGTCTCGCCACGCCGTTGACCGAGTGGCTGTAGTGAATGTCCAAATGGGCCATATGCACGTTGCCGTTCCCGTCGATGATCTGCACGGACGGATCGCTGTATTTTGCCTTAACGGCGTCGTTCATCCTCTTAATGATCGGCATCAGGTGCGGAACGACAGCCTTAAAGAAGTGCTTGGGCCATGTCTCCAGCGCCTCCGCCAGGATCGTGTGGTTCGTGTAGGCGCAGACGTCCGTCACGATCTGATACGCCTCTTCCTCCTCGATCCCTTTTTCTGCCAAAATACGGACCAATTCAGGAATTACCAGGGACGGATGGGTGTCGTTGATCTGGATCGCGGCGTAATCCGCCAGGTCATGGAGATCGCTCCCGCGCTCCACACACTCATCAATGATGAGCTGCGCCGCGTTGCTGACCATGAAATATTCCTGATAGACGCGGAGCATTCTGCCCGCCTCGTCGCTGTCATCGGGATAGAGGAAGAGCGTCAGGTTCTTCTCGATCTCTTCTTTGTCAAAGTCAATGCCCGATCCGATCAGCCTCTCGTTGACTGTATCCAGGTCGAAAAGGCGCAGGCGCCCGCACTTGCTGCCGTAGCCGGTGACGTCGATCTCATACATGGTGGAGACAAGCTCCAGGTCGCCGCACTGCACCTTGTAGTGCCTGTCGGTCCTTCTCATCCAGTTGGCCATGCCCCACTTGCGCCAGTAATCCGGTCTCGCGTGCTGCTTGTTGTCCTCAAAGGACTGCTTGAACAGGCCGCAGTGATAGGCAAGACCTACGCCGTCTGCGGGAAGGCCCAGGGTCGCCAGGCTGTCGATAAAGCAGGCCGCAAGTCTTCCGAGGCCGCCGTTTCCGAGGGAGGGCTCGTACTCGAACTCCTCCAGGTCGGTGATGTCCTTGCCGGCCTCTGCCAGCTCTGCCTTCACTTCATCATAGATCCCCAGGTTGATCAGGTTGTTGGAGAGGAGCTTACCGATCAGGAACTCCGCCGAAATATAGTATACTTTCTTCTTTCCGCTGTTGTATCCCTTGTCTTTGCAGGCGTCCTGCGTCAACTCGAGGGCCGCGTTGTAGAGTTCCAGGATCGTGCAGTCCTGCAGCGATTTACCGGTGTAGTCTCTTAATTTTTTCATGGTTTATGCCTTTCCTTTCGTCGTCACTCTTTTGCATTTCGACTGTTTTTTTGCATCTTATCAGCACTTACAATGAATCCTTTTTATAAGTATGCATTATAATGATTTTACGTCACACTTTACTTGCAATATCACGGCATAAAATAGTACAATAATGATATTGATGTTTGTTTATCATGCAAACGATGCTTTTCAGCGCTTCCGGACCGCTGCGGCAGACCGTCTTCCGCATGTAAAAGGGCTCTCCAATGAATCTCGAAGAATACTCCCAATATAAAGAAACCCTGCTGCACGAGCAGCCGGGCTTTGCTTACAACACATATCTCTGCACAATTCCCCAGGACTTTCCCCGGGTAGACCTCCACTGGCATGAGCAGATGGAGATCATTTATGTCATTAAAGGCAGCGGATCCGTCACAGTCGGCTCCCGCAAATGTCCCGTTCAGGCAGGTTCGATCATGCCGATCCTGCCGGGCGAACTTCACGCCATCGACGGGAATCCCGGCGTCCGGATGGAATACGAGAATATAATTTTCTCCCTCTCGCTCGTCGACAATCAGGTTGAAAACGACTGGGCCCGCCGCAATATTCTGACTCCCCTGCAGATGGGGACCCTTAAATTCCCGCGGCCGATCCACCGGGGCACTCCCTTCCACGAGGAAGTCTCCTCCGCCCTCGACGCCGCTGACGCCGTCTGCGGCAAGCGCCCTGACGGCTACTCCCTGCTGGTGCGCAGCTGTTTATTCCGCTTTTTCTTTGCCATTTACTCCCATCGCAGTCAGGAAGAAAGCGTTCCACCCTCGCCTTACGAGGACGCCATCAAGCAGGTCCTGCTCTACGTCCAGAACCATTTTGCCGAGCCCATCACCGTCAGCGACGCCGCCGGCCTGATTGACTACAGCGACGCGCACTTCATGCGCGTCTTCCGCCGCGAGACAGGCTTCACCTTCGGCGAATACCTCGCCGACTACCGCCTGCGCTACGCCTCCTACCTCCTTCGAGAGAGGCCTGACTCCATAGGCGCCATCGCGTCCCTGTGCGGCTTTGACAACTTTTCCTACTTCATCCGGCGCTTCCGCCGCAAATACGGCATGTCCCCGAGGGAATACCGCGCCGCGGGGCGGTGAACATCGGGGGTGTCGATCACACTCGGATGCTGTTCCGGGCAGAATGTGCCGTTGTGCCGGCACTTGTTTCCAGGGGGGCCGCTGCGCTGACGCTTGTTTCGGGGAGGATGTGTCGTTGCGCTGATGCTTGTTTCAGGGCAGACTGTCCCCCGAAAAGGCAGCTTTTTTCAATCCGAGGGGGCTGAAATTTCTTGTGCCGAGCGCGACCCCCCCCGAAAAGGAAGATTTTCAAGAACCGTGGGGGGGACGAAGAAAATGTCTTCAAAAAGCAGTCTCAACTCTTCAATTTCCCCCAGTTTCTGCGCTTTTTCAGCATTAGTTTCACGATCGAATTCGTAGAATTGCTTAGTTGTC
>JAFPFL010000103.1 GCA_017425545.1 Oscillospiraceae bacterium | reverse complement strand
GGCCGGGAAGCTGTCCCCTGGGTCGCCGGAACGGCGTCCGCCTGTCCCCGGGCCGTCAGGGCCCCGTTTTTTTGGCATCCAAAGCAAGCGAGCAGCAGGGCTGTGCTCAGCAGTAACGCGAGAATCTGTTTCGATGATTTCATAGTCTCCTCCTTGCGCGGGGTTGGATCCGGTTCTATGACAGACCCAAGGCAATTCACGCGAGCCGCCGGAGTGTCTGTTCCTCAGACCAGTATAGCAGCGAAAGCGGGAAAAATCAACTCTAAGCGCAGAGGGACCAGGGACCAGCGCGTCGCAGGGAGCGATGCCCTCATCGCTCCGGTCATTGCCTCCGGCAATGACGCCGCTTCGAAGAAGCGGCAGGAGGCATCTGGGGATGCCTCCCTACAACTGCCTCAATCAGGGGAGCTCAATCAGGGGACGGTTCTCTGATTGATTTCCAAATCGACCAGAAATAAACGTCAATCAAGGAACCGTCCCCTTGTAGTACAAGCCGCCTGCTGCAAAGAGAGGATCTGTGCGGCGCCGTCTTTTCAGTTTGCAGGGATCTATTATGCCGTAATTGTCAGCGGATCGAATATCAGGCGCCGCCCGCGATTTTTGCCTCCGGTGAATTCTTTCTGTACCATTATCGGCGCAGCTTCCCATATCCGGCAGTTTGCTGACGAAAACCGATAACCAGAAGAAATGTTTCATTTTTGCGATTCCTTGTGCAGTGCGGTCTGTGCCGGACCGGAGATCAACCGCCCGAAGCGGTCAAAGCGCGAGCCGTGGCAGGGGCAGTCCCAGCTTTTTTCATCCGGGTTCCATTCAAGCTGGCAGCCAAGATGAGGACAGCGGATGTCGACCGGGTACAGCGATCCGTCAGTATCCTTGTATACGCCGAGCTTTTTCCCATGAAGAAATACGACGCCGCCCTGTCCCGGCGAGAGCTGTTTGGCTGTCTCTGCGGGGATCTGGAATAAGCGCCTTGTCAGTCCCTTGACCGCCTGCCCGCTTTCCTTCAGCACGCCGGAGATCGTTTTCTTGTTGAACCGGCAGGGAGCGAAGACGTCGGCACAGGGATTCTTACGGCCGCAGATGCTGTCCCGCAGGAGCATGGCGGCAACCATGGAGGCGGTCATACCCCACTTTTGAAAGCCCGTCGCCACATACCAGTCCGGGCGGCTCGGAGCATATTGCCCGATATAGGGGACGCTGTCCGCCGTCATTCCGTCCTGGGCAGACCAATGCGCCGCCTCCCGGCTTTGGGGATACCATTCCTTTGCCCTGCGGCGAAGCTCGTTATACCGCTCTCCCGCACGATTTTCACCGCAGCGGTGCCCTCCTCCGCCAAGCAAAAGAAGCCCATTCCATGTGCGGAAGGAATACGGGTTCCGTTCTCCGTCCGTGAAGATCCACATTCCGTCCATGAGCGGCGCGTTTTCCAGCGCCAGCACATAGGAGCGCTCCTGATGCATCCGGGCGAAATACAGCCCGGGGAAGTTCACAAACGGATAATGACAGGCAAAAACGATCTTCTCCGCTGTGACCGTGCCGCGGTTCGTGACCAGCCGGTGCTCCTTTACGGTCTGCACGCTCGTGTGTTCATAGATCGTCAGGGGCTCTGAGATCGCTTTCAGAAATTTCAGCGGATGAAACTGCGCCTGATGTGCAAAGCGCACCGCCCCGGCAGCGGGAAAAGGCAGATCCACCTGTTTTGTAAACGACGCCGGCAGTCCCAGAGCCGCCGCACATTCCGCTTCGGCTCGCAGCGTCCCGGCGTCGCTTCCGTACACATAGGCGCACTGCTCCTCAAAATCGCAGGCGATGCCGTTTTCGGCAATGATGCGCCGGTATTCGGCAAGGGCAGCCTCGTTTGCCATGGCATACTGCCGCGCTCTGTCCTTGCCAAGAAGCTGCGTCAATCTGCGGTAAATGGCTCCGTGCTGGGATGTGATCTTTGCCGTGGTGTTTCGCGTCTGTCCGCTTGCGATACGATCGGCCTCCAGCACGATGACCCGCGCCCCCGCCTCCTGCAGGGCGGCGGCGATCAGCACTCCGGCCATCCCCGCCCCGATGACGGCGACCTCCGTTCTGAAGTCGCCGGTCAGGGGCGGGCGTTCTCTTATTGGACAGGTTTTTGACCAGATGGATTCCATTTCGATCTCTCCTTCATTTCGCGCAGCTTTGTTTCAACAGCCTCAAGGCTGTTCGCGGGACTCTGGCAGGTCCCGCCGCTGCAGAGATAATACTGCGCTCCGGCTTCCGGAACGGGGTAGTGCGCCGTTAATGGCGCGATTTCCGCGAGCTGTCCCGCGTTTTCCGGGGTTTTTACAAGCACGGTGAGATTCAGGCGCGGCTCCCGGCGCAGAAAGGAAAGAAGCTCCCCCGGAAGCTCCCGCGCCGTGCAGACGAGCTCCGCCGAGGGCCACAGCTCCTCCAGCAGCGCGAGAAGCGCGAAGCTGTGCCACGCCGGATAATCGCGGATCGCCCCGGACAGATAGCGGAACTGCCGCTCTTTTGCTTGAAGGAATCGCGTCTCCCCCGTGAGTCTGGCAAGTCTCGAAAGCACCAGGGCGGCGGCGGCGTTGCCGGAGGGCATGGCGCCGTCGTCGGTCTCCTTGGTGCGGGTGATCAGCTGTTCTCCCTCAGCGGAATAGGGATAAAAACCGCCCCGCTCCCCATCAAAGAAGCTGTCCAGCAGATGCCCGGTCAATCGGCACGCTTCTGCGAGAAAGTCCGTTCGGAGGGTCGCCTCATACAATTCGAGAAGCCCCCAGGCGCAGAAAGCATAGTCGTCCAGCTTTCCGAGATGGGCAGCATCGCCCTCTCGCCAGCGGGCAAGCAGACGACCGTTTTCGTCCGTCAGATGCGCTCTGATAAACGCCGCCGCCCGCATCCCGGCGTCAAGATAACGGGGATCGTCAAACACAAGCCCCGCCCGCGCCAGCGCCGCCAGCATGAGCCCGTTCCAGGCGGTGAGCACCTTGTCGTCTGTGGAGCATGCCGACCGCTTCCTGCGGTATCCATACAGCTTCTCCCTGGCGGCGCTCACCCAGGTCGGCTCCGTCTCCCAATCGGGCGTGCTGATGAGGTTTGGGATGCTCCCTCCCTCATAATGTCCCCGGGGCGTGATGTCATATCTCTCGCAGAACCGGCCGGCTCCGGTCTCACCCAGCGCCCCGGACACATCCTCCGGCGTCAGAAGATAGTATTTCCCCTCCACGCCCTCGCTGTCCGCGTCCTGTCCGCAGAAGAAACCTCCCATTGGATCGGAGAGCTCCCGGAGCGCATAGTCCAGCGTCCGGCAGGCGATGTCCCGCCAGATCGGGCGGCGGGTATGCTCGTACGCCTCCGTGTAGGCCAGGGCAAGCAGGGCGTTGTCATAGAGCATTTTTTCAAAATGGGGCACAAGCCACCGGGCGTCCGTGGCGTACCGGCAGAAGCCGCCGCCGATATGGTCATAGAGCCCGCCCCGGAACATGTGCTCCAGCGTGAGCTCCGCCATCTCGCGGGGCCGGGCTTCGCCGGTCAGACGGGCATAGCGAAGCAGAAACAGGAGGTTATGGGGCGTGGGGAATTTCGGCGCAGATCCAAACCCGCCCCATCCGGCGTCATACAGCTCAGACAGCTGCAAAGCCCCGGTTCTCACCAGCGTCCGGCTCGGTTCGCCGGGGCCATGCTCCCGCTCCCGGCGCAGACGCTCGGTCAGACGGATCCCCTCCGCCGTCACCGCCTCCCGGTTTTCCCGCCACAGGGCGGAGACCTGTGCCAGCAGGGACAAAAGCTGCCTCTTCGGCAGATACGTCCCCGCCCAAAAGGGCTTCCCCTCCGGCGTCAGCAGCACCGTCAGCGGCCAGCCGCCGGAGCCGTTCATGGCAAGGCACGCCGCCATATAGACTGCGTCTACGTCCGGACGCTCCTCCCGATCCACTTTTATGGGGATAAAGTCCCGGTTGACCGCCTCCGCCACCGCTGCATCCTCAAAGGATTCCCGGGCCATCACATGGCACCAGTGACAGGTGGAATATCCGATGCTCAGAAAGATGGGCTTTTTCTCCCGGACGGCAGCGTCAAGAGCCGCCTGTCCCCAGGGACGCCAGTCGACCGGGTTCCCCGCATGCTGTAAGAGGTAAGGCGATTTTTCATACTGAAGCGCATTCATGAGGAACATCCTTTCCTGCATAATCTGCCAATAGTATTCCCGACCTGGCGCGTTATATCATACGCGGCAGATACCGTTCTGAAAATAAATTCAGAACGGCATCAGACAGGTATATGGTTTTCTGCAATGAGCAGCGGCCGCACGCTTGTGCCGGTCAGGTCCGCGAACGCCTTGATCCGCATTCTCACGGTTCTCATCTCACAGCGCGCAATTGAAACCATGACGGAACGTCAGAGTCAAGCCCTTTTTTGAAATAACCGGCCTAAGATCAAAATCGCAGCCGCGGGCGGCCGGGCGGCTTGCGTTCCGGCTCCGGATTTGGTATAATGAAAAAAAGATACAGCCGGGGAAAGACCCGGCTGCCGCGCGCAATCGAACCCATCCTTTTCAAGGCGGGAGGCGCCTATGAAGCTTTTGCATCTTTCCGATCTGCACTTCGGCAAAACCCTGTTCGCCCAGCCGCTGATCGCGGACCAGCAGGACTGGTGCGCAAAATTGTATGACGCGGTCCGGCGGGAAAAGCCGGACGCCGTTCTCATCGCGGGCGACGTCTACGACCGCGGCGTGCCGAGCCGGGAGGCAGTCCAGCTTCTGAGCCGGCTTTTGACGGACCTCTCCCAGCCGGACGAAACCATCGGCTGGGCGGGCGTGGACGTCCTGCTGATCGCCGGCAACCACGACGGCGGCGAGCGTCTGGAGTTCGCCGCGAACATCCTCGAAAACCAGCGCGTCCACATCGCCGGCACGGTGCAGGAGGCGGTCAAGAAGGTCCGGCTCGGAGACGTCAATTTCTGGCTGCTCCCCTGCACGACCCCGGCCGCAGTCCGCGTGGCGCTGAACAGAAGCGACGAGGAGATCAGCAGCTATTCCGACGCGATCGCCGCCCTGCTCGCGGAGCAGGAGATCAACTGGAACGAGCGCAACGTCCTGATCGCCCACCAGACCGTCGTCAACGGGAAGGCGGATCCGCTGCACGGCGCCTCGGAGACCGCGATCGGCGGCGTCGGCGGGGTGCAGGCGTCGCTGTTTCAGAACTTCGATTACGTCGCCCTCGGCCACATCCATCAGGCGCAGGCCGTCGGCAGTCCGAAGATCCGCTACTCCGGCGCGCCGCTGTGCTATCACTTCGACGAGGCGGACGATGAAAAGGGCCTGCTCTGGGTCACGCTCGGCAAGAAGGGCAGCGAGCCGGTCTTCAAAACCGAGGCCCTGCCGCCCCTGCACCGCGTGCGCAGGACGGTGAAGGGCCGTCTGCAGCAGATCGTGGACGCCGAGGCGGACAACCCGGCGCGGGGCGACTACGTCCGCGTCGTGCTCACGGACGACACGCTGCCGCCCAACGCGCGTCAGACGCTGGAAACGCTCTACGCCTCGCACGCGGACATTCTGCTCGACGTCTCGCGCGAGCGAAGAAGCGCCGCCTATCGCGCGGCCTCCGCAGCCGCCGAGGCGGAGACGCGGTCGCTTGCCGACGATTTCCGTGCGTTCTGCCGCAGCCGCGGCGACGGTCTGACAGATCCGGGCGAGCGGGAGCTGGCGCTGATCCGCTTCCTCGCGGAGCAGGTCGAAAACCGCCGCGACGCGGACGAAGAAACGCTGACCGCCGAGCTGGTGGAGGAAGCCCTCCGCCTTGCGCGGGCAGATTCAGGCGAAGCCGGGAAGGAGGCCGCCCAATGAAGCCGATCTATCTGGAAATGACGGCCTTCGGCCCCTATCTGAACAAAGCCTGCGTCAACTTTGAGGCCTTCGGCGACGGGATCTACGTGATCGCGGGCGAGACCGGCGCGGGCAAGACGACCATCTTCGACGCGATCATGTTCGCCCTGTTTGAGGAGGTCAGCGCGAAGCCGAACAAGGATACCAACGCCCAGAAGGGCGCAACCCGCGACAAGACCATGGTGCACAGCGACTATGCGTCCCGGGACGTCCCCACGGAGGTCCGGCTGATCTTTGAGGCGGGCGGGGTCCGCTATACGGTCCGCAGAACGATCAAATTCCCCAAAAAGCGGGGCGGCGACTTCGGAGACGCCAGATTCGACGCCGAGCTCGAGGGCGGCGGGATCAGTCAGACCGGCTCGTCCAGAGTGACGGACGAGGTCCAGAGGATCCTGCACATGGACGCCGCGAAGTTCCGGCAGATCGTGATGCTGGCCCAGGGCGAGTTCAAGGCCTTCATGGAGGCAAAGGACGACCGCAGGAAGGAGATCCTCGGCGATCTCTTCGACAGCACGCCCTACCGTCTGTTCCAGGAGCGCCTGGCTGCGGCGGCGAGGACCCTGCTGAGCGAGCAGAAAATGCTGATGAGCCGCGTGGACGCCGCGCTGGACAGGAGCCGGTTCTATCTGCCGCCGGAGACCTCCGAGGAGGAGCGCGCCTTCTATTCCGCCGGCCATCCGCAGCTCGGCGGGATGCTGGACGCGCTGTGCGAAAAGGACAGCGCGGCACAGGCGGAGCTGATGCAGGAGCGGTCGGCGCTCGAGGCCCGGCGGGCGGAGCTGTCGCAGAAAATGGGCAAAGCGGAAGCGGAAAACAAAAAGGCCGGGGAGCTCGAGAAAAAGCGGAGCCATCTGGCGGAGCTGCATGCGAAGGCGGAGGACTGGGCAAAGCTCGGCGAAAACGTCGAGCAGACCGACCGCGCCTGGCACAGGATCCGGCCGGCGGAGCTGCAGCTGCAGGAGAAGACACAGGCGCTGAACGAGGCGTCCGGGCGGCTTGACGCCGCAAAGGACGGTCTGCAGAGCGCCGAGGCACGCAGAGCCGCCGCGCAGGCGGAGGTGGAAGGCCGCAATCCGCAGCGGCGGGAGCAGGCGGACCGCCTGCAGGAGCAGATCCGGAAAATCACGGAGAATCTGGGCAAGCTGGACCAGCGGAAGGAAGCCGCGGAGCGGCTTGCAGAGGCGGCGGATCGGAAAACAAGCGCCGAAACCGCGCGGGACGGGGCGAACCGGGCCAAATCGGCCGCGGAAACACGGCTGCGCGAGATCGAAGCGGAGCTGGCGGCGCTGGATGGCGCCGAGGCGCGCGCCGCCGCGAAGAACGCAGAATATGAAGCCGCCCGGGCAGCCGCGTCGGCCTTTGCCGAACCCCGGACCGGCTTCCTCGCCGAGGAGGCCGCGCTCTCCGATCAGATGGCGCATCTGCGGCAGACCCGCCAGACGGCGCAGAAGGCGCACCTTGCCTGGGACGCAGCCGATCGCCGGGCGCAGGACGTCCGCAGGCGCTATCTGGCAGGCTACGCCGGAAAGCTCGGCATCGAGCTCGAGCGGGAGTTCGCGGAACAGGGCGAGGCGACGTGCCCTGTCTGCGGCAGCTCGTTCTGCAGCGCGGATCACCCGAACTTTGCCGTCCCGCAGGCCGACACGCCGGATGACGCCGCCCTCGCGGCAGCCGAGGAGGCGGCGAAGGCAGCAAGGCAGACCGCCGAAGAGAAACGAAACGCCTATACCGAGGAGCAGGCCGCAATCCGGCAGAAGCGCGACGCCCTGCTCGACCGGCTGAACGCCGGCTTCCCCGGACCGGACGGCTGGGTCTTTGACGAGAGCTTCCGGGAGAAGCTGCAGGCTGCCGCTGACGGTCTGCGCGCGGCAGAGGAGACCTGCAGGCAGCATTGGGAGGCCGCCGATCGGGAGCAGAGGCGGAAAAAGCTGCTGGACGACGAGAAGAAGACCGTTTCCGAACAGCGGGAGTCCGCCCTGCAGGAGGCCGCGAAGCAGGAGCTGGCGGCCGCCGCGGCAGGCGGAGAGCTGACCCGCTGGCAGGAGACGTCCGGCCGGCTTGCGCAGGAGCTTGCCGACGCGGGCATGACGGACTACCGGACGCGCGACGAGGCGGCTGCCGGAAGCCGCCGGCTGCAGGCGGAGCAGAAGCAGATTGCAGACAGGATCGAGGCAGCGGAAAAGCAGCTGAAAGAAGCGGAGAGCGCGGTTTCCACGCTTTCCGGCCAGATCGCAGCCCTCGCCGAGGGCGTGCGCACGGCGAAGGAAGCCCGCGCCGCGGCGGAGATCGCCTTTGCCGGCGTCCTGCAGGCGGAAGGCTTTACCGCAATCTCATACAAGCAGGCGAGAGACCGCGCCGGCGCGCCGGATCCGGAGCACTGGCTGAAAGCGCAGCGCGATCAGATCGCCGCCTATCAGAACGACTGCCGCAACACCGAGGCCCGAATCCGGGAGCTGGAGCAGGAAAAGCCGGTCTTCACCGACCTCGAGGCCATGAAGCAGCAGCAGAATCAGCTTGGTGAGGAGGCGGAATCGCTTCGCAGGAAAGATCTGGAGCTCCACACCCATGCCGAAGGCCACCGCAGCGCGCAGAAGGCCTGCCGGGACGCGCAGACCGCGCTGCAGCCGCTGAACCGCGCCTATCAATGGATCAACGGTCTGGCGGAGCTCGCAAACGGCAGCGCGGGAGAAGGCGGCAAGCACGCTTTCGACGGTTACATGCTCGGCCAGACCTTCCGGGAGGTTCTGGACAACGCGAGCGGCTATCTGACGGAAATGACCGGCGGAAAATACGAGCTCATCCACGACACGGAGGCAGCCGGCGCGCGCAAAAACTCCGCGGCGGATTTCCGCATCCAGGTGCGGGACACGCTGACGGAGGAGCAGCGCGAGATCGGCAGCCTGTCCGGCGGCGAGAGCTTCCAGGCCTCGATGGCGCTGGCCCTCGGCCTCTCGGACACGGTCCAGAGCCACGTCAGCACCGTGAAGATCGAGACGATGTTCATCGACGAGGGCTTCGGCTCGCTCGGAACGGGCAGCCTGCAGCGGATGCTCGACGTGCTCAAGCGGCTCTCGGACGGGCAGCGTCAGATCGGCATCATCAGTCACGTGGACGCTCTCGAGGAGTCCGCGTCGAAGTTCATCCGCGTCACCGGCAGCCGGGACAGGCAGGGCAGCTCGCTCAGGCAGGAGCCGAGCGTTCCCTTCCGGTCGGACAAGGCCTGAGATCCCGGGCACATGCGCAAAGAGGCTGCTGCATTTGCAGCAGCCCGGGGAAAAACGAATGGATCCTGAAGATTGAATCATTTCGGAGCGATTCAATTTGAATCATCGAATCACAAACGGAAATTTTATGCGGAAATTCTGCGTATCGCCGCATACCACAGCATTTTCATAGCTTCATGCAAGAAGGGCGTGCCGCGGCACGCCCTTCCTGCGTTTCTCAGTTCCGATTGCCGGCGATCTCCGCGAGGCGGGCAAAGACCGTCCGCACAGGGAAAATTTCCCGCGCCTGCCCCTTCTCGACAAGTTTCTCTCCGCGCAGCCGATATGATGGAAGCACAAACGGAAAGGAGAGAGACTATGAGCAGCTATTCAATCCGGCTGGCCGCGGTCGGGACGGTGATCGGCGTCCTGACGCTCACGGCGGCAGCCTATGCAAACCGCGCCGCGCCGCCCAGTGCGGAGACGACCGTCCTCGCCGCCGCGGCGGAGCCCGGTACGGCGCACGAAACGAAGACCGCCGGCGCGGAGGGCACGGCGGAGTTTCTGACAGCGGAGACGGCGGACGCGGAGACCGGGACCGCCTGCTCCGACCCGGCGGAAACGGGAGACGGCGAGGCGGCGGAGGCCTTCGTGCAGAACGCCTGGTACGCCGCCCTGCGCGTGGAGACGCCCACGGCTGGGCGGATCTTCGTCTGCGATCTGCGGGGCAGCCCGCTCTGCGCGGCGGTGCCGGACGCAGAGGGGGACGCCGCGCTCGGCCCGCTCCCGCCGGGCCGCTACGCCCTCTACGCGGAAAACGAGCGGCTCGGGAGCTTCCGGCTGACCGAGGACGCCGCCCTCGACGAGGCCGCCGGCAGGCTCTGGACCGACGGCGAGATGCTGCATCTGGAGGCCTTCCGCCCGGGACAGGCGGAGCTCTCGCTGACCCTGCCGGCGGCCGGCTACTACAGCCTCGCCCTCGTCGACGACGACGGGCGGCGCTGGACGAAGGACGTCTTCATCCCCTCCGACGCGCGGCCGGAGCAGGCGGGCAGCTATCTGCGCACGCTCGATTTCTTCGGCCTGCCGGAGGGGCGCTACACGCTGGTCTGGAACCGCCGTCCGATTCTGCAGTTCCCGGTCCTCGCAGGCGGGGTCGCGCAGATCCCGGTCGCGCTCGGGTCGTGATCCGGATCCCCATATGCGGAAGCAAAGCAGCGGAAAAACGTACGTTTCTGCAGATACTTGCACAATTCCCTTCTCTATGTTATAATGGATGTCGGATGGAGTAACGCAAAAGCGTTCTCCGAGCTGCATTCCGCGGCTCAGCAAACCTGCGTCGCCGGTTTGCCCGACATCCATTGTAATGCTATCAGTCGGTTTTTCTGCGAAAAATCGCGGCCAAACGGTCGTCTGACCACGAAAACGACCGTTTCACGGTCGTTTTCGTTAACTGATCATTATAATATATAAAGAAAAAACAAATCATAAACGGAGGGATTCCTGTGCAGCACTCGCGTTTTTCGCGTCCGATCCTGGTGCTCGCGGCTGTCTGGGCCGCGGCGGCTTTCGGTCTGCGCTCCCTGATTCTGAAACGAAGCCTGGACGTCAACGGCATTCTGATGGCGGACAGCCACGCTCTGCTCTGGACTGTGCTCTTCTCGCTGGTCGGCTTTGCCGTTCTGGCCGCGCTCTGCTTCCGCCTCAACCGGCTCCCCGGCACGAATGCCTGCTTCTCGGAAAACAGCCTCGGCGTCATCCCCGCCCTGATCGCGGCCACCCTGCTCTTTTTCGGCTGCCTGTTCCGCCTGCTCGACGAGGGCGAGGTCTCGGAGCCGGCGCAGAAGCTCTGCGAGATCCTCGGCATAATGGCTGCCGCCGCCTCGGCGCTGACCGCCCTGACCCGCAGCCGCCTCGGCCGGACCGCGTTCTGGACGCAGCTCCCGCTGGCGCTCTACTGCGGCGTGAGCCTCGTGCTCCGCTTCCGCGTCTGGAGCCACGACCCGATGATCATCGACATTGCCCCGCAGCTGCTGGCACTCGTCTGCATGATGCTGACCAGCGTCCTGCTTTTGGCCTTCCCGCTCTCGGCGGGCCACCGCAGAAGCACGGTCCTCTTCGGTCTCATGGCTTTCATCTTCGCCATGATGGCCATGCCGGACTACCTGCTCGCGATCAAGCAGAGCCGCGCCGACATGCTGATCTTCCTTGCCCTTTCGATCTGGTGCGGAAGTCACGCCTGCCTGCTGCAGCGCGCCCGCATCCAGGTCGAGACCGCCCCGGACGAGACGCCCGCGGGTGAATGAGCCCGCCCTGCGCGGCGGGAAACCCGGATTCCTGATATTTCCAGACATCATCCGCCCGTTTTTGCACAAGCTATGTGCAGAAAGAGAGCACCCGCGCCGATCGCCGCGCGGGAACGGGCCCAAACTGCCGCGGCCGGTTCGAAAGATCCGGCCGCGGACTTTTTCTGCCCCGCGGCAGAGAGGATCCCCGGCGCCGCGCGATGCCGGGGACAGCTGGGCTCGTTGCAAAATGAATCATTTTGCAACGAGCCCTTTGGTTTTTGCCGATTCCGGCAAAAACCATCGCCTGCGGGCGGGTGATTGAACGTGAAGGGGGCTCCAAGACCGCCCCCTTC
>JAFPFL010000011.1 GCA_017425545.1 Oscillospiraceae bacterium | reverse complement strand
GGTTTTTGCCGATTCCGGCAAAAACCATCGCCTGCGGGCGGGTGATTGAACGTGAAGGGGGCTCCAAGACCGCCCCCTTCACACTTCCCCTGCCGGGAGCCTGCATAATCTTTGAAGGTTGTGCATTTTGCAACAGCCCCTCTCTATATCCGGCGCGCTCAGAGCAGGATGGACATGAGCACGGTCAGCAGGATCAGGAAGCCAAAGTTGAAGGCCGAGAACAGGGCGATATAGGAGCCGGCCTTGCCGGGGTTGTGGCCGGTGTACTCGCGGAAGGTGATCAGGCTCGCGAGGGAGGCGATCAGCGTACCGACGCCGCCGATGTTCACGCCGACGAGCAGGGCAGGGTAGTTCTCCGTGAACTGCGAGAGCAGGATCGCGGAGGGCACGTTGCTGATGCACTGGCAGCAGAGCACGCTGACGAGCAGGGTGTTCTTCGCAAGCAGGCCGGCGAACAGGTTCCGGACCGCCGGGATCCGGCTCATATTCCCCGCGAAGATGAAGAAGAAGACGAAGGTCAGCAGCAGCGGGTAGTCCACCTTGCGCAGGGCGTCGCGGTCGGCAAAGAGCAGGACGGCCGGGATCACGATGAGGCCGATCCAATAGGGAATGCCGCGGAAGACGATCGCGATCGCCAGGGCGAAGAGGGCCAGATAGAGGGCAACCCGGCCGGCCGGGAGGCGGACCTCCTCCTCCGGGATCTCAAGCGGCTCCGGGCGGATGAAGAGGCAGCAGATCAAAATCAGCGCGATCGAGACCGCGAAGGGCGGCGCCATGATGCGCATGAAGGTCAGGTTCGGGATCTGGAACTTCGTGTAGAGGTAGAGATTCTGCGGGTTGCCGAAGGGCGTGAGCATGCCGCCGAGGTTCGCCGCGATGTTCTGCATGATGAAAGTGAAGGCCATGTACTTCTGCTTGCCGGTCGTGCTCAGGACGTAGTAGCCCAGGGGCAGGAAGGTCAGCAGCGCCATGTCGTTCGCGATCAGCATCGACCCGAGGAAGGTGATGCAAACAAGGGCGATGATGCTCATCCGCGCGTTTTTGAAGCATTTGACCACGCTGCGGGCGAGGGTATAGAAAAAGTGGATGTTCCGCAGGGCGCAGACGACGGCCAGAACGCAGAACAGGCAGCTCAGGGTCTTGAAGTCGAAGTAACCCAGGTAGGCGCGGTCGAGCGGGACGGCAATGCTCGTGATCACGGCGGCAGCCAGCGCGACGACCATCACAGTATTCTTTTTGAGGAAGGGCAGGACCTCCGCGCGGAGGAAGGAGCCGCGCCGCGCGGCGCCGCGCGCCGTGAGGGCGGGACCGGCCGCGGTGCGGAGTCTGGTCTGATGTTGCCGCATGTCGCTGAATCAACCACTTTTCTGTCTCAGATTTTCGCCGCCAAGCATTATAGCAGGGAGAATCGGGATTTGCAAGGGGGGAGTTCGCGGTTTGGGATTTTTTTTGCGGCGGGGAAGCGATGGGGACGAAAAAAGCTCCCCCTGCGGGGGAGCTTTTTTCACGGCGGCCCGGGGTCATGCCGCCCTACGGCGTCTGAATGGCGTCTGCCCTGCCGGCTCAGCCGGCGAGCATGGTGAAGTTGATCGTGCCGAGGAGCATACCGTCGGCATAGACAGAGAAGCTGTAGCTGCCGGCGGTTTCGGGCAGCCAGGGGATGTAACCCGTCCAGCGGCTGTTGTTCCACATCTCGTTCCAGACGAGCTGCTCGCCGCGCGCGTCCACGACCGCGCCGGTGGCGGTGCGGATGACGTAGAGCGCCGTGACCTGGTCCGCGCTGTCCTCGGGGCTGCCGGGGACGCCGACCTGAAAGACGATTCTCTCGCCCGGGCGGTACTGCACCGTGCCGCCGCCGAGGTTTGCCGTGCTGAGGTCCTCGACGCCGGGATCGTTATAGGTGCCGAGCGTGATGCCGCGGCTGCCGACGCCCCTGCCGGAGAAGCGGGGGTAGGACAGGGTCCGGGCCGTGGTCTCGACGGTTCCGCTGAGCTTGGTGCCGTCCGCGGCGGAGAGGGTGAAGCGGTAGTCGGTATCCGGAGCGGCCGGGATCAGGGCGCTGTCGCCGACCACGGGGGTCTCGAGCGTGCCGCCCTCGCCGTAGGCCGCGGTGACGATCCAGCCGTCGGCGGGCTCCTGGCTCGGGCTCCAGCTCAGCCGGACGCCCTGCGCGGTCGCCTCGGCGGTGAAGCCGGCCAGAGCGATGACCTCGTCGCGGATCTCGCGGGTCAGGGGCTTGGCCATCCCGACCGCGCTCAGCTTCAGAGAACAGGTCACGCCGGGCTCGATCCCTTCGATCGACGCGGAGCAGTAGTAGCCGTTCTCGTCCTGCTTCGGCTCCTTCACGGTGACGGGCAGCTCCCTGCCGTCCGGGTCCGTGCAGGTGAGCTCCCACTCCTTCGGCAGCTCGGAGGTGCAGATCCAGCTGACGTAGGCGACGCCGTCGACGACGTTGTTGAGCGTGAGGTTGTCCGCCTCGACCGCCCGCATCGCCGTGTATCTCGTCTCGAGCTCGCCGACCAGGTGGAGATTGCCCTGCTCCACGAGGAGGAAGCGGTACTCGACGCCGGGCTCCAGGCCCAGGATCTGGGTGCTGTGGCCGCTGAACTCGATCTGCTTGGGCTCGCCGTCCACGGGGCCGTAGCGCAGGGTCCAGACGGCGGGCTCGACGGTATTGTCCTTGACGACCAGGTCGAGCTGGACCGCGCCGAACTCGGAGCCGTCGGTCGCGGTGAAGGTCAGGACCTCGGTCTGCGGGACGGTCTCGGCGATGACGGAGGTCTTGCCGGAGACCTTGTGCGTGCCCTTCGGCTCCACGCGCAGCGTGTACTGCGTGCCGGGGTTCAGGCCGGTGAACGTGGCGACGCTGCCCTCGAAGGAGGCGCTGGAGGCGTTGCCGTAGGCGTCCTCGCAGATTGCGCGGAACTGGTCGGCGTCCACGCTCGCCTGCAGATGGAGCTTCATGGAGTCGGTGGTGATATCGGAGACCTCAAGCTTTTCGACCTTGACGAAATAGTGGTACAGTCCGTGGCCGAGGTCGGTGAACTCATACAGGCCGATCGCGGTGAGGAGCAGGACCATGGCGATCGCGAAGGCGATCCAGCCCCTGCGTCTGCGCCTGCGGCGCTTTTCGGCGGTCTGGGCGGCCTTGCGGCGCTCGGCCGCCTGTTTGAGCGTCGGCTCGGCGGGCGTTTCGGACGGCTCTTCGGCGGGCTTTTCGGACGGCTCTTCGGCGCTCTTTTCGCCCTCCGCACCGGCAGGCCGGTCGGACGGCTTTCCTGCGTCCCGGTTCGCGGTCTGCGGGGCTTCCTCAACGGGCTTCCGGGCCTCTTCTGCGGGCTTCGGAGCTTCCTCTCTGCCCTTTTTGCGGTTCTTTTTCTTCTTGCCGGTATTCGGCGTGAAGGCCTCCTTGAAGCCCTCGTCGAGCTTCTCGACGTCGTTGGCGCGGACCGGCTCGACGGTCTCCTCGCGCTCCTCGGCGTTCAGCGGGCCGTCCTCGGCGATCAGCGGCGGGACGATCAGGTGGTCGCTGACCGCGTTGCGCTGCATATACTGCTCGAGGGCGACGCGCATCTGGTCAGGCGTCTGGTAGCGGTCCTCAGGCTTGTAGGCGCAGGCCTTCTGGATGATCTCGGTCAGCTCGTAGTCTGCATAGAGCGGGGCGGGCAGGGCATCGCCCTCGAGCCGGCGGGTGTCCGCGGCCTTGGAGGAGGTCTTCTCATCCTCGAAGGGAGCGTGGTTGCCGTTGTAGATCCGGTAGAGGATCATGCCGAGGGAGTAGATGTCCACGGTGGTGTTCAGGCCGCCGAGGAAGTTGCGGAGCTCCGGGGCGGTATAGCTGCTGCGGTACTGCTCGGGCAGGACCGTGTACTGCATGTCCTTGGTGGAGAACAGGCCGAAGTCGCCGAGCAGGAAGCGGCCGGTGTCGGAGAAATAGACGTTGCCGGGCTTCAGATTGCCGTGGACGTAGCCCTCCTCGCGCAGCGCGGAGAGCGCGACGCAGAGGTCGATGCCCATGTTGATGCCGCGCAGGTGGGAGATCGCGTTCTCCTCGAGGTAGTCCTTGAGTGAGTTGCGCTTGGGCAGAACGGCGTAGACGTCATAGCCCGCGCCCTCCTCCTTCTTTTCCATCTGCACGCCGAGGAAGGGCAGAATATAGGGGCAGTCGAGCAGTTTCTTCCGCGCCTCGGCCTCCTGGACGAGACCTTCGGCTTCCTTGCGGTAGTAGGCGTCGGCTTCCTCGACGGTGGTATAGGCGCCCGTCAGCAGAAGGGCTTCCACCTGTTCCTGGTTGGCTGGAACAGAGATATATTTGAGGACAAATTCCCGGCCGGATTCCGGATGCCTGATGGCGTAGCAGGAGACGCCGTCGTGCGTGGAGAAACATTCGCCGATCTCCATTGCGTCCAGCAGCGGGGAAATTTTGCGTAGAGGCACGCCTGGTACCCTCCTTTTTCGACAATTTTTCTACTATATCTTATACCAAAACGAAAAAAAAAGCAATATCAACTTGTTTTTTTTGATAGAAAATGGTATGATAAGGTATAGGGTCTGAAATAGCGGCCTTTTTCGGGGGCTTTGCCCCGTCAGAAGTATTCCCCAATTTTGGAGGAACGATTATGAAAGATAAGAATGTCTGCCCCAACTGCGGGGAGCTGTATGATTCGAATCTGGACAAGTGCCCCCTGTGCGGTACGCCCGCGCAGGTGGTGGAGACCGACGACCCCGGCAAGCGCAGCGCCGGTTCCGAGCGCAGGCAGCGCAAGGCCGAGGCGAAGGCGGAGCGCCGCCGTCAGCGCGCCGAGCGCAAGGGGATTGACCGCGAGGAGATCGTCTCGGAGCGCCGGGCGCTCGACCAGAGCGCCGAGGATCTGCCGGGCGCTTCGATCCTGAGCCGGGGCAGCCGCGAGGCGCGCGGCGCCGAGGCGGTGACGCCGGCCGCAATCCGCGGCGGGCACCGGCCGGTGATCCAGGAGGAATACGTGAAGCGCGACCGGACGCGGGTCCCCCGCTTCTTCCTCTGGCTCAGCTTCCTGATCCTGCTGGCGACGATTGTGATTGCGGGCAGCTACCTGCTCTGGCGGACCGGAAAGCTCGATCTGCCGATCTACGACAAACTCTTTGAGAAGGGCCATGCGGCGACCGAGGCCGCCCCGGAGATCGAAACGCCGGCCGACGTGCCGACCGAGTCCGGCATTGCGGACACGGAGACCGACGATCCCTGGTCCGGCAAGCGCTCCTGCAAGGGCGTCAGCCTGAACACGAACAAGATGACGCTGACCTACCGCAACGATCTCGACCAGCTGATCGTGACCACCGATCCGAAGGACACGACCGACGAGAAGGTTTTCACCTCCTCCGACGAGAAGGTTGCGAAGGTCACGGGCGTCGGCGTGGTCACGGCGGTCAACCCGGGCACGGCGACGATCACGGTCACCTGCGGCAAATACAGCGCGACCTGCGAGGTCGTGTGTGAGTTCGGCGAGGAAGCGACGGATGCGCCCGAGGCGCTGAACGTCGACCACCTCGAGCTCAACAAGGACGACATGTCGTTTAAGGAACCCACCGAGTCCTATCTGCTGCAGATCACGAACGTCCCGATCGGCACGAAGATCACCTGGACCACCGGCAACGAGGCAATTGCCACCGTGGACGAGACCGGCCGCGTGATCGCGGTCGGGCCGGGCACGACGAAGGTCACCGCCTACGCGGGCGGCCTGACCGCGGAGTGCTGGGTGCGGTGCAATTTTGAATCCTGAGGGAATAAAGGGAGACAGCTGGCACCGCACGAAGAAAGCAAACCAAACGATAAGAACCCCCGCCCGAGCCGGAAAGCGGTTCAGGCGGGGGTTCCTGCACGATACACGGCGGGCCGATGCAGGCATCGGCCCCTGCGGGGTCGGGGCGCTTTTGGATCGTGTCGCGTCCCCGATTCCCTTTCGGCCTCTTTTCAATTCGACCCGAAGGGACACCGACACTGTCAAATGTCCCCCGGCCATGTGCCCATTGCCTGAACCGGCAATCAAAAGGGGCGGCTCGTTTGAGCCGCCCCGGTTTGTTTTCCCGAGGGATCCCGGCGGCTGCCGGGATCCCTTTTTGTTTGTGCCGATGCTTGGCTTCCTTCACGCAGACGCGGCAGGCGCCTTGTCTGGGCGCGGGGCCTCACATGGG
>JAFPFL010000102.1 GCA_017425545.1 Oscillospiraceae bacterium | reverse complement strand
GGTTCTCGCAGGCTGCATGGCAGGCCTGCAGATACAGCAGGCGGTTCTCTTTCTCCAGTGCTTCGATCTGCGCGGACAGTTCAGCCGTGTCCGCACCGGATGCCAGCGGCGTCTCCGGTTCCTGGCCCGGCTTAGACGCCTTGTCGGGGTCGGCCTGCTCGAGAAGCGCCCGGGCTTCCGCAATGGCCGCGTCGTTTTCAGCAATCGCTTTCTCCACGCTGTCCATCGGGTCCGGGGAGATCTCCGCGCGGAAGCTGCCCCAGCTCGGAATGGAATCGAAGAGCTTCTGCTTTGCGGCTGCAAGTTCGTCGGATCCATCCGTCAGCGCGGTATGGGGCCGCGCACCGGAGACCGGCGCCTGCGTCTTCTTCATCAGCTGTCCGATCAGGACGCCCACGCCGAGCACAAGCGCCAGGGCGGCCGCCGCGGAGGCGACCCGCCGCAGAACAGACGGCTTCTTCTGCGAAAGCTCCGCCGGCGCGCCGACTTCGATCGCCTCCGCTGGAGCAGGGGGGACCGGTGCGGCCTGTGCCGCGCGGCGTTTTCCGGCCGCCGCGTGCAGACGTTCGGCGGCATGCGGCTCCAGCGGCAGCGGCATGATCGGGGGAGCGGCTGTCTGCCCGCCGCCAAAAGCTTCCGCTTCCGTCCATAGACCGTCAGCGTCCGCCTCGGCCTGCGTCTCGCCCACCGGCGCCTCAGCCTGCGGGTTGCCGGCTTCCGCCTCATTGACCGCGCCTTCCTTCGCGTGGAGGATCAGATCATCCTCGGCGCAGCCGATCAGCTCCAAAAGCTGTTCTCTTGTCATAGATAGCCCTCCTCACTCAGAAAATCCCGGAGCTTTTTCCGGGTTCGAAAGAGCATGGATTTGACCTTGCCCTCGCTGAATGAAAACTGACGGCAGATCTCCGCCAGGGGGTCCAGATACCAGTAGCGGCAGAGGAAAACCTGCTGCTCCGGGTGCGGCAGACTGCGCAGGAAGCGGTTGATTGCCGCGCGCAGCTCGTCCGTGATGGCGTCCTCCTCCGCCGAGCGTCCGCCGGCGATGCACTCGCCGAGCTCGTCGAGGGCAAGATCCATCTCGCTGCCGCCGCGCTTCTGCCTGCCGCGGTCACGCCGGCGGGTCAGGGAGACCATCCGCGTGATTCGTCCGAGAAAGGCGCGCAGGACCGGCGGCCGGTTCGGCGGGATTGCGTTCCACGCGCCCAGCCAGGTGTCGTTGAGGGCCTCCTCAGCGTCCTCGGGATCGGAGAGAATGGCATTCGCGATCCCGCGGCAGAATCCGCCGTACTTGGCGGCGGTCTCCGTAATGGCCTGCTCCGACCGGTTCCAATAGAGCGCAATGATCGCCTCGTCCTCCATCCGTACACCTCCCTGCAGACGTTGTCAGCCTCCGGCCCCCGGCGCGCTGCGCCGATTCTTCGCGCAAACGCGCCGCGCCGAAACCCGTGCGGCAGCCCTCCGGCCTTCGAAGCCGCGCTCCAAAAGCCGGCAATCCAACAGCCGCCTATCTATATATTAACGCTTTTTGCCGTTTGGTTGCAACAAAATCCAAAATAATTCCCGCCGCCGGTTTTCTCTCTCCGGAGCGCGCCGCAGGCCGACAAAGCGAAGCCGCCGGGGCGGTCTGAAAAATCAAAAAGGTTTTCTTTCAGGCTTTTCTTGAATTTTTCGGGGAAATATGATAGGATGAGCGCGGAGAAGCCGCGGCTGCTCCAACTCTGACATTTTATCGGAAAGGCTATCGCACATGGATATTTTCAGCGTGATTTCCCTCCTGGGCGGCCTGGCCATGTTCTTATACGGCATGCGTCTGATGGGCGACTCTCTGAAGGAGAATTCCTCCGGTACCCTCAAGCGCGTGATGGGCAAGGTGACCGATAACCCGATCAAGGCGTTTGCCCTCGGCGTCCTGGTCACTGCGCTGATCCAGTCCTCCACCGCCACCATCGTCATCACCGCCGGTCTGGTCAGCGCGGGCATCCTGACGCTGCATCAGTCTCTCGGCATCATCATCGGCGCCAACGTCGGCACCACGGTGACCGGTCAGATCATCCGCCTGCTGGATATCGACGCCTCCGGCACCTCCTTCCTCCGCTTCCTCCAGCCCTCCACGCTCGCGCCGATCGCCCTGATCATCGGCGTCGTGCTGATTATGGGCAGCTTTTTCAAGAATGCCAAATCCGTCGGCAACATTGCCATCGGCTTCGGCATCCTCTTCTCCGGCCTTCTGAATATGACCGGCGCGGTCAACAGCCTCTCGGAGTCCGGCGTCGTCGAGAGCCTCTTCTCCCGCCTGGGCGACAGCCCGGTTCTGGGCTATCTGATCGGCGCGGGCGTGGCCTTCATGCTCCAGAGCTCCTCGGCCACGATCGGCATCCTGCAGGCCTTCTCAGCCACGGGCGTCCTGCAGTTCAACGCCATCTATGCCATGATCGTGGGCGTCTACCTGGGCGACTGCGTGACCACCGCCATCGTCTGCTCCATCGGCGCCAAGCCTGACGCCCGCCGCGTCGGCCTGATCAACATCCTGTATAATCTTGGAAAATCCATCCTGGTCCTGATCGGCGTGACGCTGGTCCACCGCTTCGGCCTGCTGGATTCCCTCTGGAACCGGACCGTCAACTCCGGCATCATCGCCAATACGAACACGGCCTTCAACCTGGCCTGCGCCATCGTCCTTCTGCCTGCGCTTCCGCTGCTGGAAAAAATCAGCCTGCGCCTCATCAAGGACGAGAAGGTCAAGGAGAGCAAGTACAAGGCCGTCACGGACGAGCTGAACCCGGTCTTCTTCCATACGCCGGCGCTTGCCTTCCAGAGCTGCTACCATCTCCTGCTTGCGGTTTTCTCTGCGGCCAGAACCAACATCGAGCGGTCCTTCCAGCTCCTCAAGAGCTATGACAATCACGTGCATGAGGCGCTCAACGAGGACGAAAACGAGATCGACCGCATGACCGACCGGGTCAGCGGATACCTGGTCCAGTTCCTGCCCCATCTGCAGAATCAGGATCACGTCGCGATCATGGACCAGTACTTCAAGGTGACCTCGGAATTTGAGCGTCTGGGCGACCATGCGGTGAATATCGCAAATTACGCGGAGAACCTGCACCGGAACCACACCATCCTCTCCGACGCCGCCCTCGGCGAGCTGGCCGTGCTCGAGAGCGCGATCATCAACATCCTGGACGAATCGGAGCAGACTTTCCGCAAGCGCGACGTCGACGCCGCCCAGCGGATCGAGCCGCTCGTGCAGGTGATCGCGGATCTGATCGCCGTGCTCAAGCGCAACCACCTCAAGCGCATGAGCACGGGCGAGTGCAACGTGTACGCCAACTCCACCTATACGGACCTTCTGATCGAGTTCCAGCGCATCAGCAACGTCTGCTCCAACGTCGGCATCGCCACGATGGTCCGCGTCTATCCCGAGCTGGGCGACCACGAGCACCTCTACTATGACCGGCTCCACGCCGGCGGCAACGTGGACTTCGACGCCGCCTGCGACCGCGTCCACGAGCGCTATTTCTCCCTGCTCGCCGGCCTGGTCCCCGCGCGAAACGGCGAGAGCGCCGACAAGGAAACGCCCCCCGCCCTGGAGAACGCGTAAAACCGGCCCTGCAGAACAGCATCAAATCCTGGAAGCGAAAGCCTCCGCCGAGCTGAAAACAGCATCGGCGGAGGCTTTCCGTTGTTGAATCATGGACTTTTTGCTATCCCGGCAGCTTCGGCCCGGAGACCGTGCCGTTTTCCAGCTCGTAGACCGCGTCGCAGAGGATCTCGATATCCTCGGCGGCGTGCGAGGCCAGGAGGATCGTCTTGCCCTCGTCGCGCAGCTTTGCGAAGACGGTGCGCATGTCCTCCACGCCGCTCCGGTCGAGGCCGTTCATCGGCTCGTCCAGAATGATCAGCGACGACCGCTCCATGATCGCCTGCGCGATGCCGAGGCGCTGCCGCATGCCCAGAGAATACTTCCCGACGCGCTTGCGGTCGTCCGGGTCCAGGCCGACCAGCCGGATCGCCTCGCGCACGTCGTCGGTTGTGATCTTTCTGCGGATCGCCGCGAGGTCGCGGAGGTTGCGGAGCCCGGATTCGTAGGAAATAAAGCTCGGTGTCTCGATCAGCACGCCGGTGTCCGGCGCGAAGTCACGGTCCTTGCCCACGCGGACGCCGTCGACCGTGACGATCCCGGTCGTGGGCAGCATCAGTCCGCAGATCAGCTTGAACAGGACGGTCTTGCCGGAGCCGTTGCGCCCGATGAAGCCGGTGATCCTGCCGGACTCGATCGTCAGGCTGGTTTTCTGCAGAACGGTTTTATCCTTGAAGGTTTTCGATACGTTATCCAATACGACCATGGTGGGCTCTCCTTCCCGGTGGGGTGAATTTGCAGGTGCAGCGCATGGAAATTGAGAATTGAGAGTAGAGAATTGTCGGAGTTTTTCAATTCTGCGAATTGAAAAATGGAATAAAAATCGGCTTCCGAGCGTGATTGCCGTAGTGCGGGCTGACCTCAGACCGCCGCCCGCGTCAGCCCTTCATATTTGTCATCCTGAGCGCAGCGGAGTCGAAGGATCCGTTCTCCCGCCCTCGAAGGGCGGGCGCACAGGTGCGCGCCACTACAGGCGTTACGAGCATTTTCGCTTTCTCCGTCTGACTAAGCGCCAGCCGAAGAGGGCGATCAGCAGCAGGACGGCGAGATTCAAAACAACAGCCGCCCAGAGCGGGAAGCCGCCGTGGAGCCGGGACGCGATGAAAGCGGCGAAGCTTGTCTCGGATGTTTCTTCCGCTGCAGGTTCCACTTCGTAGAACCGCCGCAGGTACACGGCCAGGCACGGGGCTTCTCCCTCCGCGGTCCTGACCAGGCTGCACCAGTTGCCGGGCAGGAGGATGGCCCAGGCGCCGGGCAGACGGCAGCTCAGGAAGGCGGAGACAAGCTGCGTGAACAGAACGGGAACGATAGCTGCGGAGGCGTTTTGAAACAGGGCTGTCAGAAGCACCTGCACCGCGGCGATCATCTCCATATGCAGGGTGAACAGCAGCCAGGCGAGGACGGTCGTCCAGTTGGGAAATCGAATCAGGGCGGGCAAGAGCAGAATCCCGCAGACAAGCAGAGCGCAGATCCCGCAGCGCAGAAGCACCCGCCGGAACCAGCGTTTCCAGCCTGCTCGG
>JAFPFL010000101.1 GCA_017425545.1 Oscillospiraceae bacterium | reverse complement strand
GGTTTTTGCCGATTCCGGCAAAAACCATCGCCTGCGGGCGGGTGATTGAACGTGAAGGGGGCTCCAAGACCGCCCCCTTCACACTTCCCCTGCCGGGAGCCTGCATAATCTTTGAAGGTTGTGCATTTTGCAACAGCCCCTTCCTGTTTCCTTCGCTACCCTGTCCCCTTTTCTGCCCTTACAGGGCGCTCGCGGCGGCGAGGAAGCGGGCTACGGCCTTCTCGCGGCCGAGCAGGCGGATGACCGTGCACAGATCCGGTGTATTCGTCCGGCCCGTGGCGGCGAGGCGGATGACCGTGGAGACGTCGCCGGCGTGGCCCTTCCAGCCCTCCGGATTCTTCTTGTACTCCCTGACCTCCGGGCAGCAGCCGAAGGCCGGGCACATGGCCTTGATGCGGGCAAACCAGGCGTCCTTATCCTCGGACGGGTCGTAGGAATCGGCGTAGGCGGTCAGGATCGCCTTTGCGTCGGCCCGGCTGATGCGCGCAGGCAGCAGGGCCGGGTCGAGCACCGGCTCATGGAAGAAATAGTCCAGGTACGCCGGGACCTCGTCCCACCTGGCAATGTCCTTGCGGGGCTTCGGGTTCTCGCGGTCGATATTCAGAATCGCGGTCGAGAAGGCGGGGTCCGCCGTGAAGATCGCATGGAATTCGGGATCATATTGCTTCGCCCAGGCCGCGACGCGCTCGTAGACGGTCTCCGCCTTCATGTGGCTGATGACGTTCTTGCTGACGTCGTTGAGCTTCTGCAGATCGAAGAGGCAGCCGCTGTTGCTCATCTTCCTGACGTTGAACGGGAAATCCATCGCGTCGGCGTTCGGGTTCGCCCGGCGCCAGTCCTCAAAGTTGGAGTTCAGGAGGGTCAGCAGGTACTCGATCAGCGCCTCGCGCGGGAAGCCGGTCTCGACAAAGTAGCTGACGGCGGCCTCGGGGTCCTTGCGCTTGGAGAGCTTGCGCTTGTCGCCGGTCTGCTCGTCAAGCTTCATGACCTGCGCCGTGTGCACGTACTTGGGCACGCGGTAGCCGCAGGCCTTGAACAGGGCGATGTGCTTCGGCACGGAGGAGAGCCATTCCTCGGCGCGGACGACGTGGGTCGTGCGCATGAAATGGTCGTCGCAGACGTGGGCGAAGTGATAGGTCGGGATGCCGTCGGATTTCAGAAGCACCTCGTCGATGATGTTCTCGGGCATTTCGATCTTGCCGCGGATCAGATCGTCGAAGGTGATGCGCCTGTCCTCGCTGCCGTCGGAGCGGAAGCGGAGAACCCAGCTCTTGCCGGCGGCGAGATTCGCCTCGATCTGCTCCATCGTCAGGTCGCGGCAGCGGGCGTATTTGCCGAAGTAGCCGCGGATCAGGGCGCCGTCGGCCTCCTGCTGCTCGCGAAGCTTCGTCAGCTCCTCGGCGGTGCAGAAGCAGGGATAGGCCATGCCCTTTTCGACCAGGGATTTCGCCACGACGTGATAGATCTCCTTCCGCCGGCTCTGGGTGTAGGGGCCGTAGTCGCCCTGCTCGGTGCCGAAGCCGGTCACGCCCTCGTCGAAGTGCAGGCCGAAGGCGTCGAAGCCCGCGATGATCGCGCTGACGCCGTCGTCGATCTCACGCTTCTTGTCGGTGTCCTCAATGCGGAGGTAGGCCACGCCCTTGCTCGCGCGGGCGATCATGATGTCGGTCAGGGCGCCGAAGACGCCGCCGATGTGCAGGAAGCCGGTTGGACTCGGGGCGAAACGGGTCACGCGTGCGCCCTCGGGCAGATCGCGCGGCGGAAAGCGTTTTTCGAGATCGTCTTGCGTCTCGGTGACGTCCGGAAAGAGCAGGTTGGCAAGCTTCTGGTAGTCCATGAATATATCTCCTTTATTGGTATTAGGCAATTAGGGGACCCCTGTGCGCGGGCAAAGGATGCGCCACGCAGGGACGGCTCTTATCCCGCAGGGATGAGCTGTCCACACGAAGAGACGGCGCCGGCAGGAGCTGTCCCTGCGGCAGGCTGGGCTGATGGCGGGGGCTGCAACGAACGCGACCCCGTGATATTCGCCGAATCCCCCTGCCGGCTTCGCCGGGTGTCCCTTTTATGGAAGCGTCAGGAAGATGTCTTCCTTCCGGAGCCTGTTCCAGTCGAAGGCGGATGCGAGGTCGCGGGCGGAGATGGGTTCGGGGCGGTCAAGCAGGCCGGCGGCGTGTGCCAGGATCCCGAGCAGGCGCTCCGGGGAGAAGCGCGAGAGCAGGGCGTCGAGGTCCATGTCGGCGTCGCGCTTGCTCAGGCGGCGGCCGTCCGGGGCAAGCAGGAGCGGAACGTGCGCGTAGGTCGGAGCGGGCAGGCCGAGCAGGTGGAACAGGTAGGTCTGACGCGGGGCCGAGGAGAGCAGGTCGCGGCCGCGCACGACCTCGGTGACGCCGTTGGCCGCGTCGTCCACGACCACGGCAAGCTGATAGGCGTAGACCCCGTCGGCGCGGCGGAGAACGAAGTCGCCGCAGTCGCGTTCGAGATTCTCGGTATAGTCGCCCTGCAGGCGGTCGCGGACCGTCCACGCCTCCGGCGGAACGCGGAGCCGCCAGCAGGGCGGGCGATTCTTCGCGGCGCGCTCGGCGGCGGTCAGGTTCCGGCAGGTCCCGGCGTAGACGTATTCGCTCTGGCCGAGATGGGGCGCGGAGGCCGCGTGGACCTGGGAGCGGGAGCAGTAGCAGGGATAGACGAGGCCGAGAGACTCCAGCTTCGCGAAGGCCTCGTCATAGGCCGCGGTGCGGGTGCTCTGCCAGGGGGCCTCGCGGTCCCAGTCCAGGCCGAGGCGGAGCAGGTCGGTCTTGATCTGCCCGGCAAAGGCGGCAGAAGTGCGCTGCGGGTCCAGGTCCTCGATCCGCAGGACGATCTCGCCGCCCTGCGACCGCGCCGAGCACCAGGCCATCAGCGCGGCAAAGACGTTGCCCAGATGCATCCGCCCGCTGGGCGAAGGGGCGAAGCGGCCAATGGTCATGGCGGTAACCTCCTGCGTTTTATGGGTACGTCGGTGAAGAATGAAGTGCGCCAGGCTTCGCATGAAGTCCCGCTTTGCAGGATGAAGTAAGCTCTTCGCCCTTATGAAGCCGCCTGACGGCGTATGACGGGATTCTCATTCGCCGTCAGGCGGCTTCATGCGCAAAGCGCACTTCATTCGCGCAGCGAACTTCATGCGGGCAAAGCCAGCACTTCATTCCTCTGCCTCCGGCAGATTGACAATGGTCGGTTCATGCCGCAGGGCGGGGATGATCAGGTCGCAGAAGTCGCCGATCGAGACCGCGAGGGTCGAGGTGTTCAGGCAGGGGTGGAAGCCGATCTCGGGCTTGCCGAGGACCGGGCGGTCGATGATCAGGCGGACCCGCTTTTCGGGGTCGTTGAGCAGGCCAAGCACACTCAGAGAGCCGGGCGTGATGTCCAGCAGCTCCTCCATCTGCTCGTCGGTTGCGAAGCTCAGGCGGGCGACGCCGAGCTCCCTGGAGAGGTACTTCGTCTTGAAGACCTTCTCCCCTTCCATCAGAAGCAGGTAGAAGTCGGTCTGCTGGCGGTTGGTCAGCAGCAGATTCTTGCAGATCGGGCAGCCCAGCTGCGTCTCGATCTCGCGGCAGAGCTCCATGGTGGAAGCCGCCTCATGGTCGGCGCGGCGATAGAAGACGCCGAGCCGGTCGAGGAAGGCATAGCATTTCTGTTCCTTCGGCGCGCGCTCAGTGAGGTTTTTCGGCGCGCCGATTTCAATAACCGTAGGGATGCAGGTCATTTTCTGTGATCTCGCTTTCGTAGGGGTTGTATTTTTCGTTGATCAGAGCGGCTGCCGCGGCGCGGTCCTCCACATAGTAAGCGCCGCCGCGGATCCAGGCGCCTTCGCCCGGGAGGGTGTCGCTTTCAAAGCCGTGGGAGGCGCAGCCGCGCAGGGCAAGAAGCAGCCAGCAGAGGCCGCGGTAGTTCAGGTCGGTCTCGGTGTTTTTGAGCAGCAGGGGCAGGACCGTCGGCGCGCGCAGCAGCTTCGCGGGCTTCGTCCACTGCCGCAGGGCGGCGGCGAGGAAATCCCGCTGGACCGAGACGCGCTGCAGGTCGGCGGCCGCGTACCCGCTGCGGTAGCGCATGATCCACATGGCTGCCCTGCCGTCCACCCGCTGCCTGCCGGCCTTGAGGTCGATATAGAGGTTCTGGGTGGGGTCGGAGTAGTACATGTCCACAGGGACGTTGAAGTCCACGCCGCCCATCCGGTCGACCAGGGTCTCGAAGCAGTCGAGGTCGAGCAGCAGATAGCCGTCCGGCCGGTAGCCGATCAGATCGCGGACGTTGTCCATCAGGACGTTCATGCCCTTCTCCCCTTTTCCGTTTGCGCCGTAGGCGCCGTTGAGCTTCGGAACAGGGTTGTCGCGGTTGACCATCGTATCGCGCGGCAGACTGAGCACGCGCATCCGGCCGGCCTTCCGGTCGATAAAAAGCAGCATCATCGTATCCGTCCGCGCCCTGCTCTCGTCGGTCCCGCAGATCAGGATCGCCGCGCAGCCGTCCTTCCGCACGCCGATCGGCGCGTCGGTCTGCGGCATTTTCGCGAGCAGGACGGAGGCGAGGACGAAGACCAGGATCAGCAGAAGCAGGCTCGCGGTAAGCCGGAGCAGGAAGCGGGCGAAGCGGTGCTTTTTCCTGCGGCGCTTCGGCGCGGAGACGCCGTCGTCGGACACAGTGCCGCAGAGCCGGCGCATGGCCTGCTCGTGGGTCTCGGGCTTCGGCTGGTCCGGCGCAGGCGGCTGATCCCAGGCAGACGGCGACTGCGCGTCCCAGGCCGGGGGAAGCCCCGTCTCGCGGGGCGCCGGCTGCCGACCGGCGGCCTCGCTGCGTCGGCGGAAGACAGCCTCGATGTCGTCAAACTCCGAATTGCGGGAATATCGCATGCATCAGTCCTCGCGGTTGACAGCTTCGATGAAGCGCAGGAAGGCGGCCTTTCCGGTCCCGTCGCGGCGATAGACGCCGGCGTGCTCCAGGACCTTGGAGAAGACCTTGCCGACCTCGCGGCGGAGAATCTCCTCTGCGTTTTCGGGCGTGAAGGCATAGCGCGTTTTCAGCTCCTCCGCCCAGTCGGCGTGCTTTTCGGTCAGGGGATCGGCGCGCAGGTCGCCGCCCGAGAGCAGCAGCTCACGCACGCGGGTCAGCTCCGGCTTCAGACGCGGCGGCAGGACGGCCAGGCCCATGACCTCGATCAGGCCGATGTTCTCCTTCTTGATGTGATGGAGCTCGTCGTGCGGATGGTAGAGGCCGAGGGGGTATTGCTCGGTGGTCAGGTTGTTGCGCAGGACCAGGTCGAGCTCGTAATCCGCGCCGCGGCGGCGGGCGATCGGAGTGATCGTGTTGTGCGCCACGCCCTCGGTCTCGGCGAAGATCGTCGCATCGGGGTCGGAGTAGGCGCGCCAGCAGCGGAGGATCTTCTCGGCCAGGCGGGCCAGGATCTCGCGGTCAGCGCAGCGCAGACGGATCACGCTCATCGGCCAGCGGACGATGCCGGCCTCGACGGGCTCGAAGCCCGCGAAGCGCAGGGGCGTCTCGACCGGGGCCTTTTCCATCGCGAAGCAGTAGTGGCCGCCCTGGAAGTGGGCGTGGGTGAAGATGGAGCCGCCGACGATGGGCAGGTCGGCGTTCGATCCCATGAAGTAATGGGGGAAAATCGTCACGAAGTCCAGAAGCTGGCGAAGGGAGTGGCCGTCGACGACCATCGGCACGTGCTTGCCGGACAGGGCGATGCAGTGCTCGTTGTAGTAGACGTAGGGGGAATACTGCAGATACCAGCTCTCGCCGTCGAGGGTGATCGGGATCAGACGGTGGTTCTGGCGGGCGGGGTGGTCGACTCTGCCCGCGTAGCCCTCGTTTTCAATGCAGAGCAGGCAGGCCGGATAGCCGGACTTCTTCGCGGCCTTGAAGGCGGCCAGAGAGGTCGTGGCCTTCTCGGGCTTGGACAGATTGATCGTGATATCCAGATCGCCGTACGCGGTAGGCGCCTTCCAGACCAGATTCTTCGCGATCCGGTCGGTGCGGATATAGTTGGTGGCCCGGGCGAAACGGTAGTACCAGTCGGTCGCCTTCTGAGGGTCCTCGTCGTAGAGCGCGCGGAAGGTGCGGCGGATCTCGGAGGGCCGGGGCGTCAGGCAGGACATGAGGCCGGAATCGAAGAGGTCGCGGAAGACGACCTCGTCTTCGCACAGGCCAGTCTGAACCGCGTAGTCGGTCAGGACCTGCAGAAGCTCGTGGACAGGCAGATCGAGTGTCTGCTCGGGGGCTTCGAAGGCGTCCAGATGCAGGCGCTCGAGCAGGGCGTTGACAGCATATATGCGGTCATCCTCCTCGATCAGGCCCTTGTCAATGGCATATTGGACGAGGGAAGCAATGGCTTGGTTGATCATAATCCAATCCTCCGTTTCAAGTATTGATTGCGGATTCTGTCAGGTCCAGGGGGCCAAAGAGCGTCCAGGGCATGCCCTGCGGGCGCATTTCAAACGTCATGCGCTTCCCCGTCGCCGGATGGTCAAAGGCCAGAAGGCAGGAAAACAGGGCCGGGCCGTGGGCAGCCTTGCTGCCGTAGCGGATATCCCCCAGCAGGGGCAGCCCGCGGTGGGAGAACTGGACGCGGATCTGATGGGTCCGCCCGGTATAGAGCTTGACCCGGACCAGGCTCAGCGGGCCGGTTTCGGTCTCGACGCTGCCGAGCAGCCGATAGGAGAGCTTCGCTTCCCGGACGCCCTTGCGGGGCCGGGTCACGACGAAGGTCTTGTTTGTCCTGCCGTCGTGGAACAGAAGATCCTCCAGCACGGCCTCGCCCGCGGCGGGCACGCCGCGCAGGACGGCCAGGTATTCTTTTCCGGCACTGTGGGAGGCGATCTGGTCGATCAGAGACGCTGCGGCCTGCTGCGTCCGCGCCAGAACCATGAGCCCGCCCACGGCCTTGTCCAGCCGGTGGACGGTCCGAACGCCGGGACGCTCGCCATGGGCCTCGAGCCACGCGTCAGAAAGCGCCGGGAGATTTTGCCCCGGGCCTGGCTCCGAGAGGCAGCCGGCGGGCTTTTCGCAGACCAGCAGCGCGTCGTCGTGATAGAGGACATGAAGTCCATCCGCATTCAGCATTCCGGATCCTCCGCGGTTAAACGTTCAGTTCTGAATGCTTGAGTGCATGCGCAAAAGCGGCGGGGTCGGGCGATTTGAACCAGGCGCTGCCGGCAACGAGGACGTCGGCGCCGGCCTGTTTGCACAGCTCGGCAGTCTCGAGATTCACGCCGCCGTCCACCTCGAGCTCGCAGCCGGGACGGAAGCGGTCGATCCAGCCGCGGATGGTGCGGATCTTGGGCAGCATGTCGGCCATGAACTTCTGCCCGCCGAAGCCGGGCTCAACGGTCATGACCAGGATCAGGTCGCACAGCGGGAGGAAGGGCAGGACAGCCTCCGCCGGGGTCCTCGGCTTGAGGCTCAGCGCGGGTCGGACGCCCAGCGCGCGGATCTTCTCGAGGGCTGCGCGGGTGTTTTCCGCGGTGTCGGCCTCGACGTGGAGCGTCAGAATGTCGGCGCCGGCCTTACAGAAGTCCTCGACGTAGCGGATCGGACGGTCGATCATCAGGTGGACGTCGAGCGGGAGCTCGGAGACGCGGCGGATGGCCGCCGTGACCGGGATGCCGATCGTGATATTCGGAACAAATTCGCCGTCCATGACGTCTACATGGACGTAGTCCGCGCCGGCGGGAACGAGGGCGCGGATGTCGCGCTCGAGATTGACGAAATCCGCCGAGAGTATGGACGGAGATACCTTTGCCATGACTGAAACCTCCGGGATTTGAGATTGATGTCATTATATCCAATATTTTTCATGAAGTCAACTTCCCAATTCTTGACTTGCGCCAAGTTTTGGGATAAAATACAGGTGTTCAGATATTTCCCGAAAAACAAGGAGGTATTTCGCTATGGATCCGGTTCCTGAATTGAAAGTTGAAAAGGCTGCCGAGAACGCTGTCAAGGCCGCGGAGGTCGTCACCGAAACGCCGGTCGCCGAGCATCCGAGCTTTGAGCCCGTTCCCACCCTCGACCTGACCGCTCCGGCCAAGGAGCCCGCCCCCGAGGCCGGCCCCGACTACAGCATGCTGACCATTGAGGAACAGCGCATCGTGCATGAATTCGCGCAGAAGATCGACATCACGAACCCGAACCTCTCCACCGAATACGGCGCAGGCGCACAGAAAAACATCGCCGATTTCTCCGACGCCGCGCTCGACTCGGTCCGCACCAAGGATCTCGGCGAGGTCGGCAATATGATCTCCTCCCTCGTCGTGGAGCTCAAGGGCTTCGGCAACGTCGAGGAGAAGAAGGGCTTCCTCGGCCTGTTCAAGAAGGCCGGCAACAAGGTGGAGACCCTCCGCGCCCGCTATGATCAGGCCAACGACAACGTCGACAAGATCAGCCACAAGCTTGAGGAGCATCAGCGCACGCTGATGAAGGACGTGGTCGTGCTCGACCAGATGTACGACAAGAACCTCGACTACTACAAGCAGCTGACCATGTATATCCTGGCCGGCAAGGAAAAGCTCGCCCAGGAGCGCACGACCACCCTTGTCGAGCTCCGCGACAAGGCCGAGAAGACCGGCCTGGCCGAGGACGCGCAGAAGGCCAACGACTACGACCAGATGTGCCTGCGCTTCGAGCGCAAGCTGCACGATCTGGAGCTGACCCGGATGATCTCCATCCAGATGGGTCCGCAGATCCGCCTGCTGCAGAACAACGACACGCTGATGACCGAGAAGATCCAGTCCTCGCTGGTCAACACGATCCCGCTGTGGAAGAACCAGATGGTCCTTGCCCTCGGCCTGAGCCACAGCAAGCAGGCCATGGAGGCCCAGCACGCCGTGACCGAGATCACCAACGAAATGCTCAAGAAGAACGCCGAGACCCTGCACACCGCGACCGTGGAGACGGCCAAGGAAGCCGAGCGCGGCATCGTGGACATCGAGACCCTGCAGCACACGAACCAGCAGCTGATCACGACCCTCGACGAGGTCCTGCAGATCCAATCCGACGGCCGCCAGAAGCGCGCGGACGCCGAGAAGGAGCTGCGCCGGATCGAGGGCGAGCTCAAGCAGAAGCTGCTTGAGACCCGCGGCGCGGTCAACTGATCCCTGCGTCCTCAGACGGACGCGCCGGCAGAAGGAGGAATCATGACATGAGATCCATAAAGCGCCTGCAGATGATCCTGCTGCCCCTGCTCTTTGCGGCAGGGCTGTTCTTCCTGGTTCTGCTCTGCGCCAGTCCGCTGCGCGCAGTCCCCTATCTGCATCTGGATTTCGGCAGGATCGGCCTGAAGACGGTCCTGCTTGCGGCCATCGCCCTGCTCTGTCTGGCCTTCGCCCTGCTGAGCGCGGTCTACACCGTGCTCAACCTGCGCGAGAAAATCACCGGGCTTCTGATCCCGATCGGCGTCTTTCTGGTGCTCTGCGCCGGGTGCTGGTTCTGCTTCACCCGCGCCGTGCGTCCCCTCGCCTACACCTACACGATCTCCGCCTCCGCGCTGGATTCCGAGCGGTTCCAGACCAGGAAGGTCCAGGTCCTGCCCGCATACGCAGAGCTGCATCTGACCGGCTACTGCCTCTACAACGACGGAGAATACGTCTCCGAGCGCGTGACGGCCACCTACCCGCGCTATGACATGACGCGCGAGCGCAGCCGCCTGAGCGGACTCGGGCTGACGCCCTTCCTGAGCGGCGACTGGCTGTGCTACGAGTTCACGGAGGACGGGATGCTCTATCAGGCCGCCCTGAACACCAGGACGCGGCAGGCCGTGTATCTGCGCTGCACCGACGCGGAAAATCTGCCGGCAAACTCGCCGCAGCCGATGACCGAAGATGCGCCTGCGTCCGCAAGGCCGACGCAGGGACAGACCGAGGCGCCGACGGAAGCGGAGAGCGAAAATAGTTCCGGCTCTGCCGCATAAACCAAACGAAATCGGGAGATACTCCAAGGGCGGGGCGTCCAGCCGGACGCTCCGCCCTGAATTCTGATCTGCGAAAGGAGCGTCTCCATGAACACCCACGAAAACCTGAACCGCTGCATTGCCTGCACCGTGCAGCAGTGCGCCCACCACTGCAAGAACGACAACTACTGCTCGCTCGACCGCATCCTCGTCGGGACCCACGAGCACAACCCCACCGAGGACCAGTGCACCGACTGCAAGTCCTTCGTCAAGATGTAAGCAGCCCGGAGGCGGGCCGGAAATTCTTCCGGTCCGCCTCTTTCTTGTATCTGCCGGCAAAGGCGCCGGGCGCATTGTGTCCGCCGCGCCGGGGAAGCTTTTTGTCCGCCGCGGCCGGCGCGCCTTGACAGGGCCCGGATTCTCAGGTAGAATTAAGGTATGCCTGTTATACTTCCTGAAAACAAGGAGGCGGCAAAGATGAAGCTGTTATACGCGGAGGATGAACGGAGCCTGTCCGAAGCTGTGGTGGACGTGCTCGAATACAACAAGTTCAGCGTGGACGCGGTCTACGACGGGCAGGACGCCCTGGATTACGCGGAGTCCGGCCATTACGACGGGATCATTCTCGACGTGATGATGCCAAAGCGCAGCGGGCTGGACGTGCTGCGGACGCTGCGCGCAGCCGGCGTGAAGACGCCGATCCTGCTGCTGACGGCGAAGGCGGAGATCGAGGACCGGATCGAGGGCCTGGATCTGGGCGCGGACGACTATCTGCCCAAGCCCTTTGCGATGGGCGAGCTGCTGGCCCGCATCCGCGCGATGCTCCGGCGGCGGGCGGAATTCACGCCGGATCTGCTGGCTTTGGGCAATCTGACCCTCGACCGGCAGACCTACACCCTCGCCGTGGACAAAAACCGGCTCGTTCTGCCGAAGCTCGAGTTCCAGCTCATGGAGCTCTTCCTGCTCAACAAGGGCATCTACTTATCGACCGAGGACATCCTGGTGAAGGTCTGGGGCTATGACACGGACACCGACATCGGCGTCGTCTGGGTCTATATCTCCTACCTGCGGAAAAAGCTGAGCTCGCTCGGTGCGAACGTCGCGATCAAGGCCAAGCGAAACATCGGCTATACATTGGAGCTGCAGTCATGATCCGAACGCTGAAAAAGAAATTTATCCTGACCGCGATGATCGCGGTCACGGTGCTGCTGGTTCTGATGCTCGGTGCGCTCAACGCGGTCAACGCCTGGTCCAGCCGTCAGGAGACGGATCAGCTGCTGGAGCTGCTGACCCGGATGGAGGCGCGGGGCATCCGCCCGGACCGCGGCGAGGGTCTCTGGCCTCCGCATCGCGAAGACGACGAGGGCAAACAGATGCCGGAGCCCGGCGAAACGCCGTTTGACGAGCTGTTAAACGACGGCCGGCTGCCGGACGGCGGCAGGGGCGGCTTTCTGACGCAGCCGCTGAACGAGAACGACTGGCGCGCGGCGGTCTACTTCACGGTCTGGGTCCAGGAAGGCGAGGTGCTCAGCGTGGACGTCGGAAGGATCGCGACGGTCACGGAGGAGGAAGCCGAAGCCTACGGCAGACAGGCGATCGCAGATTCGGACGCCAAGGGCAGCACGGGCAGCTTCCGCTATGCCGGCGCGGCCTCCGACGACGGCAGGACCGTCTACGTCTTTCTCGACGTCTCCGGCCGACGCGCCTCCGTTCTTCGCGTGGCGGTGCTCTCGGCGCTCGCCGGCCTGGCCGGCTGGGGGCTGATGTTCCTGCTGGTCTGGTTCCTGACGAAGAAGGCCGTGAAGCCGATCGCGGAGAATCTGAGCCGCCAGAGACAGTTCGTGACCGACGCCGGGCACGAGCTCAAGACACCGCTTGCCATCATCAAGGCCAACACCGAGGCGATGGAGATGATCGGCGGCGAGACGAAGTGGAGCCGGAACATCGAGGCGCAGACCACGCGGCTGACGGATCTGACCAACAGCCTGCTGACGCTGGCGCGGGCCGAGGAGATTCCGAAAGAGGGCAGCTTCGCGGAGCTGGATCTCTCGGAGCTGGTCCGGCACACGCTGGAGATGTTCCGCGAGCCGATGTCGCTCAAGGAGCTGAAGCTGGACGAGCAGATCGAGCCAGAGCTCCGGATCTCGGGAAACCGCAGCCAGCTCTCTTCCCTGCTCTCGATCCTGACCGACAACGCGGTCAAATATGCCTCGGCGGGCAGCACAGTCAGCGTCCGCCTGCAGAAGGACGGAAAAATGCTCCGCCTGCGGATGGAAAACGACTGCGACGAGCTCCCCGACTGCGCGCCGGAGCGGCTGTTCGACCGCTTTTTCCGCGCAGACACGGCGCGAAATCAGAAAACCGGCGGCTCGGGCATCGGCCTTTCCGCCGCGCAGGTGATCACGGCCCAGCACCGCGGACGGCTGACGGCGGAGTACCCCGGCGACCGCCGGATCGCCTTCACCGCGGAGCTTCCGGCCAAGTCCTGACGAACCCGGGCGGAGGCAGGGGAAGCCATCCATACAGAAAAGGGCGTGCTGCAAAATGCAGCACGCCCTTTTGCAGGCCCTTGTTCCTTTACTTTGACTCAGCATACATCACGTTTATGCAGGCGCGCAGGACGGCTGCGGCGACCGGGGACGCCGCGCCGGAGCCCCCCTCCTCGACCACGACCACGAAGGCCAGGGGGTATTTTTCACTGTCGAGAAAGCCCGCAAAGGTGGATGTCGGGTTGCTGCCCGCGACCTCGGCGGTGCCGGATTTGGCGCAGACCTTGACATCGGAGAAGTTCACCGGGGCGTACATCCTGACGACGTTGTTGTGCATGAACTCGGTCAGGACCTCCGCCGCGTCGCGGGTGATCATGATCTGGGATCGCTGCGGCTCGGCGCGGTAGCGCTCCTCGCCGTTGCTGGAGACGCGGCGCACGAGGTAGGGCAGCGCGGCCCGGCCGCCGCTTGCGATGGCGCCCATATAGGTCATATACTGGCAGGGATTGACCAGGTCGACGTCCTGGCCGATGCCGGCCCAGGCCACGCGGTTTTTGTCCGCGCCGGTCAGATCGAAGCTGCCCGCGCGGGTGCGGTAGCCGTCGACAAAGAGCGACTGCGTGACGCCGATCTGCTCGGCCTTGCGCTGCAGCACAGAGGGGCCGACCTCCTGCGCGATCTGGGCAAAGGCGCAGTTGCAGGAGTTGGCGAGCGCCTCCTTGACGGTCTGCTCGCCGTGGGCCTTGCCGCCCTGGCAGCGGATCACCTCGCCGTTGACCTTTATGGAGCCGGTGCAGGTGAAATGCTGGTCAAGAATATCCGGGATCGTCTCGAGGGCAGCGGCCGTCGTGACCAGCTTGAAGATCGAGCCGGGGGTATAGGCAGCGCTGAAGAAGCGGTGCAGATACAGGCCGTCCCATCGGGAATCGCCGTCCTCGACCACGGGCGGGTCGCAGGGGTCGAAGGTCGGGGACGTCACCGCGCAGAGGATCTCGCCGGTGCGGTAGTTGTAAACGCCGACCGTGCCCTTCCGGCTGCCGAGCGCCTGCAGGGCGACCGTCTGGATGCTCGACTCGACGGTGAGCTCGACGACGCCGGTGCCGCTCTGCATGCCGTAGGTGCCGTTGATCTTGTCAAAGCCGGCGAGCTCGGGCAGGTACTGCCTGAGCATGAGCGGGTCGATATAGCCCTTCGTGTCGCCGACCAGGTGCACCGTGGCGCGGCGGACCGCCGCGTTTTTGGAATAGGTCTGGTCTGACTTCGGCGCGTAGAGGACCTTCCCGCCGCGGTCGAGCACCCGCTCCACGCTCAGCCCGTCGGAGCTGTGGGAGTGGGAGAACCAGTCGTCCGAGAAAATGAAATAGCGGATGAAGAAGGTCAGAAGGCCAAAGAGCAGCAGGCCCGCCAGAAGCAGGGCCATCGCGGTGCGGCTTGCGATATTTTTCATGCCTTTTCCGCCTCCTTCTGGGAAAGCTTGACTGCGAAGCTTGCGTTCTGCCGCGTGTCGCAGGCCTTGATGAAGGCGAGCAGGCCCCAGCAGCACATCATGCTCGAGCCGCCGCTTGAGACGAAGGGGAAGGTCACGCCGGTGAGCGGCAGGAAATCGACCGTGCCGAAGAAATTCAGGATCGCCTGGCCGAGCAGGATCGAGATCGCCGCCGTGGCGCCGATCGTGTAGAAGCTGCTGCGGGCGACCTTCGCCGAGCGCACGACGAACAGACCGAGGGCGCCGAGGGCGATGATCATCGTGCCCGCCATCAGAAGGCCCCACTCCTCACAGACGAAGGCGAAGACGAGGTCGGTATCGGCGGCGGCCACGTTCTTGAGCCAGCCGCAGCCAGCGCCGAGGCCGAACAGGCCGCCCGAGGCGATGCAGATCAGGGAGTTCGCCTGCTGGTAGCCCTTGTCGTTCATATAGGCCCAGATATGGCCGTAGCCGGCGAAGCGGTTGCGGACGTAGGGGAAATACTTCACGGCCAGGATCACCGTGACGACCATGACCGCCGCCATGCCGACGCCGGCGAGGATCAGCGCGACGCTCGGGTAGCTGCTCGAACGCAGCAGGGCGATGGCCAGAAAGCCGAGGAAGAAGATCGTGGCGGTGCCGAAGTCGTTCATCACGACGAGGCAGGCGCCGATGAAGGCCGTGTAGAGCACGAAGAGCAGGAGGTTCCTGCGCGTGACGATGCGGTCCATCGTCGAGGCGCCGGCCAGGACGAAGCAGACCTTGACCAGCTCCGAGGGCTGGAAGGAGAAGCCGCCGAGGTAGATCCAGTTCTGCGAGCCGTTGACGCGCGAGCCGAGGGCGAGGTTCGCCGCCAGCAGGACCACGCCCGCAATGGCGGCGACGCGGCGCAGCTTCGCAGCCGTCTCAAGATCCCGCAGGCAGAGGCCGACAATCAGGAAGATCACCATGCCGAGGCCCATCGAGACGAGCTGCTTATAGAGGTTGGCGGGGTCCGAGGAGGCCGCGACCGCAAGGCCGAAGCTCATCAGGAAGAAGGCGATCGTCTCGACCTCAAAGCCGCTGCGGTGGATCAGCTTCTGCGCAATGAAGAAGGCCCACTCCACGCCGGCGAGGATGGCAAAGGACGTGAAGATCCGTGCAAGAGGCCCTGCGTCGTTGATGACGAAGGAGAAGACCAGAAGCGCCTGCAGAAGCGTGAGCAGGACCAGCGTCAGGCCGGGGCTGTGCCCCTTGCCCGCCTTCGTGCGCGCGCCGGACTGCAGCCGCGCCTCCTCCTTCGAGACGGGCTCGAGGCGCATCTCGAGGCCGCCGAGATTGATGACGTCGCCGTAAGAGACGCTGCCGTTCAAAACCCGGTTGCCGTTGACCTCCACGCGCCCTTTGGCGCCGATGTCGGTGATCGTCCAGCCGCCGTCGTCGCGGCGGGTCAGGACCGCGTGGTTCTTCGAGACCGTGGCAAAGTCCAGGACGATGTCCGCCGTGCGTTTGCGGCCGAGCACGTTCTCCCAGTGCGTGACCGGGATGAGCTGGTCCGCGCCGAGGCGCAGCCACGCCCAGACCTCCGGCTCGCGCCGGAAGCCTAAAAGAGACCTGGCAGAGCGGAAGACGATCACGATGGCCAGGATCGGCAGGCAGATGCGCAGGACTGTGTGCCACACCGGCGGCACCGTGAGGGACTCCAGCTTTGTAAAAATACTAAGATATACGTTCATCATGCGTTACTCCGGCGCGGCGCTCTCCGCGCTGTGACAGAAGAAGACCGGCGCCCGCATCCCAGGGCCGGTCTTCGGGTTTGTGGGGTTTTCAGAATTGCTGCGTCAAATCGGTCGCGTCCTCGTATTCGAAGTCGTCGTCGGGATCATAGACCGTCTCGAAGCTGTCGCCGCTGGCAAAGACCGTCGATTCCTGGAACTCCGGCCCGTAGCGGTCGAGCTCCTCCACGGTCTGCACCGTGTAGTAGGGCTCGAGCTCGAGGGTGTGGCGCTTCTTGATCAGGGCCTTGTTCACCGCCTGGGCGATCAGCGTGTAGATGACCGTGAAGACCGGGACGCCGAGCAGCATGCCGATAAAGCCGAACAGACCGCCGAAGAGGGTGATGGACACGAGGATCCAGAAGTCCGAGATGCCGAGCCGGCCGCCGAGGATCCGCGGACCGATGATATTGCCGTCCACCTGCTGCAGCAGGAGCTCGAAGATCACGAAGTAGAGCGCCTGGATCGGGCTCTGCAGAAGGATCAGCACGCCGCCGATCACGATGCCGATGAGCGGGCCGAAGAACGGGATGATGTTCGTCAGGCCGACAAAGACCGACGAGACCAGCGGGTACGGCAGGCGGAGGATCAGACAGCCGATGTAGGACAGGACGCCGATGATCAGCGAGTCGATGATCTTGCCGACAAAGAAGCCGCCGAGGCTCTTGTTCGACAGGCGGGCGATCTCCAGCACGCGGTTGGCGTGCTTTTCATTGAGCGAGGCGACCACAAGCTTCTTCGACTGGGCAATGAATTTCTCCTTGGAAACCAGCAGATACACCGCCACGACGATGCCGATGAGCATGTTGAAGATCGTCCTGGCGACGCTGTAGACCTCGTTGAAGGCCACGCTGATCGTCTTGAACACGTCCAGCTCCTTCGTGATCCAGTCCTGCACGGACTTGATCGGGTCGTGCTTCTGGAACCAGCTCTCAATGGGGGTATCACGGGTCACCTTCGTGATCCAGTCGTTGATCTTCCGATAGTAGGAATCGAGCGAGTCGGAGCTGAAGACCTCCTCCAGAGATTCGATCAGCTCGGGAACGACCATCGCGATCAGGCCGTAGACCACGGCGATGAAGACCAGCACCGCGACGATCACGCCGATTGCCCGGCTGAGCCGGCGCAGGCCGCGATCGGTGATATTGGCGGAGCGAAACAGCCGCCGCACGCCGCGCTCGGTGATCATCATGACCGGGTTCATCAGGTAGGCGAAGGCAAAGCCGAAGAGCACGGAGGAGAGAATGTCCACAAATTCCGAGATCTTGCCGAACACGATGCCGATATTCGTCAGCACGACGTAGAACAGGATGCTCGCGATGATGACCGTCAGAAGCGTCATACCGAGGGCGAAATACTTATTTTTCTTGAACAAGCCGGCTCTCCTCCTTCCATGATTATCCGATGCTATCATATCGCAAATTTTGGATTCTGTCAACCGATGAAATCAAGAAAGGCCGGATTTTGCGGAGAATTGGCTTGCATCCGGCAGGCATTTGTTGTAAAATACCCCCAGAAATATCTGAAAGGAGCAAGTCTATGACTATTACCGGCGATATCCGCTATGTCGGCGTCAACGACCACCGCATCGATCTGTTTGAGGGCCAGTACGAGGTCCCCAACGGAATGGCCTATAACTCCTACGTCATCAT
>JAFPFL010000100.1 GCA_017425545.1 Oscillospiraceae bacterium | reverse complement strand
CGATCGAGGCCAGGGAGCTGATCGAGCGGGCGAAGGCTTATTCTGACGAGGACTGCGCCGACGCTCTGCAAAAGACCGCCTGCGCCACCTGCGGCTTTTCGCACACGCCGGAGGTCAACCGCCTCGGCCACGCCCGGCTCTACCGCGCCTATTCGGAATACGTGCGGGAGCAGGGCATCGGCGCGCTGGCCTCCCGCTGCTGGCCGGATTTCTTCACGGCTTACGGAACGCCGGTCTGCACCGTTCTTTCCATGCTCAATGACGACGGCGTTGCCGCTGCCTGCGAGGCGGACGTCTACGGCGCTCTGTCCATGTGGATCGGAATGCAGGTCTCCGGTCAGCCGACCTTCTTCGGCGACCCGGTTTCCCTGAATGAGGACGAAAACACTCTGACCTTCTGGCACTGCGGCGCGGCGGCCTGTTCGCTGGCGCGGAAGGACACCGGGGCGACCGTCGGCGTTCATCCGAACCGAAAGATCGGTCCGGCGATGGACTTCGGCTGCGAGGCCTTCCCGACGGCCACGATCTTTCGCATCGGCCGCGAGCCCGACGGCAGCTTCCGCTTCTTCCTGGCCGAGGGCGAGATCCTGGACAAGCCGAAACAGTTCACGGGAACCTCCGTCGTCGTCAAAACCGACAACCCGGTCCGCGCCATTGTTGAGGATAGCGTCAAATCCGGCTTCGAGCCGCACTTTGCCGTTCTCCGCGGCCGCCACGCCAAAACCCTCGAAGCCCTGGCCGAGTTCTTCCGCTTCCCGGTGGAACGGTATTGATGATAGCGTCACGAATTACATGCTGCAGGGGACGATGCAGCCCAAGCGGGCCATCGTCCCCTGTAATCTTCTATGGGCAGGCACGATTTGCTTTTGAGAAAATCTTTTTCTGCTCGAAATAAAAATGCCGTTCTTGTGCGTCTAATGGATGAAAGGGGAGATGAGGCTTGACCAATGAAGAATATGCCCTGCGTGTGGAAGGCCTGCGAACCAGGCTTTACAAGACCGCGATCCTGCTCATGGGCAGTCACTCGCAGGCGATGGACGTCCTGGATGAGGCGGTTTATAAGGGATTATGCTCCCATCGAAAGCTGCGTGATCCGTCCCTGTTCGACACGTGGATGACGCGGATCGTCATGAACGAATGCTATAACGAGCTTCGCAGGCAGAAGCGCCTGGTTCCAATCGAGGAGGCGCCGGAGGCTTCGGCGGAAGAATATGACAGTCTCCCGCTCCGTGAGGCCTTGCAGAAGCTTCCACGCGATTTGAAGGACGTCATTACGCTTCGATTCTTTTCAGAGCTGACCGTAGCGCAAACTGCGGAGGTCCTGCATCTGCCGCAGGGAACTGTCGCTTCGCAGCAGAGAAGAGCGTTGAAGCTCCTTCGTTTGGAACTTGGAGAGGAGGAAAATCAATGAATCGAAACGATGAATTCAAGGCTTTGACCCGCGCGCTGGAGGAGGAAGCCCCCAGCCTGAACGCTTCTCTTCGGAAGGCGGAACGCCGACGCGCCAGAAAACGTTACATGATTCGTCCGCTGATCGGACTTGCCGCCGTTTTTGCTGTCTTCGTAGCCCTTGTCAATCTGTCCACGCCGGTGGCCTCTGCGCTGAGCCGCATTCCGGTCCTGACCGATCTTGTCCGCGCTGTGCGCTTTTCCCCCTCGCTGGAAGCTGCCGTGCAGAATGACTACGTTCAGCTCGACGGGCAGAGCCAGACAAAAAACGGTGTGACCGTCACGGTGGAATATCTGATCGTGGATGACCAGCAGCTCCACGTGTTCTATCGGCTGGAGACAGAGGAGCCGGACAGGATCTCGACGATCCCGTCGGTTATTCTGGAACCCGACGTTTCTTTTTACGGCGTTTCCAATTTGTCGCAGGAGTCCGAGGGTGATCTCATGCACGCGGCCGTCTTTATGACGCAGACCCCGGAGTACCTGACCTTCCGCCTTCAGGTTATGGATTGCGACGATCCGGATCTGGAGTTGGTCCGCTTTGACTTCCCGCTCCACGTGGACACGACAATGATCGCCCCGGCGAAAACACGGGTGCTCGATCAACCGGTGGAGCTTTCCGGTCAGAGGTTCACGCTGAAGCAGTTGGAGATTTATCCGACGCATATCACCCTGCATCTGGAGGAGGACGCAGACAACACCGCCTGGCTGGATCAATTACATTTTTATTTTGAGACGGAAGACGGCAAGCAGTTCTCTGCCGGAAGCTCCGGGCTCATCAGCCAGGGGGAAGATAATACTGACTCCGCTTTAACCTACTATGCCGAAAGTCCGTATTTCTACGAGGCAGATTCATTCAAGCTGGTTGTATTCGGCGCAAAGCTGCGGGACAAGAGCGTATGGATCCCGTTGGATCTGGAAACAGGAGAGAGTGAAACGACATTTCCCGGTTACAGCTTTGCAGGCCGGAAGATCGAAGGAAATCAGTCTGTTGTTTCCTTCCTGGTGGAGACGGATTCCATCTTTGGCGATCATGCATGGCCTATCTCATTTTACGACAAGGCAGGCCGCAGTCTCAATACGAATGGAGAATCCATGTATCACGATGATCAGACGCACGTCGAGACCTATTATCTTGACACCACAGACCGCATCGTCTATATGAAGCCGATCTTTACGGATCGTTGGCAGCCGGAAACCCCGCTGGTATATACGATCCACTGATCCTTGTAACGAGCGCCCGCTCCGTTGCCGCATTTGCGGACGGGGCGGGTTTTTCTTGCTTTCGAACAAGATTTCGGTGATAAATGCACGGTTTCTTTGCCATGGCATCTTGACAAACGAGCAATGCGGTGTTAGAATGCGAATATAGTTAGAGCAAACTAACTGCAAGGCTTCCGAGGAGGCCGTTTGTTTCATCGATCAGTTAGCAGAAGCTAAGTTTATGAGCGGAAAGGAACCGCGAAATGGATGATTTGATTGTTTTATTGATCGTAATGGCGGTCGTGCTGCTCGCCGCCTGCGTGATCGTCTGGAAGAAATAAAACGGGAGGAAACCCAATGGAACGTGATACGAATTTTCTTGAAATCAGTGAATTGAAAAAAAGCTTCGGCTCCGGCGAGACGCGGCAGGAGGTCCTGCGCGGCGTCAATTTTTCCGTCCGAAAAGGGGAGTTCTGCGTTTTGCTCGGCCCGTCCGGCTCGGGCAAATCGACCCTGCTGAATATCATCGGCGGCATTGACGTCCAGGATTCCGGGACGATTACGATCAACGGCGAGCGCCTGCGGGAGATGGACGAGAAGTCCCTGACGGCCTACCGTCGCCTCCATCTCGGCTACGTGTTCCAGACCTATAACCTGATTCCCAACCTGAACGCGAAAGAGAATATCGAGGTCGGGGCTTATCTGTCCAAGAGCGCGGTCAACCTCGACGAGCTGATTTCCGTCCTCGGACTGACCGAGCATCAGTATAAGTATCCCAATCAGCTCTCCGGCGGTCAGCAGCAGCGGGTCTCCATCGGGCGGGCCATCGTCAAGAACCCGGATCTTCTGCTCTGCGACGAGCCGACCGGCGCGCTGGACTACAAAACCTCAAAGGAGATATTGCAGCTCATCGAAAACTGCAACAAAAAGTACGGCAACACCGTCATCATGGTCACGCACAACGAGGCGATCCGCAGCATGGCGGACCACGTGATCAAGCTCCGGGACGGCCTGGTCCGTTCCGACGAGCGGAACGAACATAAGATCACGGCCTCGGAGCTGGAATGGTGAGGTGATCGCGTGAAAAACCCGCTGAATAAACGGATCCCGCGAGAGCTTGTGCGGGATCTCGGCAAGTATATTGTGATCCTTCTGTTCATGGTCATTATGATCGGCGTGGTCTCCGGCGTTTACGTCGGTCACGACAGCATGATGGCTTCGCTGAAAAACGGAACCGTCGAATTCAATCTGGAGGACGGCAATTTTGAGCTGAACAAGCAGGCTTCGAACGAGCTGCTTGCAGATCTATCCTCCGGCAAACGGGCCGATCTGCGGCAGCATTTTCTGGACGAAGCATACCGCGAGGCTGACGAGGCGGCGGAATCGGCCGCCCGGGATGCGCTGGAAAAGTCGGTTCAGGCCGCGATCGAAGAAACGGTGCGCGAGCAGTGCAAGGCTTATGGCGTGACGGACGAGAACGCAGTCTCCGCGCAGATCGAGGCCGCGATACAGGATCAGTATGCGGACGCCTTGAAAACCGCTTCCGAATCAGAAGACTATCAAACCGCTCTGCATGATGCCAAACTGGCCGCCCGCAAGGAGGCCGAACAAGCTGTAGACGAAACTTGGGAGGCGCTGGCGGAGGAATACAGTCTGAACGAGGAATGCGAGGACTGCCCCGTCACCGTTTATGCGCATT
>JAFPFL010000099.1 GCA_017425545.1 Oscillospiraceae bacterium | reverse complement strand
GGCACCTTCGACGTCTCCATCCTGGACATCGGCGACGGCATCGTCGAGGTTCTGGCCACCTCCGGCAACACGCATCTGGGCGGCGACGACTTCGACCAGTGCATCATCGACTACCTGGTTTCCGAGTTCAAGAAGTCCGACGGCATCGACCTGAGCAAGGACAAGGTTGCCATGCAGCGCCTGAAGGAAGCTGCCGAGAAGGCCAAGATCGAGCTCTCCGGCGTGACCTCCACCCAGATCAACCTGCCCTATATCACGGCTGACGCCACCGGAACCAAGCACATGGACATCACCCTGACCCGTGCGAAGTTCAACGAGCTGACCGCGCATCTGGTCCAGGCCACCCTCGGCCCGGTGCGTCAGGCCATGTCCGACGCCAAGCTGAGCGCCGGCGAGATCTCCAAGGTCCTGCTGGTCGGCGGCTCCTCCAGAATCCCCGCCGTGCAGGAAGCTGTCAAGAGCATTACCGGCAAGGAAGGCTTCAAGGGCATCAACCCCGATGAGTGCGTGGCTGTCGGCGCTGCCATTCAGGCCGGCGTCATGGGCGGCGACGTCGAGGGCATGGTCCTTCTGGACGTCACCCCGCTTTCTCTCGGCATCGAGACGATGGGCGGCGTGTTCACCAAGCTGATCGAGCGCAACACCACGATCCCGACTAAGAAGAGCCAGATCTTCTCCACCGCTGCGGACGGCCAGACCTCCGTTGAGGTCCACGTCCTGCAGGGCGAGCGTGAGATGGCTGCCTATAACAAGACCCTGGGCCGCTTCCAGCTCTCCGGCATCGCCCCGGCTCCCAGAGGCGTACCGCAGATCGAGGTAACCTTCAACATCGACGCCAACGGCATCGTGAACGTTTCCGCCAAGGACCTCGGCACCGGCAAGGAGCAGAACATCACGATCACCGCTTCCACGAACCTCTCCAAGGAGGACATCGACAAGGCCGTCAAGGAGGCCGAGCAGTTCGCCGCAGAGGACAAGAAACGCAAGGAAGAGGTCGACGCCCACAACGAGGCCGACCAGACAGCCTACCAGCTTGAGAAGTCTCTGACCGACCTCGGCGACAAGGTCTCTGAGAGCGAGAAGGCGCCTGTCAAGGCCGCCATCGAGAAGCTGAAGGAAGTCAACAAGGGCAATGACGTGGCCGCCATCAAGGCCGCGATCGAGGATGCCCAGAAGGCCTTCTATCCGCTGGCGGAGCGCCTCTACAAGCAGGCCAACCCGCAGGGCGAGCAGAACCCCGGCGCCGGCTTCAACGGTCAGGCCAACCAGGGCGGCAAGCCCGACGACGGCGTCGTCGACGCGGACTTCGAGGAAGTCAAGGACTGAGTTCAGGCAATCGGCATCAGGCAATAGGCATAAGGCAATAGGCAATAGGAGATCGACGATAGCGCAGCCTTGTTCGCGTCTTTCGTCCACTATTGCCTAATGCCTATTCAACTATTGCCTATTCTTCACCAGCGAGGTGAAATGATATGGCAGAAAACAAACGAGATTACTACGAGGTCCTGGGCGTTGAGAAGAACGCGGCGGAGGATCAGATCAAAAAGGCCTTCCGCAAGCTTGCGGCCAAATACCACCCGGACGTCAACCACGAGGCGGACGCAGAGGAGAAGTTCAAGGAGATCAACGAGGCCTATGAGGTCCTCTCCGATCCCGACAAGCGCGCCCGCTACGACCAGTACGGTTTCGCGGGCGTGGACCCGAACTTCAACGCCGGCGGCAACCCCTTCGAGGGCTTCGGCGGCGGCTTCAGCGGCTTCTCCGGCTTCGGCGACCTCGGCGATATCTTCGGCGACTTCTTCGGCGGCGGCTCCCGCAGCAGCCGCGGCGGCACCCGCGCGGCCCGCGGCGAGAACATCGTCTCGCAGGTGGAGGTCAGCTTTGAGGAGGCCGCCTTCGGCACGAAGAAGGAGATCAACGTCTCCCGGATCGAGAACTGCGACCAGTGCGGCGGCTCCGGCTGCGCATCCGGCACGCAGCCTGAGACCTGCCCCCAGTGCCACGGCACCGGCCAGGTCCGCACGACCCAGAGCTTCATGGGCATGACGATGCAGTCCACGGCAGCCTGCCCCACCTGCGGCGGCAAGGGCAAGCTGATCAAGAACCCCTGCACCCGCTGCAAGGGTAAGGGCAAGATCAAGCGCAGCCATAGGCTCAGCGTGGACATCCCGGCCGGCATCGACGATGGCCAGGCCTTCCGCATCTCCGGCCAGGGCAACGCGGGCGCCAACGGCGGCCCGAGCGGCGATCTGATGGTCACGGTCCGCATCCGTCCGCATGAGCTCTTCACCCGCGAGGGCTCAAACGTCTACTGCGAGATGCCGATCTCCTTCGCGCAGGCAGCCTGCGGCGCGGAGATCGAGGTCCCGACGCTGGACGGCAAGGTCCGCTACAACGTCCCTGAGGGCACGCAGACCGGCACGGTTTTCCGTCTCAAGGGCAAGGGCATCCCCTACATCGGCTACAAGAACCGCGGCGATCAGTACGTCACCGTCGTCGTCGAGACGCCGACCAGGCTGACCCAGCAGCAGAAGGATCTGCTGCGGCAGTTCGACGCCTCCACAGAAAAGGCGCAGCCGAAGAAGAAATCCTTCTTCGAGAAGCTGAAGCGGAACTTCGAATAAATCACAAAAACGGCCTGCACGGTCCGAATGGGATCGCGCAGGCCGTTTTGTTGCCGTTTGACGGCGGACAAGCTGAGAGAGACTCCAAATATCCCGGAGGCGGGAGCCGTTACCGGCCGACCTTCACCAGCACGCCGACGGTGCCGCCCGGCTTGATCATGGCGAATTCCGCTCCGGTGTCGGCCTCGCGGCGGAAGCAGGCGAGGGTCTCGCCCTCAAAGCAAGGCGCGCGGAAGGCGATCTCCACCGTGCCCTGGGGCAGCGTCTTCCGCTCGGCTGTGGAGAGCATGCCGAACAGGGCGTGCAGATAGGCGACGTTGTTCATGTGGCCGCCGACGTCGATGTCGTTGGAGCGGACGGTGTAGGTGCCGAAGCGCTCCGCCTCGGAAAAGTGAGGGTCGATCCGGCAGAAGGGCTCTGCGTAGGCCGGGCTTGCCGCCATCTCAATGGCCTGCGGGAAGACGTCCTGCATGGGGTGGATTTTTCCTGCAGGCATCTCGACGACGGTCCACTCGGTCTTGCCCTCGGCCAGAAGCTCCTCGCCGCAGATCAGGCGGTATTCGCGGATCGAGCGGACCTTCTCCGGCTGGATCGGCCGGGTGCGGATCGTGACCCGCTCCAGCATCTGCGGTCTGCGCAGAAAATGCACCTTCGTCCGTACGGTGAGCCAGAACAGGCCGCGCCGGGTCATCTCGTCGATGCCGACGCTGAGCTCGGCGGCGTGCTGCGCCGCTGCGTCCATAAACAGGCCGAAACAGTGCGCAATCGAGAGCCGGCCGCTTTCGTCGCAGACGCTCGGGATCACGGTCAGTTGGTATTGTCCTGCAGCTTCCATTGTCGTTCCTTTCGTTTCCATGATGATTTGTCCGGCTCCTTACCGTACGATGCCGTCGAGCGCCGCCTCTGCGGTGAAGCGGATCGTCATCCGGTTCGGCAGACAGGTGATCGGCGCGCCGCTGTTCTGCCATCCGAATTTCAGGCAGTCGCCCCCGGGGCAGGAGGCGGCCGTCACGGCGATCTTTCCGTCCCGGACCGTCAGCTCGTTCCAGCCGCGGTCGGATTCGATCCGGTAGACGCCGTCTGTCTGCAGATCGATCGTGCGCACCAGCGCGCCGTCGACGAAGACCTCTGCGACGGCGGCGGGCTTCGCGGTCAGCTTCTGGATGACGAGAATGCCCGCCAGCGCCAGGAAAACGCCCGCGAGCAGCAGGATCCAGATCCTGGTCTTCATCGCTGGATCACCTCCGCCTCCGCGCCGGAGACGAGGGGCGCAAGCCCCTCCGTCACCGAAACGCTGCCGTCGTCCGCGATCCAGACGGCCTCAAAGCCGCCGGACGTCCGCCAGAGCGAGACGCCCGCCTCGAAGCCCATCACGTACAGAGCCGTCGAGAGGCCGTCGGCGAGGAAGCCGCTGTCCGCGACGATCGTGACCGAGCGGTAATCGCTCTGCACCGGCGCAAGGGTCTCCGGGTCCAGAATGTGGCAGTAGCGGACGCCGTCCTGCTCAAAAAACCGCTGGTAGTCCCCGGAGGTCACGACCGCCTTGCTGCCCTTGAGCCGCAGCGTCAGCTTGATATTCGAAGGATCCTCCGGATCCTGGACGCCGATGCTCCAGTCGCTTCCGTCCGGCTTCGTGCCGACGGTCTGAATGCTCGCGCCGAGGGAGAGAATGCCGCTGACGCCGGCGTTCTCCATTTTTTCGCGGCAGAGATCGGCCGCGAGGCCCTTGGCGACGGCGCCGAAGTCGAGCTTCACGCCGTCGGAGAGTGTGACGACGTCGCCCGAGACCGCAACCTTGTCCAGGCCGATCGTCCGGCGCAGGGCGGCGAGCTCCGCTTCGTCCGGTACCCGGTGTTCCCCGGTCGGAAAGCCCCAGGCGAGGGAGGCGTTGTAGAGGCTGATATCGAGGGCGCCACCGGTCTCATCGGAGATGGCAGAGGCGCGGGAGACGATCTGCGCAAGGTCTGCGTTTTCCGCCTGCCCGGTCTGATTGAGCGCGTAGAGCGCGCTTCCGGCGTCCGTGGCGGAGAGCTCGTGATCCAGCTCGCTCAGAAGCCGGGTCATTTCCTGCAGAAGGCTGTCGTCCGAGGCGTAGATCCGCAGGTCCATCACGGTGTTCATGGCAAAGATGGTCTGCTGGCGGAGCGTCTTCGGCGCGGCGCAGCCGGCGGAAGCCAGCAGCAGCAGCGCAAGCAGGAGCGCGGCGGCTCGTTTCATCGATTTCACCTCTCTTGTGAATGGAATCAGGCTCCTTGCGGAGCCTGATTGTCAGCCCGGAAGGACCGGAATCAGTAGAGAATGACCTTGGTTCCGACCGGGCAGTTGCTGTAGATGTACTGGACTCCGTCGTCCATCATCCGGATGCAGCCGTGGGAGGACGGGCGGCCCATCGTTGCGTCCTTGACGGCCCCGCTGTAGTACTTCGGGCGGGAATGGAAGGCACGGCCGCGGGAATCCAGCACCGTGACGTGATCCACGTAGTAATTGCCGTCGTCCGAGAAATTCCACCGCATGGTCTTTCTCTGGATCGTCTTGTCCTCGGGCGGGGTGTTGCTTGTGTTCAGACCGCTGGAGCAGGGGAAGGTCTTGACGAGCTTCCACTTTCCGTTCGAGCGGGTGAAGATGTTGACCTTCTGCGTGTATAGGCTGGTCCAGACCAGGTAGTTGGTCGAGGAACTCGCCTTCCTGACGTCGTTGACCCAGTACTCCTTGACCGCGGTCGAATAGTCCCAGGTCACGTAGAAGTTGCCGCTGGAGACCTGCAAATTGGAGTGCTTCACCCAGCCGACCGTGCCGTTCGGCAGGCGGATCTTGGCGCTGTAATAGTAGCCGTTCTTGTTGTCGTAGAGGATGTAGGTGACCCAGGTCCCCGCCTTGACGCTGCCGATGGAGGTGCTGAGCGAGCCGGTCGAGTACAGGGTGCAGTTGCGCAGGACCTTGGCCTGGATATTCTGGGTGCGGATCGCCTTTGCCGCCTGCGCCAGAGCGTCGCTGACGTCTGCGGTGTAGGTGAAGCTCCGCTTTTCCGACCCGCACTGCAGCGTAAAGAGGATCACCACGCTGTAGCGCGCCGCCGAGGGGCTCATGTATTCGGAGAAGTCCAGGTTCGCCGCGACGACGTCGCCCTCCTTCAGCAGGACCTGTTTTTCGCTGTACTGGCATTTGCCGTCCACATACCAGCTGACGGTGTATTCCTTTTGCTCTGCGGGGAGATTCGTGATCTCCACGGAGGCGACGCCCGTCGGCTTTGCGACTGTCGCGGAGGTGTCCTCCTGCTTGGTCACAACGACCTGGGTGATGCCGAGATCGGGGATGTCGGTGCGCGCGCCGACCGTGCAGGAGACTGTCAGGCCGGATCCGTAGACGTTGAGTTTCTCAATGCTGCCGGAGCCGGTGATGGTCTGTCCGTTTCCATGGACGTTGACGGTGCCGACCGCGCAGCGGACCTCGAGCTGGCAGCCGTCGGTCATCATCTCCACGGTCTGGGCGCCGGCGTCCTCGGCCAGGATGACGCTGGCGTCCCAGAGCTCCAGCGTCTGAATGTCGGCGTGGAGCTCGGCGTTCGGCGCGGTGCATACGAGCTTCGGGATCGTGCCGTCGGCGGTCAGGACCGTGCTGCGGCAGAGCACCAGGGCGCCGACCGTGCAGTTCGTCATCTGCAGGCGCACGCTGCCGATGCCCTGGATGATCAGGCGGCCGTTGACCGTGACGTTTTCCAGCGTCAGCTCGTCGGTCTCGCCGCAGATAAGCAGGTCGCCGCTGACGACGGTGCCGGGGGCGACCGCGTCGCCGGCAAGGGCGAAGCTGCCGTCAAAGCTCTCCGGCAGCTCGGTGTTGAAGTCCGTCAGGATGTTGCAGATCATCTGAGCGATTTCCTGCCGGCTGATCGGCGCCTTCGGATTCAGCTTGCCGTGGTTGCCGCGGATATAGCCTGCCTGGATCATCGCGGACATGTCGAGGGCGGCCCAGTTCGAGACGTCCCGCCAGTCAGAAAAGTCGTAAATTGCGGTTTTGTCGGTCGTGCGCACGCCGAAGAGGCGGGCGAGGATCGAGGCGACCTCCTGCCGCGTGATCACCGCGTTTGGCGCCATGACGGTGTTCGACAGGCCTTTGATGATGCCGAGGGCCTTGGCCTTTGCCAGGGGAACGCGGAACCAGGCGTTCTGTCCGACGTCGGTGTAGGAGGACAGATCCGCCTCCGCCTGCGTGCCCGCGATGCGGACGGCCATCGTCGCAAATTCGGCGCGGGTCGCGTGATCGGTGGGACACAGGCCGCTGGTGCCTTTTCCGGCGAGCAAGCCGGTGCGAACCGCAAAGAGCAGCGCCGGACGCGCCCAGGTGTTCGGGATCTGGAACTTCTCGATCAGCTCCTCATCCGTCATCTCGCGCGGCGTGGGCTCCGGAACGGGATCCGGATCGTCCGGTTCGGTGGGCTCCTCGGGTTCGGTGGGCTCCTCGGGTTCGGTGGGCTCCTCGGGTTCGGTGGGCTCCTCGGGTTCGGTGGGCTCTTCCGGGTCGGTAGGCTCAGCCGGTTCCGTCGGATCGGTCGGATCCGTAGGCTCAGCCGGTTCCGTCGGATCGGTCGGATCCGTAGGCTCAGCCGGATCGGTCGGATCCGTAGGCTCAGCCGGTTCCGTCGGATCCGTAGGCTCAGCCGGCTCGGTCGGATCCGTGGGGTCGGCGTCGTCTGTCAGGAGGACAGTCGGACGGCCGGATCTGAAAGCGGAGCGGTCT
>JAFPFL010000098.1 GCA_017425545.1 Oscillospiraceae bacterium | reverse complement strand
TTCAGCCTTTGCAGCGACAGCGGCTGCGAGTTCCGTCTTGTTCATGTTTTTACCTCTTTCCTAAATTTCGGAGTTCCAGCTAAATCTATCATATTTTGTTCTGCAACGCAAGAGGAAATTCTGAAGAATTGTCGTTTTTTAGGAAATTTTTAAAATCTTTGCGATTTTATCGCCTTTTGGAAGCAATTTGCAGTCATCCGCTGTAATTACTTTCATAATTAAAACCATGACGGCGTAGACGACGACGGCTGCGAGGATCGATCCGGCCGCGCGGATCGCGGCGCCGAAGCCGGCGGCAGAGAGCAGACGATCCACGCCGAAGGCGGCTGCGCCCATGACCAGGGCGGCGATGGCGGAGCGGTAGAGATTCCGCAGTACCGCGGGCGGATTGCGCAGCACCCGGCGCAGGGCGAAGACGTCCAGCGAGGAGATCAGCAGGTAGCAGATCAGGGTGCCGAGGGGTGCGCCGACGATGTTGATCGAGCGGTTGCCGACCAGAACGAAGTTGACGATGACCTTGACGATGCCGCCGATGGCGAGATTGAGGACCGGGAGATAGACGAAGTTGTGCGCCTGGAGGATGGCCGTGACGATCAGGACCAGGGAGTTGATGAAGACGCACGCGCCGAGAATGCGCATCAGCTTTGCCGCAAGCGCGAGCTGCGCGCCGGAGTAGCCGCCGAGAAGGGCCATGATCGGCTCGGCCAGGACGATCAGACCGATCGAGCAGGGCATTGCGATCAGGCTGGTCACGCGGATCGCGGACTCGGCCACGGTCTTGGCCGACCGGTTCGCCCGCCGCGTGAGCTGCTCGGTGATCGCCGGGATGACGCTGACGGTCAGCGGGGTGATGAAGGCGCAGGGCATGTTGAAGATCGTCTGGCAGAAGTTGTAGATTCCCTTCATTTCGTCGGCCTGGGCCGAGGCGAAGCCGGCCGCGCCCTTGAGACGGGCCATGTAGACAGCCGCGTCGACCGCGATGATCAGCTGCATGCCGGCCGCGCCGAGGGTGATCGGGATCGCGATCCCGAGCAGCTGTTTGGCCGTCGCCTTCCGGGGCAGGACGGTCTCGTCCCCGCAGGACTCCGCGTCCAGCTCCGCCATCGCCCTGCGCCGCTTGAAGGTGGTGTAGAGCATGGCAACCAGCGTGCCGACTGTGACGCCCAGGATCGCGCCGCCGGCTGCATAGACCATGGAGCCGGTCTGCTTCTTGAAGAACCAGGCGGCGGCCAGGCCGATAACCAGTTTGCACAGGGCCTCGAGGATCTGGGAGACTGAGGTCGGGACCATGTTCGACTGGCCCTGGAAGTAGCCGCGGTCGGCTGAGACCAGGCAGATGAACAGCACCGCCGGGCTCAGACAGAGGATTGCAAACCAGCTCTCCTTCTGGCTCATCAGAGCGGCGAGCTGCTTGCAGAGGATCGCCATGCCGCCCGCGCCGGCCAGGCCGATGATCAGGAAGACAACCAGCGAGACGCGGTAGATCTGGCGGATCTGGCGGGTCCGGCCGAGGGCGCGCGCCTCGGAGATCATCCGGGACATGGCGACCGGGAGGCCGGTCATCGAAACCATCAGCAGCACGGCATAGATGTCGTAGGCCGTGTTGAAATAGCCGAAGCCCTTGGTGCCGAGCAGGCGGTTGAGCGGGATCTTGTAGATCGCGCCGATGACCTTGACAAGGGCGGTCGCCACGGCCAGAACGGCCGCGCCGCCGAGGAAGGTCTGTTTCCGGTTGGTTTTAGACACGGGAATTCTCCCTTCGTGAGAAATGAAGTATGGGCTGCGCCAAATGAAGTATCGCTTCGCAATATGAAGTATGGGCTGCGGCAAATGAAGTATCGCTTCGCAATATGAAGTATGGGCTGCGCGGATATGAGGTGCCGCTGTGCGGCATCAAATCTCCTTTACACGCCGCAGGCGTACTTCATACGCCATCAGGCGTACTTCATTTGAATACCGTCGGCATTGCGTACTCTGCCAGTTCGCGGACGACGGCGTCAAGGTCGATGGTCTCATACTTGCCGGCGGCGTAGAGGATCCTGCCGCGGACCATCGTCATCAGCACGTCGCTGCCGCGGGCGGCGTAGCAAAGGTGGGACATCACGTCGTGGCAGGGCATCAGGTGGGGGCTCGTGAAGTCCAGGAGGATCAGGTCGGCGTCCATGCCGGGCTTGATCATTCCGCACTCGGCCTCGCGGCCCTGGGCGCGTGCGCCGCAGACCGTGGCCATCATCAGAACCGCCTGCGGCGGCAGGGCGGTCGCGTCCCCGGTCAGGCTCTTGGCGAGCAGGGAGGCGGCCTTGATCTCCTCGAACATGTCGAGGGTGTTGTTGGACGAGGCGCCGTCGGTGCCGAGGGCGACGTTCATGCCGGCCTTGATCATCGCCAGCACGTCCGCGCGGCCCGAGGCCAGCTTCAGATTTGAGACCGGGCAGTGGACCGCCGTTGCCTTCCGCCGCGCCAGCAGGGCGCGGTCCTCGGGCTCGAGCCAGACGCAGTGGGCGGCCGTCGTGCGCACGCCGAAGACGTTGTGGCAGTCCAGAAGCTGCGCCGGGGTCAGACCGTAGCGCTCCTTGCAGGCCTCGTGCTCCTTCTGCGTCTCGGAGAGGTGGAGCTGCATTGCGAGCCCTTCGTTGATCGCGTACTCGCTCAGCGCGTCCCAGAGGCGGGAATTGGAGGTGTACTCCGCGTGGATCGAGGCCTCGACGCGGATGCGGCCGTTGTCGTAGCCGTGCCAGCGCTGGTGGAGGTCGACCATCTCGCGGCACTTCCCGCTGCGCTCGAAGTCGAAATTCTCGTCGAACATCACGATGCCGCGGGCGAGATTCGCCTTGATCCCGGACTCGGCGACAGCCTCCGCGATCGCGTTGCAGTGGTCGTACATATCGGAGACCGAGGTCGTGCCGAAGCGGAGGCACTCCGCGATCGAGAGCAGGGTCGCCGCCTTGACCGCGCGGTCGTCGAGCTTTGCCTCGCGCGGGAAAATGTAGTCATTGAGCCATGTTTCCAGCTCAAGCCCGTCGGCATAGCCGCGCAGCAGGGACATCGGCAGGTGGGTGTGGCAGTTGATCAGGCCGGGCATCAGGACCATGCCCTCGCCGTTGATGATCTGCTTCGGCCGTTCCTGGGGCGGCTGCTTGGAGAGGTAGGAGATCTTTCCGTCCGTGACGCCGACGAAGGCGCCGAAGTGGACGTGCATCGCCTCGTCCATCGTGACGGCGGTGACGTTGGAAAAGAGAGTATCCATGTGAGAGGTACCTTTCTTTTAATTGAGAGAAGAGCATGAACTTCAATCTGCAACGCAAACTGAAGTTATTGCTTTGGCAGAAACTCCTGCCGAAGCAGGCTGGTCTCGGGCAGGCTCATCGGGTCGATCGGCAGGAAGGACTGGAGACCCTCCAGGATCATGTCGACCAGCTTCGGCTGGGGGCGCTTCTCCAGCTCCAGCAGCATCGGCTCGGCGATCGGGCGGAAGGCCGCGACCTCGTAGCCGTGGGTCGTGTCAATCGCGTAGTGGGAGCATTTCTTGTAGGGCGAGATATAGACCTTTTCGCCCCGACGCACGTTCTTCCACATCCCGAGCGTCTCCTCGGCGGAGGAGGCGCGGAAGTTGAAGTCGCGCACGATCCGGCGCAAAACACGCATCCAGACCCGGTCGAAGACCTCGACGTCGTCGTCATAGACTGAGGAGGCCGTGGAGACGAACAGGCGCGTCGCCTCGGGCTTGCGCGCAGTCAGGATCGGATTGAGGCCGTGGATGCCCTCAAAGATGACGACCTCGTGCTCCTTCAGGCGCATGGGCCGGAAGTCGGCGGGGGACTGGGCCTGAATGCGGAAGTCGAAGTGCGGGACCAGGATCTCCTTGCCCCGGTCGAGCAGGTCGAGATGCTCGCTCAGCAGGTCGAGATCCAGGGCCTCCGGCGCCTCCAGATCGGGGTCGCCGCGGCGAGTGGTCGGGAAGTCGGGGTCGCGCTTGGGACGGTAGTAGTCGTCGAGCGAGACCATGTGGGCAAAGATGCCCCGGCGGTTCAGGGCGTCGCGGACGCGGCCTGCGGTCGTGGTCTTGCCGGAAGAGGACGGGCCGGCCAGCAGGACGACCTTGCTCTCGTTCAGCCGGGACGTCACGACGTCGGCTGCCTCCTCAACGCGGCTCTGGTAGAGCTCGTCGCACGCGGCGACGTAGCCGGCCGGGTCGCTTTTGAGGCGTTCATTGATTGCAGATAGTTCCAGACGCATTTTTCAAATCCTCGTCTTTCATAAATTCAATCCGGGAGGCTTTGGCGCATGCCGTCGTCCTGCAGCGCCGCGATCAGCTCGCGCTTGGCGGAAAGGACGTCCGAGATGCGCTCGACGTATTCCTTCGGGAACTTGGGGTTGCACTGGCGGACCAGCTTCGACGCGCTCAAATTGCGCTTGCTGACCGCGCCGCCGCCGAGGGCGAGAATGCTGTGCAGCTCCTCCATCATATAGATGTTGTAGAGGCAGGCATCTTTGTCACGGCACCAGCCGACGTTCTCCAGGCTCCCGGCCATGTACTTCTGCTTGTAGAGGTAGTAGGGCTCATAGCCGCGCGCGGCGAGGATCTCGTCGGCGAAGCGGACCATCTGCTCCACGTCCGCCTGCGCGGGCAGGCCGGCGCGGTCGGAAAACAGGTCCGCGCCCTTTTTGAGCGTCAGCGTGTGGACGGTCACGTTCGAGGGGTCCAGCGCCAGAACGCGGCGCAGGGAGGCCTCGAAGCTCGCGGGATCGTCGCCGGCCAGACCGGCGATCAGATCCATGTTGATGTGCGTGAAGCCGGCGTCCACAGCCTGGGCGTAGGCGCGCTCGACGTCGGCGGCCGTGTGCGGCCGGCGGGCGGCGCGGAGGACGTCGTCGTTCATGGTCTGCGGGTTGATGCTCACGCGGTTCGCGCCGAGGCTGCGGATCACGCGGAGCTTTTCCGGGGTCACGGTGTCGGGCCGTCCGGCCTCCACCGTATATTCTATCAGACGGTCGAGGTCAAAATGCCTCGCAATCGCTTCCATCAGGATTTTGAGCTGTTCCGCCGACAGGGTCGTGGGCGTGCCGCCGCCGATGTAGAGGGTGCGGACGCGGCGGCCGGTCTGCCGCAGGGCGGCGCCGACGGTCTCGATCTCCCGCAGCAGGCAGTCGAGATAGGGACCGAGCAGGGCGCCGGCGCTGCCGATCGTCTGGCTCACAAAGGAGCAGTAGGCGCAGCGCGTCGGGCAGAATGGGATGCCGACGTAGACCGAAAGGTCGGTCGGCTCGAGCAGGGAGGCGGCCCGGACCGTGAACTCGCTCGCGCGGACGCAGAGCTTCCGCCGCTCCGGCGAGACGAAAAAGACGTCGCGCAGCAGGCGGTCGGCGCTCGCAGGCGTGCCGCCGGAGAGCAGGTGGCGGGTCGTGATCTTGGTGGGCCGGACGCCCGACATTGCGCCCCAGGGAGGCGGAGCGGGCAGATGCGGCATGGCCGCGAGATAGCGGCTCCGCTGGAGGATCCGGCGGCGCAGGGCATAGGTCTCGTTCGCAAGCGCCAGACGCTGGACCGCGCGTGTCCGGACGCCGCCGCGGCAAATCACCGCGGACGCGGTCAGATATCTCTCACCGCGGGAGAGCGTGGAGACGACGTAGTCGGCAGAGGCATCAGGGGCGGGTCTGTCCGGGGCGGTTTCGCCCGGCCCCTCATCCACTGCGGACGCGGTCCCCCTTCTCCCCGCTTGCAATGGGGAGAAGGCTTCCGAAGACGCAGCGCGGGCGGCAGCGGCGCGGCGCAGTCTGCGCAGGGCGGCCGGGTCGGCTGTCTCCGCGTCGATCTTCTCCAGCGGGAAGAGGCAGAGCAGGAGCTGTTCAATGGCGTAGCGGTCCTCGTGGCCGCTCAGATATAGCTTCATGGTTTCACCTTTCGCGCCGCCGCTTCGGGCCGGGCGGCAAGCCGCCGGCACGCCGCGGCCTGGCCTCAGGGCTCGATCCCCTCGGCGGCGAGGCGCATGTAGTAGTTGTCGCGGCGCTCTTTGGCCATCGTCGTCTCGGGGCCGTGGCCGGGCAGAACGCGGCAGTCTCCGGGTATGGCGGCGAGCCGGTTCAGGGAGCGCATCATGTCGGCGGGCACGCCGCCGTCTAAGTCGACCCGTCCGCAGGAGCCCGCGAACAGGGTGTCGCCGGTGAAGAGGACGGGCGGGACGTCCGGGGACGCCGGCTCGTCGCAGAGCAGACAGACACTGCCGGGCGTGTGGCCGGGCGTGTGCAGGACGCGGAAGCGGAGCCCTCCGACGGCGGGCGCGTCGCCCTCGCCGTAGGCGCGGGTCCCGGACAGGCGGCCGAAGATCGGCGCGCGGATGCCGGGTCTGCGGGATGGATCCAGACCGGGCAGCTGCTGCCCGCGACGGCTGCAACGCCTCCGACGTGGTCGAGATGTCCGTGGGTCAGCAAAATGCCGCGGAGGGTCAGATCCAGCGCCTCGAGCAGGGGCAGAAGCCGCTCAGCCCCGGGACCGGGGTCGACGACCGCCGCGTCTCCGGCGTCGGTGGAGACCAGGTAGCATATCTCTCCGTAGAGGTCGCAGGGAATGGGCTGGATGTGCATGGGAGGACCTCCTGTGGGTGTGGAATGAAAATATGAAGTATGGCCAGCGGCCATATGAAGTATCTTCGATAGGAAGGATCGCTGACGCGATATGAAGTATGGCCAGCGGCCATATTTCGGTGTGGCTTCGCTACGGATTGCATATCATCTTGCAATTCAGAGAATTGCAAGATGATATGCGAAGCATACTTCATATTCCTTCAGGAATCCTTCATACCCGCAGAGCGGATACGACATTCCCTTTCGCGGCTCTGTTTTAAGCCAGGTCTTTCGAATCGATCCAGATCGTCACCGGGCCGTCGTTGACCGAGGCAACCTGCATATCCGCGCCGAATTCGCCGTGCTGCGGCTCGTAGCCGAGGCGGGCGCATTCGCGCAGGAAGAACTCATAGAGCGGGATCGCGAGGCTCGGCTCCGCCGCGCCGGTAAAGCTGGGGCGTCGGCCCTTGCGGACGTTGCCGTAGAGGGTAAACTGGCTCACGACCAGAACCTGCCCGCCGACGGCCTCGAGCCCGAGGTTCATCTTCCCGGCCTCGTCGCAGAAAACGCGCAGGCTGAGGATCTTTTCCGCCAGCTTGGTCGCTTCGTGCTCGTTGTCCTCGGGTCCGACGCCGAGCAGGATCAGAAATCCGCGGCCGATCTGACCGTGGAGCTTGCCGTCGATCGTGACGGAAGCCGAAGAAACGCGGGTAACAACAGCGCGCATAGGAATCCTCCAGATGGATCGTTTGGTACAGGCGGAAGCGCCGGCGCACAGGTGTGCGCCTCTACGGAAGCCTTCTCCCCGTCCCCCGTGAGACGGGGAGAAGGGGGACCGCGTCCGCGGTGGATGAGGGGCCGGGAGTGCCGGCTTCGGCAATCATTGACAGGTTGGCCCTCTCAGTCACCGGTCTGCGGACCGGTGACAGCGCCGCTGAGGTCTCCGGTTCCGCGAGCATAGCCCGCGCAACTGGAGAATCAAATCCTGAACTGTCCACCGGACAGTTCAGCTCTGCAGAGGGAGCTTATCATAGTGCCTTAATTCTGTCCGCGGTTGACCGCCTCCACGCCGTCGATTGCGCGGAGCTTGGTCATGACCACGGTGAGCTCGCTGAGATTCTTCACGTCGAAGGTTACGGTGAACTGGCAGCGGCCGCCGGGCAGATCCTTGCCGAAGATCTCCTTCATGCGGATCTGCATCGAGGTGAGCACAGCGGCGATGTCCAGCAGCAGGCGGTCGCGGTCCGTTGCCAGAACCTCGAGCGTCGTGGCGAAGGGCCGCTCCTCCCCGGAGATCCAGGAGACGTTGACCCAGCGGGCGGCGGTGTCGGGGTCGTTGGCCCCGCGGGCGTTCGGGCAGTCGCGGCGGTGGATGGACACGCCGTAGCCCTTGGTGATGAAGCCGATGATGTCGTCGCCGGGGACCGGCGTGCAGCACCGGGAGAATTTGATCATGCAGTTGTCGATGTCCTCAACGATGACGCCGGCGTCGTCGCCGTGGCTGCGGGCCTTCGGTTTGGCGATCTCCAGGATCTTCCCGGTCTCCGAGTCGGTCTGCCCCGTGCGGGTCGCGCGGAGCAGGTCCTCGCGGATCTTGCCGAGGGCCTTGACGGCGGTGATGCCGCCGTAGCCGATGGCGGCGTAGAGGTCGTCGAAGCTCTCAAACGAGAGCTTTTTCAGAAGCTGGGGCTGGAGCTCCTCGTCCTGCAGCAGGCTCAGGGAGAGGTTGCTGCGCCGCATCTCGCCCTCGAAGCTGGCCTTGCCGCGCACGATGTTCTCCTCGCGCTTTTCCTTCTTGAACCACTGCTTGATCTTGGACCGCGCCTGGTTGGACTTGCAGATCGTCAGCCAGTCGCGCGACGGGCCTTTGGCGGACTTGGAGGTCAGGATCTCGACGATGTCGCCGTTGTGGAGCTGGACGTCGTAGCCGGCGATCCGGTTGTTGATTTTTGCGCCGATCATCGTGTTGCCGACGCCGGAGTGGATCGCGTAGGCGAAGTCGATCGGCGTGGAGCCCGCGGGCAGGGAGATGACGCGGCCCTTCGGCGTGAAGACGAAGACCTCGTCGTCAAACAGGTCCACCTTGAGGCTGTGCAGATAGTCCTCGGGGTCGTTCTCCTGCTGATCCTCGAGCAGTCTGCGGATCCAGTCGAATTCCTTGCCGTCGCCGGGGTCGACGCCCTCCTTGTATTTCCAGTGCGCCGCGACGCCGTACTCGGCAGTCTCGTGCATCTGGCGGGTGCGGATCTGCACCTCGAAGGGGATGCCCTGCCCGCCGATGACCGTGGTGTGCAGGCTCTGGTACATGTTGGGCTTGGGCGTGGAGATATAGTCCTTGAAGCGGCCGGGCACGGGCTTGAACATCTCGTGGATGTGGCCGAGGACGTTGTAGCAGTTGGAGATCGTGTCCACGATGACGCGGAAGGCGTAGAGATCGTAGAGCTCGTCCAGGGTCTTGCCCTGGGTCTTCATCTTGCGGTAGATCGAGTAGACGTGCTTGATCCGCCCGGAGATCGAGCAGGGGATGCCGACCTCGCGGAGCTTGGAGGAAATGCTGTCCTTGATCTCCTCCATGAATCGCTCGGCTTCCTCGCGGTGGGCGTTGAGATAGTCGACGAGCTCGTGATAGCCGTCGGGGTCGAGATACTGCAGGGACAGGTCCTCGAGCTCCCATTTGAGCTTCTGCATGCCGAGGCGGTGCGCCAGCGGTGCGTAGATATCCATGGTCTCCCGGGACTTGAGGATCTGCTTCTCCTTGGTCTGGAATTCCATCGTCCGCTGGTTGTGCAGGCGGTCGCAGATCTTGATCAGCACGACGCGGATGTCCTTGGACATGGCCATGAACATCTTGCGCAGGTTTTCGACCTGCTGCTCCTCCAGGGTGGAGAACTCCACGCGGGTCAGCTTGGTGACGCCCTCGACCAGCTCGGCCACAGTCGGGCTGAAGAGCGTCGAGATCTCGTCGAAGGAGGCGGAGGTGTCCTCGATGCAGTCGTGCAGCAGGGCGGCGACGATCGCGTCGGTGTCCAGACCGATCTCCGCGACGATCTCCGCAACGGCGAGCGGGTGGATGATGTAGGGGGAGCCGTCCTTGCGCTTCTGGCCTTCGTGCTTGGAGCTGGCGTACTGCACCGCGCGGTTGATCTTGTCGAGATCAGCGGACGGCACGTACTGGCGGATGGCCTTCATCATGGAATCATAGTGCGCTTCGAAGCTTTCCAAGGGTGTTCCTCCTTTCTATCGGCTCTTTACGGCTCGCAGCGTCCGGATGATGGGGCTCGCGTCGAGATCCACCTTCCTGCCGTCGGTCGTAATGCGGATGGTATAGTATTTCTTGCAGCACTGCACGTCGATCAGCCCCTGCTCGGCGAAGACGTCCAGGCACACGCGGACCCGGCCGAGACTCAGCGAATGGCCGGAGGCGCGGGCGATTTTTCTGCCGAGGCAGGTGAAATTCTCGCGCAGGCTGTCCTCCCGGCTGTTTGCGACGAGATAGCGCCAGACCGCCACGAACTCGCTGCGGATCGGCAGCAGCCGCGCGGCGTCCTCGGGGGAGATCTGCTCATGGTTGCGGAAGCGGAGATAGAGATCCCGCTCCTGCGCGGTCTGGGTTCTAAGACTGCCGCTCAGACGGAGGTCCACCACGTTGAGCTGGACCGTGTTCTGGCCGCGGAACTCGTTGATCTGCGGCGTGAAGGCGACGTCGAGGCTGTCGCCCGTGCCGACGCCGGCCTGCAGAGCGGTCTGGGAGAAGAAGATCGCCGGAAGGCTTCTCCCGCCCTTGCTGACGCTCAGGCGCAGGTGCTTCCCGCCGCCGACCTCGGCAAGCTGTGTCACGGTCGTGTCGCGCAGGCAGAACACCGGCGTCGGGCAGCCGGTGCCGCAGGGCTCCATCTGGACGAGGGCCTGGATGTTCTCCAGCGTCAGCAGCTCGGGCTCCA
>JAFPFL010000097.1 GCA_017425545.1 Oscillospiraceae bacterium | reverse complement strand
TGGATGCGATTGCCGACCAGATCGCCAAGAAAGAGGCCGCCTATAAGGAGGCCGTTGCGGCTGAGGAAGCAGCAAAGCGCAAGGCGGCTGAGGAAGCAGCAAAGCGCAAGGCTGAGGAAGAAGCCAGAGCAGCCGCCGCCAAGGAGAAAGAATCCACCGGAAGCACAAAGCCGTCCGCTCCCAGTTCCGCCGGATTCATCTGGCCGTCCTACTGCCACACCATCACCTGCTATTATGGGCCGCGGATTCATCCGGTGACCGGAAAGCCCAGCTTCCACAACGGCATTGACCTCGGCGCACAGTATGGAACCCCGATCGTTGCCGCCAAGTCCGGAACCGTCACGTTCGCCGGTATGAACGGCGGCTACGGCTACAGCGTGACCATCAATCACGGCGACGGCTTCTCAACACTCTACGGACATATGAGCCGCTACATTGTATCCTCCGGTGATTACGTAACGCAGGGACAGACGATCGGTTACATCGGCAGCACTGGCTGGTCCACCGGACCGCACCTGCATTTCACGATCTTCTACGGCGGATCTTCGGTCAATCCCCTGCGCTATCTGCCCTAATTGAAATCGCGCCGTAAGCGGAAGAATCAAACTTCAGCCGGGCAGTTCAAGCTGCCCGGCTGATTTCTAATTATCCGGCCTGATCCATGCGAGATCGAATACGGATCCACACCCCTCCCCTTTTTCCGACGCGCCATGATGCGGCGCGCAAACGATTCAGCTTCTGAAAGAGGTTCATTATGGAAGAATACGAAATCGGCAAGAGGCAGCGTCTTCTCCCCGCTGTCCTGATCACTGTGGCGCTGACCGCAACTGTTACGTTTCTGCTGTGTCAGCTGCTGATGCGCAGAACCAAGCTGCCCTACGAGGGAAAGCTCCGGGAGATCCAGGCCTGCGTGGATCGTTATTTTATTGGTAACGCTGACGCAAAGGCAATCTCGGACGGGGCAGCCAGCGGCATGATTCAGGGGCTCGGCGACGAGTGGAGCTATTATATTCCGAAGGAAGAATACCAGGCGTATCTGGACGATATCGACAACTCCTACGTTGGGATCGGGGTTACCATTTCCACGGGCGACACGGATATTGGCATCTCTGTCACCGATGTGACGCCGGGCAGTCCTGCCGAACAGGCCGGGATCCGGCCCGGAGACGCATTGGTCGCCGTCGACGGGATCCGCATTCTCGACGGATCAGAGGGCGCGCTGGATCTGGAAGCCGCGAAGAACAGAATTCGCGGAGAAGCGGGCACATCAATTATCCTGACAGTGCTTCGGGACGGCCATGAGCAGGATCTCTCCATCACCCGCGCGCGAATTCAATCCGTCAACATCAGCAGCGAAGTCCTCGACGAAGGTCTGTACTATATCCGAATTCGCAACTTTGACAAGCGGTGCGCCGAGGAGACGATCTCCGTTCTGAAACAGGCGCAGGCAGCGGGCGCGAAGGGCGTCATATTCGACGTGCGCAACAATCCGGGCGGGCTTAAGGATGAGCTGATTGCTCTGCTGGATTACATTCTCCCTGAGGGGCCGCTCTTCCGAAGCGTCGACTATACCGGAAAAGAACAGGTCGATCACTCCGACCCGAGTCACATTGAGATTCCGATGGCGGTTCTTGTGAACTACAACTCCTATTCCGCTGCGGAATTCTTTGCCGCCGCGCTTCAGGAATATGACTATGCGGAAATCGTCGGCGCAAGAACGTACGGAAAGGGCTATTTCCAGAGCAGCATTGAGCTCTCCGACGGCTCCGCGATCAATCTCTCAATCGGAAAGTATACCACACCGAACGGCGTCAGCCTCGTTGGGAAGGGCGTAACGCCTGACAAAGAGGTTGCGCTGGACGATCAGAAAAACACAGACCTCTATTATGGGCGTCTGGATCCTGCGGAGGACGATCAGCTTCAGGCTGCGATTCAGATTCTGGATCCCGGCGCCACCGGTACGCTTTCCGATCGTCCAGATACAGATGCCAAGTCAGAGGAAAGCAGCAATCCGGAGAGCCATGCCTACCAGGCAAAGCTCCGCGAGCTGCAGGCAGTCGTCGACCACTATTATATTGGCGAGGTGGACGAGGAATCGCTCTCAGAGGCGATCGCAGCCGCCTTTATGAAGAATCTCGGAGACGAGTGGAGCTATTATATCCCGGCGGATTTGTACAGCGAATACATTGAATCCATTGAAAACGAGTATGTCGGCATAGGCGTGACAATTACCGATCAGGATGTCGAGCGCGGCGTTCGGATCACCGAAGTCGTGCCGTTCAGTCCCGCCGAACGTGCTGGACTTCAGGCTGACGATCTGATCCTCGCCGTGGAGGGCATTCCGATCCTGGACGGTTCAGAGGACGCGATCGACATGGACGAAGCCAAGAACCGGGTACGCGGAGAAAAGGGTACTGCGGTCACGCTGACAGTCTCACACGAGGGTAGTGAAAGAGACGTCAAGATCATCCGGGATTCGATCCACGTCAGGATCGTAACCAGCCAGGCGCTGGATTCAGGCCTGTACTATATCCGGATTCGGAATTTCGACCAGGGGGCTGCAGGCGACACGATCGCAGCAATCGAAGCGGCGCAGCGTGCAGGCGCGAAGGGAATCGTCTTCGATCTGCGCTACAATCCCGGCGGACTGAAGAGCGAGCTTGTTGAGCTTCTGGATTACATCCTTCCGGAAGGACCGCTGTTCCGCAGCACCTCTTACACCGGGAGAGAATCTGTGGATTCCTCAGATCCCGATCACATTGAGATCCCGATGGCAGTTTTGGTCAATTATAACTCCTATTCAGCGGCCGAGTTCTTCGCGGCTGCGCTGCAGGAATATGACTACGCAGAAATCGTCGGAGAGCAAACCTATGGAAAGGGACGGTTCCAGATCTCCATTCCCCTCTCCGACGGCTCCGCAGTCAACCTCTCCGTCGGAACCTACACGACCCCGAACGGAGAATCTCTGGTTGGGAAAGGCATCACCCCGGATTACGTCGTCACATTGGATGAAGCGGATGAAAAAGCTTTGTCCGGCGGAAAATTGAATTTTGAGGATGATGAACAGCTTGAAACTGCGATTTCCATATTGACAAGCACGAATTCAGAGTAGTATAATAGATCGAAAATTTGGTAATGTTTTTCGTTACCGGAAAGGCAGTAGCGACTATGGCAAAAGAATTCAAGCTGACCAGCATTCGGCTCGCAGAGCTGGAGAAGGAACTGAGATATCTGAAAACGACGCGGGAGCAGGAGGTTGCCGAACATCTGAAGGAAGCCCGGTCTTTCGGCGATCTGTCGGAGAACAGTGAATACGATGAGGCCAAGAATGAGCAGGCTCTGCTATATGCCCGGGTTGCAGAAGTTGAGAACATTCTTGCACACGCCGTTGTGATCGATGACGAGGAAGGCAACAGCTCCGATCTCACGGGCCATGTCGGACTCGGATGCACCGTAAAGGTCCGTGATCTGGAAACCGACGAAACTGAAGTCTACGCGATCGTCGGATCTCAGGAAGCCGACCCCACGCAGGGCATGATCTCCGATGACTCCCCGTTTGGCCGCGCAATGCTCGGCAAAGTCATCGGCGATACCGTGGATGTGGAAGCCCCGATGGGCATGCTCCGGTTTGAGATTCTCTCTGTGGAGCGCAGTGCATAGTTTCCTTATTAAGGAGGACCGATCATGGCTAAGTTTATTCCCCAGGAGGAAATGCCTCTTGTAGATCAGGTGCGCGTTCGCCGCGAAAAGCTTCAGGCGCTTCGCGAGGAAGGAAGCGATCCCTTTCGGATCACCCGTTTTGAGACAACGCATCATGCAGAGGACGTCAAAACACAGTTTGACGCGCTCGAGGAGCAAACTGTCCGTCTGGCTGGCAGACTCATGAGCAAGCGCGGTATGGGCAAGGCTATCTTTGCTGACCTGCAGGACCGTACCGGCAGAATCCAGCTCTATATCAAGATCGACGAGATGGGCGAGGAAGCCTTTGCGCGCTGTCGCAAGCTCGACGTGGGCGACATTGTCGGCGTGGAAGGCCCTGTGTTCCGCACACAGCGCGGAGAGATTTCAATTCGTACCCGCTCCGTTACCCTGCTGTCCAAGTCTCTGCTTCCTCTGCCGGAGAAATTCCACGGGCTGCAGGACAAGGAGCTTCGCTATCGCCAGCGCTACCTTGACCTGATCGTAAACCCGGATGTGAAGCGTAATTTTGTGATTCGCTCCCGCTTCATCCGCTTCATGCAGCGCTATCTGGATGAACGCGGCTACATTGAGGTTGAGACGCCTGTCTTGAACACGATTTCCGGCGGCGCCGCTGCAAGGCCTTTCGTGACGCACCACAACACGTTGGATATTGACATGTATCTGCGCATTGCGACGGAGCTTCCGCTCAAGCGTCTGATTGTGGGCGGTCTGGAGCGAGTCTATGAAATCGGACGTATCTTCCGAAATGAGGGAATGGACCCCAAGCACAACCCTGAGTTTACCTCCGTGGAACTCTATGAGGCTTTCGCCGACTTCCACACGATGATGGATATTGCAGAGGGCATCCTCTCCGGCGCTGCGAAGGAGATCCTGGGCACCTATCAGGTTTCCTGGATGGGCTATGACATTGATCTGGCGCCCGGCTGGCCGCGGATGACCATGGTAGAAGCCGTAAAGAAATATGTCGGGATCGACTTCGGCGCCATTTCCGACGACGCGGAGGCTGTCGCTGCCGCCAAGGAAAAGGGCATCGAGCTCTCCCCTGCCGCCGAACCGACGTGGGGCAACGCGCTCTACGCCTGCTTCGATCAAAAGGTCGAGGAAAACCTGATCCAGCCCACCTTCATCACGATGTATCCGGTCGAGGTCAGCCCGCTGACCAAGCGCAGCCCGGAGGATCCCCGTCTGACGGAACGCTTTGAGTTCTTCATCGCGCACTCCGAGATGGGCAACGCCTACTCCGAGCTCAACGATCCGATCGACCAGCGTCAGCGCTTCATCAAGCAGATGGAGCAGCGCGAGCGCGGCGACGACGAGGCGGAGATGATCGACGAGGATTTCCTGAATGCGATGGAATACGGCATGCCCCCCACGGGCGGCATGGGCATCGGCGTCGATCGCTGCGTCATGCTGCTGACCGGCAGCGATTCAATCAGAGACGTCATTTTCTTCCCGACAATGAAGCCCTTAGATACACCAAAGGCTCAAAATGGTGTACAGAAAACGGAGGAAGCCGCAACAGTAGAAACGGCCCCCCAAGCAGTCGCTGCCGAGCCCGAGAAGATCGACTTTTCCAAGGTGGAGGTCGAGCCCCTGTTCAAGGATTTCGTCGATTTTGAGACCTTTTCCAAGTCTGATTTCCGTGTTGTGAAGGTTCTCGCCTGCGAAGCGGTTAAGAAATCCAAGAAGCTACTTCAGTTCACTCTGGACGATGGAACTGATACAAATCGCACCATTTTGAGCGGGATCCATGCCTATTATGAGCCTGAAGAACTGGTCGGTAAGACGCTGCTTGCCATTACCAACCTGCCTCCGCGTTCGATGATGGGCATCGAGTCCTGCGGCATGCTGATCTCCGCTGTGCACCACGAAGAAGGAGAAGAGAAGCTCCATCTTCTGATGCTCGATCCGCACATTCCGGCAGGCGCGAAGATGTATTGAGGTATCTTTAGGCGACAGGTCCAACCCCACGAAATCCTGCGGGAAAAGGGCTCTATATGCCAAACGTATGCCAATCGTATGCCAATGCCCCTGAAAACGGCGATGAGATCTGCGAAATCGCACATTTGACAGCTGAAATGCTGCGCAGGTCTATTGTAGAGTGGACAGGCGGCAAATGTGCAATCGCACTGCGTGAAAAAAATAAGCTGAACAAAGACGTAAGAGGGCAGTGCCGGGCTGAGTTCCAGCGCTGCCCTTCTTGCAGACAGGAGTACAAATCGGGATTCTGGTTATCGGTTTTAATCAGCAAAATACAAGATATAGGTTAATGTGCCTTTTATGGGACATCGGCCATGGTATACTTGGTGCATAGAGAACGAAAGGCGGCGTGAGCTATGCAC
>JAFPFL010000096.1 GCA_017425545.1 Oscillospiraceae bacterium | reverse complement strand
GCTGCTGGCGTTATAGTTGGTCTTGATGTAGGTGTTGATGTCGGCAACGGAGAGACCCGCATCTTCCTCGGTAAAGTCGCCGTAGGGCTCAGTATTGTCGAGGAACCAGCCCTCGAAGGACTGGGTCGCGGTCAGGGTGGGAACGCCCGGGTCATAGCAGGGCGTATCCAGCTTGGAGATCTGATCCATACGGATGCCCTGGGCGTTGATCTTTTCCCAGTTACCGGTGCTGTTCTTCGCGTAGAACTCCACGGTCAGCAGCTGGATGGGGTTGGTGCCGCCGTCGCCCACAGCGTAGACGGAGAAGTCCTTGGCATAGAAGCGCAGGGCCTTGCCGCTGCCGTCACGGCTGATGGAAACCACTTCGACGCTCATGTACTCGATGCCGCCGTCGTCCCGCACGTGGATCACGTAGGGATTCTGCAGGTTTTCCATGCCGTCCAGGCTGATCTGCACCTCGACTGCCTTCTCGGGCTCCAGCTTGGCGCCGTCCTTTTTGAAGGTGATGTCTGCCGCAGCCACGATCTCCAGATCCGCCTTCTCCGCAATGGCAGCCAAAGCAGCCTCGTCGGTGACGCGGCTGACGGTCATATTGGTGTTCTCAGGCAGAGCGCCCTTCGGGGCATTGACGGAGACCGTCATGTCGTCGCCGGCTGCGCCGTTGAAGCTCTGGGCGGGCATGGGCTCGGGCTTCACGATCTGGCCGTCCAGCAGACGGGCCAGGCGCATGATGATCACAGCCATCTGCGCACGGGTCGCGGTCGCCTTCGGACGGAAGGTGCCGTCGTCATAGCCGGCGATCAGGCCGACAGAGGACGCATAGCGGACCGCTTCCGCCGCATAGGACGAGACAGAAGCACTGTCGGTGAAGGTCTTCTCCTCGCCGACGGTCAGCTCGTAGTCCATCGCGTTGACAAAGCGGTAGAGGATCGTGCACAGATCCTGACGCGTGATCGACTTGCCGGGCGCAAACATGCCGTCGCCAACACCGTTGACGATGCCGTTCTCCGCAGCCCAGCTGACCGCGCCGGTGTACCACTTGTTCACGGGTACGTCCGTAAAGGCAGAAACCGTTCCGTCGGTCTCCGCCATCGTGATCCTGGCAAGGATCGTGACGAACATGGCTCTCGTGACCTCGTCGTTCGGCGCAAACCTGTTGTCGCCGACGCCGGTCATGTAGCCCTTTTCGCTCACATAATTGACAGCGTCTTCATACCAGCTGCCTTCCGGTACGTCCGTGAAGCCGGTCGCCTCGGCAGCCATGCCGGGGATCAGCACAGACGGAAGCACCATGACAACCGCCAGAAGCACTGCAAGCAAGCGCATTCCAGTTTTCCGCATAATGTTTGTCCTCCTTAGGTTTGGAATCTCTTCACCAGGCTTCCGGCATGGTCTTTGGCGCCGAAAGCCCACGTTACAGATTTTACATATAAAGCTGACTATACAGCCTAGCCACATTTTACAACATGAGATTTCCGTTGTCAATCACCAGTTCTGAAAAAATATGGAAATCCTATGAAGAAACCGTGAACGTGCGGTCCGTTCACGGTTTCCCGAAAAGTGTCGTTTTCGTGAGTATTTTTTAGAACTTAAGTGCATTTTGCTGCAGGATAAATAACTGCGTCGAATGATAAACGCTTATATTTCTATGCAATCTATCAGTTAACTGCAATTGCGGGGCATATCGGAGGACAAGCCGGCATAGAATCCGGATGGGAGGGATCGGAATGCATCCGTTATTTTACCGCAAAACGTTCCGGACAGGCTTCTGCGCCGGGCTGCTGGTCTTCGCCGCCCTGCTGCGGCTCGCCCTCGTGCCGGGGCTGCCGCGGCGCGCCGTACTGGCCGCAAAACGCGCGCTCGGGAGCCGCGCGCTCTTCGAGGCGGCGCTCTTCCTCGAGACCGGGGTGCGGGCGGATGCGGGCGGCCTGCGGGGGACGGGGGAGGCCGGTTCTACCGGGGCGGCGCCGCAGGGCCTTACCGGAGCGGCGCCGCAGAGCCCCTCGTCCACCGCAAGCGATCCCCCTTCTCCCGGTCTCACGGAGGACGGGGAGAAGGCTTCCACGTGGGAGACGGGGGACGAGAGCAGCGGAGCGGGGCGGCCGGAAGCGTTCCGCGCCGAGGAGGCCGAGGCGATCGGGCTGCGCGGGAACTGCGGCTATGCGGTGGACAAGGCCGCGCTGCTGCTGGAGCCGCTCGGTTGGGAAAAGCTCGAGGGGCCGCAGGTGCTCATTATCCACACGCACTCGTGTGAATCGTACACGCCGTCGGAGGGGTACGAATACGAGGTGAGCGGGGATTTTCGGACGCTGGACAAGAGCGCCTCGGTCATCGCCGTCGGAGACAGGCTCGCCGCTGAGCTCGAGGCGCGCGGCGTCGGCGTGATCCACGACACGAGCTACAACGATTACCCGAGCTACAACAGTTCGTATGCGGTCGCGCGGGAGAAGATCCAGGGTTATCTGGCGGAGCACCCGTCGATCCGCATCGTGATCGACCTGCACCGCGACGCGATGGAGGTCCCGGTGCGCGAGGCAACCGAACTCGACGGGCAGGCCGTTGCGAAGCTGATGCTCGTCGTCGGGACCGACGAGGGCGGGCTCTATCACCCGGACTGGGCGCGGAATCTGTCCTGCGCGCTCAAGCTGCAGGCATTGACAAACCGCTCCGCGCCGGGGCTGTGCAAGGATCTGTCCTTCCGGCGGGAGCGGTTCAACGGGGACCTCTGCCCCGGGGAGATGATCGTCGAGGTCGGCTCCACCGGCAACACCCTGCCGGAGGCGCTCGCAGCCGCGCCGTATCTGGCGCGGAGCATCGCGGAGCTGCTGGAGGTGGAGTGAGAGCGCGTAGGTTGGCCGCTGCAGGGCGGGCTGACTCAGCCAGCCGCCGAGGACAGCTCATCCGTCACGGCGCAGCCGTGACACCGGACGCTTCGGTTCCCGGTTCCGCGAGCATAGCCCGCGCAACCGGAGCATCAAATCCTGAACTGCCCGCCGTGCAGTTCAGCCCTCAAGGGGAAGGCTGCCCTGCGTGCCGCCCCCCTGATGCGCGGAGCGCATCAGGGGGGCGGCGCTATACTTGTCCCTGTATTATTTTATCGACCGAGGCGGTATTTGAAGTCGCGGTAGCCGAAATCGGTAAGGCGCTCCAGGCTGCCGTCTTCGGTGCGGCGGCAGATATTCGGCAGGGGCATGCCGTTGAAGGTGTTATTCTTGTTTGTCGAGTAAATTGCAAGGTCGCCGAAGAGGACCAGGTCGCCAACGGAGAGCGGCGCGTCAAATCGGTAGTCCCCGACGACGTCTCCCGCCAGGCAGGTCGGGCCGCCCAGACGGTAGACATGGCCGGTGGGGGCGGGCGCATCGGTACGCGCCGCCGCGGGGGTGGAGGCTTCCTCCGGAGCTGCTTCCCGGGAGGAGAAATCCACCGGCTCGGCGCAGTAGATCGGCGGCTGGTAGGGCATTTCGATCACGTCCGGCATATGGCAGGCCGCAGAGCAGTCCAGGATCGCGTTGTGCACGCCGTTGTTCTCGGTCAGGTCCAGGACCCGGCTCGCCAGGTAGCCCGCGTTCAGCGCCCAGGCTTCTCCGGGCTCCAGATAGACGTCCAGATCCCAGGTCTCGCGGGCGAACCGGATGCAGCGCTCGAGCCGCGGAATATCATAATCCGGGCGCGTCACATGGTGGCCGCCGCCCATATTCAGCCAGTTCATCCGGGGCAGAACGTCCCCGAATTTCTCGTCCACGGCCCGGAGGGTGATCTCCAGCGCGTCGGAATCCTGCTCGCAGAGGGTATGGAAGTGCAGGCCGTCCAGCAGCGCGATCAGCTCCGGCGTCATCTGCGCGTCCCACTGGGCGCGGGTCGTGCCGAGGCGGCTGCCCGGCGCGCAGGGGTCGTAGATCGCGTGGCCATCCTGCGTGGAGCACTCGGGGTTGACACGCAGACCGAGGCTCTTCCCTGCCCGCTTCGCCGCCGGGCCATAGGTCCGAAGCTGGGCGGGAGAATTGAAAACGATATGATCGGCATATTGCAGGAGCTCGTCAAACTCGTCGGCGCGGTAGGCCGCGCAGAAGACGTGGACCTCCTTCTCGGGCAGCTCCTCCTTGCCGAGCCGGGCCTCAAACAGGCCTGAGGCCTCGGTGCCGCAGAGGTAGGGCGCGAGGATCGGGTAGCAGTCGTAATTCGTGAAGGCCTTCTGCGCCAGAAGCAGCCTGCAGCCGGTGCGGGCCGCCACGCCCGCCAGGATCTCCCCGTTTTGCCGAAGGGCGGATTCATCCAGAATATAACAAGGCGTAGCAAGAAGCCCGAAGAGATCTTCGGGCTTCTTGCCGCGCAGCGCGGCAAAGGGGGCGTTCTTCGCGGCCGTCACGGGACAAGGACCGGGTCGTGAGACTCGGACTTCGGCAGGCCGTACTTGTCCAGCGCGTCGAGGAAGGGATCGGGGTCGAACTCTTCCACCGTGTGCACGCCGGGGTTGATCCACTTGCCGGTCAGCATCATCAGCGCGCCGCACATGGCAGGCACGCCGGTGGTGTAGGAGACCGCCTGGCTCTTGACCTCGCGGTAGCAGGACTCGTGGTCGCATACATTATAAATATAATAGGTCTTCTCCCTGCCGTCCTTCCGGCCGGTGAAGATGCAGCCGATGTTGGTCTTGCCCTTCGTGCGCGGGCCGAGAGAGGCGGGATCCGGCAGCAGCGCCTTCAGGAACTTGATCGGGACGATCTCATGGCCCTCGAACATCACAGGGGTCGTGGAGAGCATGCCGACGTTCTCGAGGCACTTCATGTGGGTCAGGTAACTCTGGCCGAAGGTCATGAAAAAGCGGATGCGCTTGACCTCGGGGATGTTCTCCGCCAGGGACTCGATCTCCTCGTGGTGGAGCAGGTACATGTCCTTGTGGCCGACCTGGTCGAAGTCGTACTCGCGCTTGATCGCCATCGGGGGGATCTCGACCCAGTGGCCGTTCTCCCAGTAGGAGCCGGGCGCGGAAACCTCCCGGAGGTTGACCTCGGGGTTGAAGTTGGTGGCGAAGGGATAGCCGTGGTCGCCGCCGTTGCAGTCCAGGATGTCAATCGTGTCGATCTCGTCGAACTCGTGCTTCTTGGCCCAGGCGCAGTAGGCCTGGCTGACGCCCGGGTCGAAGCCGCAGCCCAGCAGGGCGGTCAGGCCGGCCTGTTCGAACCGCTCGCGGTAGGCCCACTGGTAGCTGTAGTCAAACAGGGCGGAGAACCCCTTCTCCTTGCAGCGCTTCTCATAGGCGGCCTTCCACACGGGATCGTCGGTGTCCTCGGGC
>JAFPFL010000095.1 GCA_017425545.1 Oscillospiraceae bacterium | reverse complement strand
GGATCAAACTCTCTATAAAATGGTATCTTAAAGCCTTTCGGCCCTAAAATCTATTTTACTTGAATTCGCTCTCAGCTACTCAAGAATTTTCGTTGGCTGTTCTTGCAATCTCAATCCTTACAATTGACTTTCAAGAACAACTCTCAGATGTTTCCATCTGTAATTGTCCATGGTGTTTGTTCATGTTTCTCGTTGTTTAATTTTCAAGGTACAGCGGCTTTGCAGCCTATATAAAATCACAGCAGTTTCATCGGTTTCCCTCAACCGCGGCGACCTTTATAATATAGCGCGGTCCGGTTCAAATGTCAAGAACTTTTTTCGTAAATCCGAAAAATTCTTTCATTTGGGCCTCTGCAGAAGTCCCTTCCGCAGCGCGCCTGTATATATTAGCACCGAAGGTCCAAAATGTCAAGCATTTTCTTCATTTTTTTGAGATTTATTTTTTGAAACTACGAATAGTAGGAAAGCACAAGCGACACCCCCACATATAGCAGTCACACCAGTCAAACGGAAGGTTTCCGGTGTTGGGAGCCAGAGAAAAATCAGGCCGGCGGCGAAGGCGGACGTCTTGACGGCGGCTGATGATTTCTTCGGTGCGAGGCTGTCCAGGAGCTCTCGAGCAGCCAGAAGCAGCAGGGTGCAGAGGCAGAAGCCGCTCATCAGCATCGCCCCGGAGATCAGGGCTTCGAAGCGCTGGATGACGCCGAGGATCGAGACGCTTCTGGAGACCGTCAGAAAGGCCGCGCGGGCGGCGGCCCCGGGCGGCGAGAGGGTCCCGGCGGTGACGGCGGCGGCCGCAGCCGCCGCAAGGGCGGCGATCGCGGTGCCCCTGCTGACAGACACGCCGTCCTCCCGGCGCAAAAAGAGGGCGGCGCCCGGGAGGAGGAGGCTGGCGCAGGCGCGCAGCCCGGCGCGGGGCGTTCCGGTCGGCAGGAGCCAGGACAGGCGGAGCTGCGACAGGCTGAAGACGAGGATCACCCCGTAGAGCACGGCCAGAAGCGGGAGCAGGACGACCGCGCATCTGCCGACGGCCTCCGCCCCGCTCCGGGCCGCCCAAAACGAGAGGGCGAAGATCAGGGCGGCGGCAAGCGGGCTGCCTGCGGTCTCCGGAAAGGCGAGGCGGCTGCGCCCCGCCGCCCAGAGCGCCAGGCCGAAGAGGCCGAGGGCGGAGACGGCGGCGGCTGCCCTCCCAACCGCGCCGCAGGCAGCGGCCTTCGCGAGCGAGCGGCCTCGGAGCGCCCGCTCGGTCCGATTCAAAATCCAGGCTGCAGCCGCGCCGCCGAGCAGGGCGCCGGCCCAGCCCAGACTCGGGCAGAGGCCGAAGGCCGGGACGGCGGCCGCCGTCAGGGTCAGCGCAAAGCTTTTACGGCGTTTCAACAAGATAGCCTCCGTCCGCCTGCCGGATCACGGGCAGAAGCGGGTCCTGACCGGTCAGCAGCTCGCCGCGCAGCTTTCCGATCGTCGTGTTGGACGGGTGACTCTGCAGGTAGGCGCTGAGGGCCGCCGTGTCCGGCCCGGGATCCGCCGTCCGGTACAGGCCGGCGGCCGGGCGGAAGGCCTCCTCCGATACGATGGCACGGATCGCCTCCTGATCCGGGACGCCGGGGTCGACGAGGACGACCTGCTCCGCGGTCCGGAAGAAGAGCTCCCCCGTCGCAGCCCGGCGCAGAGCCTCCAGAGCCTCGCTCAGCGTCCGGCCGACGCCGCGCACGGCCTTCCCGACATCGATCTCATACCGGCCCGCGTCATGGCGCACGATCACGGTCTGCACCGGGGTCAGACGAGCCGCGTCCGTTGCCCGGAAGGGCAGAGCGCGCAGGCCGGCCAGAACCGCTGCCAGTGCCAGCAGACGGAACAGCTTTTTCATTCAGTCTCCTTTCCGCGGAAACTCCTTATATAATATATAAGCATTCCCGCGCAGCAAAATGGCTTTTCGCCGCCGTTTTCCTTATTTTTTTCCGATTTTTCGGCTTCCATGCAAAAATTTTCAAAATTTTCCGCAGCTTTTTTGCCCTTGCAGACGAATGGGCGGGATCCGCCCGGTGGAACAACATTTGGGGAAGGTCGGCTTTCCCGCATACCATATCTTGTGCATGAAACCGCATAAATTACAGGTTTGTAATTATTTGTAACGTCTTCTTTCGCGCAAAAATGTCCGAAAAAACAAGGGATTTTGGGATTTTCCCGGTGTATTTTGAAAAAAAAGCTTGCATAATTCAATTGTATATGCTACAATTGTTACGAATTGATACGAATTATGTCAATCACTTTGCCTTCCACGGAAACCCCGCAGCTGACAGATGGAGGTTCTCATGAAATACAGATGGATCGCCGTCCTGCTGGTGCTCTGCCTGTCCTTTGGACTGTGCGGCGCGGCTTTTGCCGACGAGGAGAGCTTCGAGGACTGCGTCGATATCAACAAAATCACAGAGGCCGGCATTCTGATGTATCAGAACGTCGAGGCCCGCTTCGACACTGTCACGAACGACAGCGGCGCGGTCGGCATGGGCATCATGGCCTGGCGCGCGCTCAAGGCGCTGGAGCTGCTCAAGCGGATCTGCGCGGCGGACGCGGCGCTGAGCGAGGAGAAGCTCGGCACGGACCTCTACAACGAGGTCGTGAACACCGACCTCTACATCTACGACTCCAACGGCAGATACCTCGACTACGCCTGGCATCACCGGACCTTTACCGCGGACGAGATCGCGGCGGCGAAGTCCCTGATCTCTACGGACGCCGGCATTGCCGCGCAGAAGGCGCAGGCGAAGCAGGACATCGGCGACCAGCTCAAGCACGGCTGGAACGCGGGCATCCGCTCGGACGCGGCCCTGCTCTACTACACCTACGCCGAAAACCACTACGGACCCGGCGGCGTCAAGACCTTCCTGAGCGCCGTTCGCTCCGTCCTGGGGCTGAGCAGCAGCGACAAGATCACCTCGCTCGACCAGTTCCACGGCGCCGTCGTTCAAACCAAGTACTGCAGTGAAAACACGAATCCGAAATGCAACTGCGCCCGCTCGAGAAGCTACCGCTTCATCAAGAACACCCTCGGCTGGGACACCGCCGGCAACGGCGGTGACAACGGCGGCAGCGGCGGCGGCAGCGGCGATCACGACTGCCCCTGCAAGAACTTCACCGACATGCCCGCCTATGACAACTGGGCGCACGCCGGCATCGACTTCGTCGTGGAAAACGGCCTGTTCGCAGGCACGTCCGCGACCACCTTCTCCCCGGACGGCACGATGACCCGCGCCATGATGGTAACGGTTCTCTACCGCCTTGCGGGCGAGCCGGACGTGAGCGGCACGTCGCCATTTGACGACGTCGCGGCCGGGAAATACTACGAAAATGCCGTCATCTGGGCCTCTCAAAATGCGATCGTCAACGGCGTCAGCAGCAGCCGCTTCAACCCGAACGGCAACGTCACGCGCGAGCAGATCGTGACCTTCCTCTTCCGCTACGCCCAGTACAAGGGCGTGGCCGGCTCGCTCGAGACGACGACGCTGACCGGCTATTCCGACGCGGGCAGCGTCTCCGACTTTGCCTACTACTCGATGATCTGGGCGATCCAGAACGGGATCATCCGCGGCAGCGGCGGCCGCCTGTATCCGGGCAATGCCGCGACCCGCGCGGAGGTCGCCGCGATCTTCATGCGTTACTGCGAAACATTCAACTGACCGCGCGCAAGGCGCGCCTGCACGGGGCCGGTCCTGAGGACCGGCCCCGTGCTTTTTTCCGCCGCGGGAGCCGTCACTTTTTGGCGGAGTCTGCACTTTCCTGTTGCAAAACTGCACATAATAGACTATAATATAGGCTGACTATTTTTCCCGGAGGGAGGGAAGTCTCTTGGTCTTTTCGAGTCTGTTTTTTGTCTTCGTCTTCTTTCTTGCAAACATCCTGACGCAGGCGTTCGTCCCGGACATCAAGAAGAAGAACATCGTGATGCTCTGCTTCTCGCTGGTCTTCTACGCATGGAGCGGCCTCCGCTTCGTCCCGCTGCTGCTGATTATGACCTTCATCTGCTGGGTCGGCGCGATCGAGGTCATCCGCGCGCAGGCGCGCGGGAAGAGCGGGAAGCCCATCCTTGCCGCCGCGATCGTGCTGGTGCTGCTGATCCTCGGGATCTTCAAGTACACCGGCTTCTTCCTGAAAAACGTCCAGCTTCTGACCGGCGTGCCGAAGGAGATCCCGCGCATCGTCATGCCGATCGGCATCAGCTTCTACACCTTCCAGCTGCTCTCCTACGTGATCGACGTCTACCGCGGCGACGCGGAGGTGCAGAAGAAGTACTGGCTGCTGCTGCTCTACGCGAGCCTCTTCCATCAGTGCATCGCCGGCCCGATCGTCCGCTACCGCGACGTCTATGAGGACATCCTCCACCGGAAGGTCAAGCTCTCCGAGGTCAGCCGCGGCATCACCCGCTTCACCGTGGGTCTGGCCAAGAAAGCCATCCTCGCAAACGGCTGCTCGAAGGTCGCCGACACCCTGCTTGCCGCAGGCGTGATCGAAACGACCTCGGTTCTCGGCGTATGGCTCGGCGCGATCTGCTACACCCTCTTCATCTACCTGGACTTCTCCGCCTACTCGGACATGGCCATCGGCATGGGCCTGATGACCGGCTTCCACTACAAGGAAAACTTCAACTATCCATACACGGCAGACTCGATCACCGACTTCTGGCGCAGATGGCACATCTCCCTGTCCACCTTCTTCCGTGATTACGTCTATATCCCGCTCGGCGGCAACCGCTGCTCCAAGGCCCGCCACATCTTCAACATGTTCGTGGTCTGGGGCCTGACCGGCATGTGGCACGGCGCGAGCTGGAACTTCATCCTCTGGGGCCTGTACTACTTCGTCTTCCTGGTGCTGGAGAAGTACGTGATCCACCCCGAGCAGCGCATCGTCAAGCCGCTGCGCCGGGTGCTGACCCTGCTCGTCGTCGTCATCGGCTGGGTCCTCTTCCGGTTCTCGGATATGGGCATGCTTGGGACGGCCCTCAAGGGCATGGTCGGTCTCAACGGGAACGCCTTCCACACCGCTCCGAGCTGGATCATCTTCCAGAACAACGTCTGGTTCCTGCTCTTTGCCTGCGTCTCCGTGACCCCGCTCGGCACGCACATCGCCAACGCGATGCGCAATCTGAGCCGGAAGAGCGCCGCCTGGTTCTGGACCTACGGCGTGTGGGATATCCTGCATCCGCTGATTTTGCTGGTGCTGTCCACGATGGCGCTGGCTGGCGCGAGCTACAACCCCTTCCTCTATTTCCAATTCTGACGGGAGGCGCGAACAATGGCAAACAACGATGCTCCGAATATTCGGAAAAACAAAGGCACGATCGCCGTCATCAAGGAGCTTGTCTTTCTCGGCTTCCTGATCCTGGTGAGCGTGATCGGTCTGATGTGGTTCCTGCGCCCGAAGACCTCCGAGGTCGAAAAGCGCAAGCTGACCAAGTTCCCCACGCTGACGCTGAAGGGCGTCTGGGACGGCAGCTTCTTCTTCCATGAGGCGAAGGCCGAGGGCGAGCTGCCGGGCGGCGTCAACACCTGGTACGCGGACACCTACCCGCTGCGCGAGCTGCTGATCCAGGGCGACCAGGCCGTGAAATCCCTCTACGGCAAGCAGGGCGAGCAGCTCATCTCCAGCGGCCAGAGCGCCGACGAGATCCCGGACGGCTCCCTGACCCCCGAACAGCTTGCCGCGCTGGCAGGTCTGGACGATTCCACAGAGCCGGAGCCCGCCGAGACCGGCCAGGCGCCATCCGGCGAAGTTCCCTCCGGCGAGGTCCCCTCCGGTCAGACGCCGGGCGGCGATCAGACGGAGCCCGTCACGGAGGCGCCAACGGACGTCCAGGGCGCCGGCGACGTGACGGCGCCAGCGGAGAAGGCCGGCGACATCTATATCACCAACAACTGCGGCTACGGCATCTACTATTTCAGCCAGAGCAACAGCGCGAAGTACGTCCTGGCCATGAACACCCTCGCCGAATCGCTCAAGGGCAAGGCCAACCTCTACTGCATGCTCTGCCCGATCTCGGCCGGCATCATGCTCTCCGACAGCGTGCGCGAGAGCATCGGCGCCTCCGACGAGAACGAAGCCATGAACTGGATGTACCAGCAGATGGATCCCTCGGTCAAGACCGTGGCGGTCTACAACAATCTGAAATCGCACAACAACGAATATATCTTCTTCCACACCGACCACCACTGGACGGCCCTCGGCGCCTACTACGCCTACCTCCAGTTCTGTACCGAGAAGGGCATCACGCCCCACGAGCTCAGCAGCTTTGAGACGATGACCTTCTCCAACTTCCTCGGCACCTTCTATTCCCGTTCCAACCGCAGCCCGAAGCTCGCTGCGAACCCCGACACCGTGACCGCCTATATCCCCAACGGGACCAACGATATGACGATGTACACCTCCTACGGCAGCAAGAACGGCGGCTATACGGAATACAAGTGGCGGATCGTCAACGACGTCTCGGGCTATCCGAATTCGGAGCTCTACGGCACCTTCGCCGGCGGCGACCAGCCCTACAACTACGCCCACAACCCCGAGATCACGGACGGCTCCTCGGTGCTCGTCGTGAAGGACTCCTACGGCAACGCCTTCATCCCCTTCCTGATCGACCACTACGAGCACATCTACTGGATCGACTACCGCTACTTCAAGGGCTGGTGCAGCTGGGCCGGAAAGCCCTACAGCTGGATCTCCGGCCTGGTGAACGAGAAGGGCATCCAGGACGTGATCATCTGCAACAACATCGACTTCGTCGGCAGCGAGAACCTGCTCGGCCTGATGAAGTAAGATTCGACAGCAAAACGGACCGGCTCAGATGAGCCGGTCCGTTTGCCTTTATGCACGCCGGCGCAGAGCGCCGGGGTGCGGATTTGAATTTGTTTGGAGTTCCGCGGATCAGTACGCGTTGTTCAGGCGGTTTTTTGCGATGATCAGCAGAATGCCGCTGATGATATAAGAGGCGATCGTAAGAATCTGCGAGAGGATCGACCAGGTGCTGAACAGATAGCCGTAGGCGATCGAATTCGCCTCCATCAGGATGAAGAACGCGACCAGCTCCACGCTCGCCCAGAGGAAGCACATCACGGCGACATACATGGACAGGCCGCCGGTGATGTAGCCGAAGCAGGCCTGCTTCGCCGCGCCGACCGACTTGATCGCCTTGGCATAGAAGACGATGACCAGGACGAACACGGCGACCATCATCGAAAAGACCAGCCACAACGTGCCGGAGGCACTCGACGCGGCGGATCTGCGGTAGTAGCCGCCGTAATAGTTGTAGCTTCTGGCGACTTCGCGCACGGCAATCGCGGCACGCATAAGGATGATCAGGACGATGCCGCCGAAGACGGCGAAGATCACAAGCTTGATGATGAGAGCGACCTTAATCAGCGTCAGACCGCCGGAGGGGATCGGATTTCTGCCTCGGTTCTGCATGGAGCCGAAGACCACCCAGAGGCCGATGACGATCAGGATCGCCGGTGCGCTGATGAGCAGGCCCATCATGATGCTGAGGATGCTTCCGGTTTCGGCGATGTCGCCGATCTCCTCGAAGGCGTCGCCCAGGTCGTCAGAAATGGCGCCGATGCCGGACAGGGTGTCAAGCATGGTGCCTCTGTCGAACAGGGTGATCAGAGAGATGAGCAGGGTGACAGACAGCAGGATCGCGAGGATCAGGGTCAGCGGGGTCGCGCCGGAGCTGCGGATCGCCTCCCTGACGCCGGCGCCGCGGTCGGGCTTCGCGGCCTCGGAACTGCCGAAGGCCGGCATGGGAGCGCGGTAGGCCGGGGCTTCCGGGCGGTAGCCGCCGTAGCCCGGGTCGCCGGAGGCATAGCGGGCGTTTGCCGTCTCCTCCGTGATCGGGGGCTCTGGGGGCTGTGCGTTCACGGTCGTGGGCGTCTGCTGGGGGAACCCCATCGGCGCGCCGCAGACCGGGCAAAACTTGGCGTGGTCATCGACCTGACTGCCGCATGCGGAACAAAATCTCATACTTCTTTCTTCCTTCCTTTTTGATTTGAAACAGCCTCCGTCCGCCTGAGCCCGCCGAGGATCAGCCAGACGAGGGCAAGTACAAACGTAACGGCCGCAATCCACTGCGAGGTGGACAGGCGCAGCCAGGCGCCGCGGATCGCATCGCCGCGGAAAAACTCCAGCGTGAAGCGAATGACCGCGTAGGTTGCCAGATAGACTGCGAGCACGCGCGGCTTTCCCTTCTTCGCATAGCGCAGCAGGGCGACAAAGAGCAGCAGGTTCGCAAGGCTCTCGACCGCCTGGATCGGGAAGCGCAGAACGTTGCCGCCCTCGACGGAGCGGACCGCGAGCGGGCCGGAATAGGGGACGCCGTAGCAGCAGCCGCCCAGCAGGCAGCCAATCCTGCCGATCGCATGGCCGAGCGGAATGCAGGGCACGATCGAATCGGTATAGGCGCGCATGTCCGCATGGGTCCAGCGCATGGCCAGCCAGCAGCCGAGCAGACCGGCGAGCAGGCCGCCGTAGAAGACCAGGCCCATCTGGCGCAGGGCGGAGAAATCGCCCCGGGAGAACTCCCGGATCAGTCTGCCGAGCCCGTAGGAGGCCGCATAATACGTGAAGATCGCGCCGATGAGGGCAAAGAGGACCGTCACCCCGTAGAGGATCACCAGCGTGTTGAAGTCGCCGCCCTTATTCCGGACCAGGCGAAGCGAGACCAGAAATGCGGCAAACACGCCGAGCTCCACGCACAGGCCGTAGGCGGGAATGCGCAGACCGAAGATGGAAATGATCGGCATCATGAGGCGAAGTCCCCCTTTCGATCAGATGCGCGCGTCATTCGGAAAAAAGAGATGCACCACGGACGCAGTGCATCTCTTTTTTGTCCCGCTCAGATCAGAGCAGGCAGCCGGCAGAGACCGGCGCTCAGATCTGCATTAGCCAAGCAGGCTGTCGACAGCGTTGGAGGCAGTGGCGTAGGCAGAGGCGCAGGCGAGCATGAAGATCGCGTTCAGGGAGACGCCAACGATGCCAATGATCATACCGGCAGTGGCAACGCCGCGCTGGGTCGCGTTCTTGCGGCCAGCGGCGCCGAGAACCAGACCAACGATGCCGAGGATCAGGCCGACCACGTGTACGGGCCAGAACAGGTCCCAATCCGTGTTGGCAACGAAGTTGGCAACGATCGAAGCAATGCTGAGAATCAGAGATGCAATACCCATTTTTTTCTTCACCTTTCTTTTCTGATTGTTGGTTGATCCAACTGCATAAGGACACCTTATGTACTTTTCATTATATGGTAATCCGAAAAGAAAGTCAAGAAAAACCGGTTTGAAAACGCGGCGTTTTTACAAAACGCACAAAGGCGCGTCCAGCCGGACGGCAGGACGCGCCTTTGTGAAGAACGCATGGACTTTATTGCTTCTTGGAGAGCAGGGAGAAAACGCTGCCGAGGCAGGCGCAGATCGCCGCGATCCAGCCCAGGAGTGACGGAACCAGGGTGATCTCGTTGTTCGTGCCCTTCAGCATGTCGCCCTTGGCGACCTGCCAGTAGATAATCAGGGCGGCGAGCATCAGCAGGCCGAACAGGAAGGGGACTGCCTTCGCCTTGCCGAGCGCCAGGAAGATCACCGCGACCAGCGCCAGAACCGCAATCGCGATGGCGACGATCAGGCCGGTAGAGGCCTCCTCGCCGGGCTTCTTGGCAAAGCTGTCAAGGCCGTGCATGGAGATGGGGTTCGTGCCGCCGGCGTCCTTGACCAGGCCGTCGAGGAGCTGATCCGCCGCTTCCTGGGGGATCTCAGCCGGTCTCTCCGCGAAGCTGATCCGGAGTGTGGGCAGAAATGAGAGAACGCCAACCGCGAGGAACAGAATGATCGCGATGATTCGAGTCAGTTTGCTCATAATGGTCTCTCCTTTTTCATGTACATAAGAT
>JAFPFL010000094.1 GCA_017425545.1 Oscillospiraceae bacterium | reverse complement strand
GCCGTAACGGTTGACAGCGGGGTTCTCGCCGCCGCCGCCGCCGCAGAAGCCGAGCTTGGTGTAGCCTTCCATGACAGCAGCATAGCCGGCCAGATAGCCGCACTGCTCTTCCTGGAACGCGATGGCAGCGATGTTCTTGCTCGGGGTATCAATCTGCCAGCCGTCGATGAAGACGAACTTGACTTCGGGGAAGTCGTTGGCAGCTCTTTCCAGAGCAGCAGCCTGCATGAAGCCGGCGCAGACAATGGCCTTGGCGCCGTTGTTGGCAGCGTCCTTCATGGCGTTGTAACGGTCCTCGTCAGTCGCTTCGGAGCCGTTGGCGGGCTGATAGTACTTGTAGGTCTTGTTGTTCTCGCTGGCGAACAGCTTGACGCCGTCGTAGGTGCCCTGGTTGAAGGACTTGTCCTTCAGCTGGCCGACGTCGGTGACGAACGCGATCTCGTACTTGCCGTCAGAAGAGGTCATGGTGTCGGGAATGCTGTCAGCCTTGTTGCCGGCGGCAGCAGCGTCCTTCGTCTTCGCGCAGCCGACGAACAGAGCGGCGACCATTGCGAGAACGAGGACGAGCGCAAGAATTTTCTTCATTTGTTTGTATCCTCCGTATTCCATAAATTATGATCGACGCAGACAGACTGCGCCTAACCAACATGTGCATTATCGCACAATCGGCGCAAAAAATCAAGTGAATCTTACAGAATTGTAAAAAATCACATGGTCTACCGCATGTCCGCCGGAGAAAAACTCATCGGAAGCAGCTCGCCGAGCGTGCGCTCCTCCCAGCGGTTGTCCTCCCGGCCGAGATAGAGCTTGAAATCCAGATCGCAGAACTCGCGCATGACCTGACGGCAGACGCCGCAGGGCGGGAAAAGGCCGGTGATCTCCTCTCCTGCCCGGCCGCCGACGACGGCGATCGCTTCAAACTCGCGCTCTCCGTCATAGACCGCCTTGAAAAAGGCCGTGCGCTCGGCGCAGATCGTGGGGCCGAAGGCGGCGTTCTCGATGTTGCAGCCCTGATAGATTTTTCCGTCCCTGCACAGCAGAGCGGCGCCGACGGAAAAGCCGGAGTAGGGAACGTAGGCGTGTCCGCGGGCTTCCTTGGCCAGGCGGACAAGCTCGTCAGGTGTGGTAGTCATAGGTATCTCCTTGAATCTTGAGAATCAAATGGTCGAAGCGCTGCAGGGCCAGGAATGGAACGGATTCTATTACAGAATCTGATCCTTGAAGCTCTTCCCTTCCGTTTCCAGGGGAAGGCCGAAGAGATCGCAGATCGTGGCGGCGATGTCGGCGAAGCAGAACTGCGTGCCGAGATTGACCGGGCGGATCTGCTGGCCGAGGATCAGCCAGGGAACGTATTCGCGGGTGTGATCGGTGGTGGCGGTGTAGGCCGGGTCGCAGCCGTGGTCGGCGGTGATCATGACAAGATCCTCCGGCCCGAGCTTCTCCATCAACTTCGGAAGCCAGCCGTCGAACTCGGTCAGGGCGGCGGCGTAGCCGTCGATGTCGCGGCGGTGGCCGTAGAGCATGTCGAAGTCGACCAGGTTGATGAAGCACAGGCCGCGGAAGTCGCGGTCGGCGTAGGCAAGGGTTTTTTCCATGCCGTCGGTGTTGCCCTTCGTGTAGACGTGCTCGGTGATCCCCTCGCCGGCAAAGATGTCATAGATCTTGCCGACCGCGATGGAGTCCAGACCGGCGTCCTTGAAGGCGTCGAGCATGGTCTTGTGGGGCGGCTCGAGCGAGAAGTCGTGGCGGTTGGAAGTGCGGGTATAATTGCCGTTTCCGGAGCCGACAAAGGGGCGGGCAATGACGCGGCCCACGCCGTGCTTGCCGCGCAGGATCTTCCGCGCGATGCGGCAGTATTCATAGAGCTGCTCGGGCGGGACGACCTCCTCGTGCGCCGCGATCTGGAAGACGGAGTCGGCGGAGGTATAGACGATCAGATCTCCGGTCTTCACGTGCTCGTCGCCGTAGACGTTGATGACCTCGGTTCCGGACCAGGGGGCGTTGGCCAGCACGCCGCGGCCGGTGGCCTCGCGGAAGGGCTTCAGGACCTCCTCCGGGAAGCCGTTGGGATAGGTGGGCAGGGGGTCGGACGAAACGACGCCCGCGATCTCCCAGTGGCCGATCGTGGTGTCCTTGCCGGCGGAGGCCTCCTGCAGCTTGCAGACGGCGCCGGTCGGGTGCTCCACCGGGCCGAGGAAGTCCAGGCCGTCGATGTTGCCGAGGCCGGCTGCGCGGAGGTTGGGGATGCAGAGCCTGTCAGACGTGGCGCAGGAGCGCAGCGTGTTGACGTTGTAATCGCCGAACTTCGCGGCGTCCGGAGCCTCGCCCGCTCCGCAGGAGTCGAGGACGATCAAAAACAGTCGTTTCATGATTGTATATCAGTCCTTTCGGAATATGATCGTGGTTCAAAATCAGGCGGGAGATAACAGACAGGTCGTGCGGCCGCGGCGTTCCCCGTACCCTGTTCTCTTGCCTGTTCCCTATTTCTCCAGCTTGACGGCAGTCTCCAGGGCGACCTTCATCATCTGGGCGAAGCCGGTTTCCCGCTCCTCGGCGGGGAGAGACTCGCCGGTGATGAGGTGGTCGGAGATGGAGCAGACGCAGAGGGCGTTCTTGCGGAGGCGGGCGGCGTTGAGATAGAGGGCGGCGGATTCCATTTCGACCGCCATGACGCCCATCTTCATCCAGTTCTTCTTGGCGTTCAGGGTTTCGGGGACGCCCTCGTCGTCGTCATAGAAGAAGTCGGAGGAGAGGATGTTGCCGACGTGGTAGACGGCGCCCTGTTCCTCGGCGGCCTCGGTGGCCGCATGGAGCATTTCATAGGAGCAGATCGGCGCAAAGGCGCCTCTCAGATGGAACTGCTCCTGATAGTTGGAGTCTGTGGACGCGCCCATCGCAAAGACGAGGTCCTTGAGGTGGAGCTCGGGCTGCATCGCGCCGGCGGAGCCGATGCGCATGATGTTGCGGACGCCGAAGCCCTCGTAGAGCTCGCGGGAGTAGATGCCGATGGACGGCATGCCCATGCCGGACGCCATAACCGTGACGCGGACCCCCTTGTACAGGCCGGTATAGCCCTGGACATTGCGGACGTTATTGACTAAGACGGGGTTTTCGAGGAAGTGCTCAGCGATATATTTTGAGCGGAGCGGATCGCCGGGCATGAGTACGGTCTGCCCGAAATCCTCGGGCTTGGCATTGATATGGGGAGTTGGGTAATTCATCACTGGCTTCTCCTTTCCGTGTATGTTCTGTTGATTCAGTCGGCGCTGTGGAGCCGGACCCGGCGGTGATCCCGGATAGCCCGCATATAGCAGCGGTGACACATGGCAATGTAGCTCTCGTTGCCGCCGATCAGGACCTGCTCGCCCTCCGTGACAACGCAGCCGTTCACGATGCGGGCATTGACCGTCGCCTTTGCGCCGCAGTCGCAGATCGTTTTGATTTCCTGGATGCTGTCGGCCAGCTCGAAGAGGCGCTGGCTGCCCGGGAAGAGCTTCGTCCGGAAGTCCGTTCGCAGGCCGAAGCAGAGGACCGGGATCTCGAGCTCGTCCACGATGCGGCGGAGCTGGTCGATTTGATCCGGGTGCAGGAACTGGCACTCGTCGACGATCACGACGTCGGTCCTGCGCTCCAGATAGAGCTGATACAGGTCCGCCGTGGCGCTGATGCTCTCCGCATCCGCCTTCAGACCGATGCGGGAGCGAACCACGCTCGGGCCGTCCCGGTCGTCCGTGGCGGGCTTGATGAGCCAGACCGTCATGTCGTTCTCTTCGTAATTATACTTTGTGATCAGCGCCTGCGCGGTCTTGGACGAGCCCATGGCGCCGTATTTGAAATAGAGCTTTGCCATACAGAAGCCTCATTTCCTATCATGCTGTCTGCCGCCCCGTACGCCTGCCGCGAGGGCAGGCGCACGGGGAAAGCGGGTCCTTATACGAGATTCTCGCCGTTGGACTCGATGGTCTGCTTGTAGAACCAGCCGGAATCCTTGACGATGCGCTTCTGGGTTTCGTAGTCGGTATAGATGAGGCCGAAACGGGGGCGGGTGCCCTCGGCCCATTCGAAGTTGTCCATCAGCGACCAGACCTGGTAGCCGATGACGGGGACGCCGTCCTCCAGCGCGTTCTTCACCGCGCCGAGGAAGCCGCGGATCGTCTCGGTCCGCTCGGGATCGTGGACCTGGCCGTCGTCGCTGACCTCGTCCACGACGGCTGCGCCGTTCTCGGTGACCATCAGCGGCAGGCCGGGATAGCGCTCGTGGAAGAAGCGCAGCGACCAGTAGAGGCACTCGGGATGGACGACCCAGCCCATGACGTTGCGCGGCTCGGTCTTCGGGAAGCGGTACTTCGGATCGGGGATGTTGTCGTTGATCGGCTGGTAGACGTTGAGGCCGATGAAGTCGAGCGGCTGGTTGATCGTATTCAGATCGTCCACGGACAGCTTGCCCTTCATCAGCTTCGTCGCGCGGCCGAGCAGGATCGGGTCGGACCAGATCGAGTTGTTCAGTTCGCCCGGCAGGTAGTCGAAGGAATACCACTTGGCTTTTTCGATGGCCTCCGGCTTCGTGGACAGCGGCAGGGCGACGCAGGTCGCCATCGCGGTGCCGACGATCGGCGTCGTCTTCGCGTATTTCCGGATGACCTTCACGGCCTCGCCGTGCGCGAGCAGGGCGTGGCGGACGAGGGTGCGCAGGGCGGGCACGTCCTTCCGGAAGGGCGCGTGGCCGCCGAAGATGTGGCCGATCATGATGAAGCACTGCGGCTCATTGAGCGGGATCCAGTAGCGGACGTCCTCGGACAGGGCTTCGACGACGACGCGGGCATAGCGGGCAAAGAGCCGGACGATCTCGGGATTCTTCCAGCCGCCCTCCGCCTGCGCCCACTGGGGCAGATCCCAGTGATAGAGGGTCACAAGCGGCTCGATGCCCTTCTTTTTCAGCGCCCGCACAAGGCGGAGATAGAAGGCGATGCCCTTGGGGTTGAACTTGCCCTTCTCAGGCTCGATGCGGGACCAGCTGATCGAAAAGCGGTAGGAGTTGACGCTGAGGGAGGCCATCAGCTCGACGTCCTCCGCCCAGAGGTGGTAGTGGTCGCAGGCGACGTGGTTGTTTTCGCCGGTCTTGATCTGCTTTGTGGTAGCTAAATCCCAGATGGACGGCGTTCTGCCGTCCTCCAGCCAGCCGCCTTCGATCTGCGCGGCAGCCGTCGCGGTGCCCCAGAGGAAATGCTCGGGAAAGGTCATGGCTCTGCCCTCCTTGGTCTTACATGATCGGGATGTGAACGGTCAGGTCGCTCGTGGGATAGGCGGAACAGGCATGGAACCAGCCCATCAGCTTGTCCATCTCGCGGCGGCCGTCGCCCAGCGGGGAGACAAAAATCTCGCCCTTGACCAGCTGGGTCCGGCAATAGCCGCACTCGCCGCAGCGGCAGTGGGTATCGATCGGGATCCCGGCCCGCTCCAGCGCGACCGCAACCGGTTCGTCGCCGCGGGCGTCGATCACGTCTTCCGCGATGCCGCGCTTGACGGTCATCTTCCAGACCTTGTCCTTGTTTTCGGCCGGATAGCCGGGCAGCTTCGTCGGATCGGCGGGCTGGCCGACCACGTCGTGCCGGAAGCGGCGGCAGGTGACGCCGAGGTCGGTCGCCGCCTGCTTGACCAGCTCATACATCGGCAGCGGGCCGCAGAACATCAGCGTTGGATCCTCGCCCATGTATTTGGCGATAATCTCCTTCGTCAGGAAGCCCTTTTCGCCCTGCCAGGCATCGTCGCCGGAGAGGATGTGGACGACCTTGACATCCGGGCAGTCCGCCGCGACCTTCGCAAGCTCGTCGCCGAGGACGATGTCGCTGTGGTGGACGGATCCGTAGAGAATGGTCAGATGAACGCCCTTCATCTTGCCGTAGGCGATCTCGCGGGCCATCGAATAGAAGGGAGTAATGCCGGAGCCGCCGGCCAGGGCGACGAGGTTTTTGCTGTCGCGCAGGGGCTCATAGTAGAAGGTGCCGAAGGGCAGATCCGCATTCAGAACCGTGCCGACCTGAACCTGATCGAAGAACCAGTCCGGAACCAGGTAGGGGCGGTTGCGGCGGATCGTGATCTCCACATAGCCGTTCTCGCCGAGGGCGTCGCAGGGCGCGGAGGAGATGGTGTAGGGGCGGGTCAGCTCGCTGCCGCCGATGTGCAGGCGGAAGCTGACGTACTGGCCGGCCTGGAAGACCGGGAGCTTCGCCGAGACAGGAACCATGCGGAAGATCTTGGATGTCGGAGAGGCCTCGCGGATCTCCGTCACGCGCAGGTCCATCGGATCGGGATGCAGGCGGTCGGCAATCTCGCGCACAAAGTCGTGGGGATCGGGGATCGCGGAAGCGGACTCAATGCTCTTTCTTCTCATCTCGGTGACGCGGGATGCGCCGCCGACGTCTTTCAGAAAACCTTTGACCTTGATGCTCATTTTGCCGCCTCCTTCTTTGTCAGATCGTCCAGAACGCCCTTGGCGGCCGCTCTGCCGTTGGTGATCTGCGGTCCCATGCCGTCGCCGGACATGCCGTGCGCACCGGCGAACTCCAGACCGCCGATGAAATGGTCGTCATGCTTCATCTGCAGACGGGCGACCGCATGGTCCTTGAGGCTGTGGGAGTAGCCGTAGATGCTGCCCTTCCACGCGCCGACATAGTGGGCGATCGTCATCGGCGTCGTGACCTCGATCTCGATGATGTTCTTGCGGAAGTCCACGCCGGAGATCTTGATGTACTCCTCCATCATCTCGTTGGCCAGACGGCGCTTGAGATCGAAGTAGTCCTCCGGCTTGACGTTCTTGAACGGATCGTTCGGAACCAGAGCCGTGATCGACATCTGGGTCTGCCCCTCCGGGATGCCTTCGGGGTTCGCGTAGTTGACGCAGATCGTTGTGATATAGTTGTAGGGCTCAGTCAGATTCGAGTAGTTCTTCCAGATCTCATTGGTGTCCATCGTGCGGCCGGAGAAGGTGGAATAGTTGTTGAGACCGTTCTCCTTCGGCGTGCCCTCGAGGACACAGATCACGGATACCGGGCAGACCGAGAGCTCGCGGCCGTTGACCATCTTAACGGCACCGGCGGGAACCTCGGAGAGCGGCTCGATCATCGAGGTGTAGACCTTGTTCGGATAGGGCGCGGAGATCACGTAGTCGGCGCCGATCTCGTCGCCGCGCTTGGTGCGGACGCCGGTGACATGGCCGTCCTTGACCAGGATCTTCTCGACCTCCTGCTTGAACTCGTACTGCGCGCCGTTCTCGACGACCTTCTGATACATCTTCATCGACATCTCATGGCTGAAATGTCTGCAGACGTAGGAGCCGGTGAAGTAGTCGGCCATCAGGAAAGCGTAGATCGTGAACGGGAGCTTGTCCATCGGGCTGCCGACATAGATCCAGTAGGGGGTCAGCAGCTCGACCGCCTTCTTCGGCAGATCAAAGGTATTGATAACCTCAGTCGCGGAATAGCCGACGGTCTTGACGAAGTCCGGGTGCTTGAGCAGCATCTGGACCTTGCTCATCGGCGTGACGGAGAGGATGTTCATGCTGTCATAGACCCGGCGGCAGAGCAGCATCAGCTCATGGACCTTTTCGTAGGTGCCGGGGACGGCCGCGTCGATCTCGCGGGCCATGCGCTCATAGCCTTCGTGCAGGGTGACGTCCAGGCCGGAGTTCGGCAGGACGATCCGGTAGCACTCCGGGACGTGGAGCCAGTCGATATCAATGCCCATATCGTCAAAGAACTGGCCGACCTTGAGGCGGTTGTCCTTCGTGCCGATGGACATCATCTCGTGGAGGGTGGCCTCGATCTCAATGCCGTTGCGGACAAAGTCCGTGGCAAGGCCGCCCGGGAGATTGTGCTTTTCCAGGATCAGGATGTCGGTCACGCCCTTGGCCTGCAGCTGCAGAGCAGCCGACATGCCGGCAAGCGCGCCGCCGATGATGACGACCTGGTAGTGGTCTTTGTAGAATTTCACACAGGACCAACCTTTCTGTTGAAAATACCCGCGGAGGAGGAAATCCGCCGCGGGATCGGGAACGTGTTTATTTGTGCGGAATCAGGCGGGCAATTGCTGCCCCTCATCCACCGCCTGCGGCGGTCCTCCTTCTCCCCGTCTCACAGGGGGACGGGGAGAAGGCTTTTACGAGGGACGGGAGACGGGGGACGAAGGCGCCTCATCCGGCGCTTCGCGCCGCCTTCCCCTCAAGGGGAAGGCTTTCGTGGCGGCGAGACGGGCGCGCAGGTGCGCGCCCCTGCGAGTGCGGGGCAGGCGGTGCGTCGAGGACGCCGCCCCCTGCGGGTGCAGTCCGCAATCTCCGTGCTT
>JAFPFL010000093.1 GCA_017425545.1 Oscillospiraceae bacterium | reverse complement strand
ATACGCTGCTTGTAACTCACGGAGGCGTGATCGACGCAATCCTTTGCATAGAAAACGGTAAAGCAAATAAACACGTAACTTTTCAGACCGCTCACGCGACAATCGTTTGCGTGCCGCAACATGCTGTCAATGGTACGCTTTTTGGCGATCTTTCTATGTCTTGGTACACTTTTACGCGCTCTTTCACACGAAAAAAGCAGTCTGCCGGCTGCTTTTTTCAAGGAAATACAATACGGTAGACAGACGATCCGGAGACCATTCCCGGACTGCGCAGAAAAACTCCGCTCTTGCAGGGCAAGAGCGGAGTCGGATCATTGCAGCAGATAGATTCCGATGTTCAGATAGCCGGCGAAGCTGACCCAGAGAAGATAGGGCAGCAGCAGGGCGCCGGCGGAGCGCCGGATCCGCCAGAACAGGACCGTCGTGACAACGATCAGCAGCAGAAGCGCCAGCAGCCAGAAAAACGCCAGCAGGTATGCCTCCAAATTGAAAAACAGGATGCTCCAGAAGAAATTGAAAACGAGCTGCAGTGCGTAATAGCGGAGGGCGGTTGCCGTTTCCGGGCTGTTTTCGCGCATGACGACCAGATAGGACGCCAGGCCCATCAGCAGGTACAGGATCGTCCAGACCACCGGGAACAGCCAGGCCGGCGGAGAAAGCGGCGGCTTCCGGAGCTCGCCGAAGCGCGCCATTGCGTCTTTTGTCAGCAAAGCGGCCAGCGCGCCGACCGCGAGCGGGATCAGCAGCGCCGGAATCAGACGTTTCCAGTTGATTTTTTGAATTGTGTTCATGTTTTCTCACCCGGAACAGTGTATGCAGAAATGCTCCTGGATATGTATTCCGACCGTCAGAACCGGCAGCGCCCGGGACGGCGCGAATATCGGCGCCGCGATCCGCATGCGAAGGACGAGAACGACGCCTATGACGACGCCGCACCTGTGCACGAAAACCTCGACCTCTACGCGATCTGGCGGGAGATCCTAAATCTGACGCAGATAAAACCCGTCATCCAGAGAAGCATCCGCCGGTTTCGGCGGATGCTTCCTTTCTCTCATATCCTGCGGCCGAAGCAGCGCCGGCGCGCCGCAGGACGCAAAAAAACGACGATCCCGCAGAAAAACAGCCCGCCGTGGGAATTGACGAAAACCGGCTTTGCTGATACAATGAAACGGGAGAACACCCGCTTTTCCCGCTGCCCGGGCGGGCTCCGACGCCCGGTTTGGCGTCGGAAGGGGAAGGCGGGAGCCTCCGCTCCCGCCTTTGAAACGATCACCGTCTCATCTGAGGAGATTGACAGATGGCTTTTAGCTCTGCTGCATTTGTATTCGCCTTTCTGCCCGCGGTTTTTCTGCTCCACCTTGTGATCCGCGGCCGTCTGGCGAGAAACGTCCTGCTCCTGCTCGCGAGCCTGCTGTTCTACAGCGCAGGCTCCCTGCCGCACCTGCCGCTTCTGGTCGGCGTGACCCTGCTGAACTACCTCGCGGGTCTTCTGTTCCGGAAGCGCCTCCGCATACGGAAGGCAGTTCTGGCCGTGACGCTGTGCCTGAACGTGGCCGTGCTGGCCCTGTTCAAGTACCTCGGCTTCTTCGGCGGCGTGATCGGCGACCTGACCGGCCTCAGTCTGCGCCTGCCCGCCCTCGCCCTGCCCATCGGCGTCTCCTTCTTCACCTTCCAGGGCATGTCCTACGCGATCGACGTCTACCGCGATCCGGATTCCGGCACGACGGACTTTTTTGAGCTGCTGCTCTACATTTCCTTCTTCCCCCAGCTGATCGCCGGCCCCATCGTGCAGTACCACGACGTCGCCCCTCAGCTCCGCCGCAGAGCGGCGGACGTCCGCCAGATGGCGGAGGGTTTCCGCCGCTTCATCGTCGGCCTGAGCAAGAAGCTCCTGCTGGCCGACGTGCTCGGCACGGCGGTGGACGCGCTCTACGCGCGCACGGACCTGCTCGACGCGCGCACGGCACTGCTTGCCGGGATCGCCTACTGCCTGCAGATCTACTTCGATTTCAGCGGCTACAGCGACATGGCGATCGGCATGGGCCGGATGTTCGGCTTCCGCTTCCCGGAAAACTTCGACCATCCCTACACCGGCTCGAGCATCCGGGAGTTCTGGCGCAGATGGCATATCTCCCTGTCCATGTGGTTCCGCAACTACGTCTATATCCCGCTGGGCGGCAGTCGGAGAGGCCTCGCCCGCACCTGCTTCAACACCTTCGTGGTCTTCCTCCTGACCGGCCTCTGGCACGGCGCGATGTGGACCTTCGTCCTCTGGGGCCTCTGGAACGGGTTCTGGCTGATCCTGGAGCGGGCGACCCCGCTGAAAAAGGTCTCGCATACGCTCTTCGGCCACGTCTACATGCTGCTCATTGTGATGCTCGGCTTCATCCTGTTCCGCGCGGAGTCTCTGACCCAGGCGGGGCGGATCTGCCGCGCGCTGGCGGACTTCCGCTTCGAGCGGGAGGGCACCATCCTCCTGAGAGGCGTCCTGAGCGCAAAGGTGCTCGCTGCCGGCGCGGTCGCCGTCTTCCTCTCGACCGGCCTGCAGCGGAAGCTCGCGGAAAAGCTGCGCCGCTCGTCGGGCTGTCAGGCTGCCGAGTACGCCGCGAGCCTGCTCTGCCTTGCCCTCTGCGTCCTTCGCATCGCCTCCGCTTCATTCAATCCGTTCATCTATTTCCGGTTCTGAGGAGGTGCGGGATATGAAACATAAGATTTTCTATGTGCTGTTTCTCGTCTGCGGCCTTGCCCTCTGCCTCTTTCCGCTGCTCGGCCTGACTGTGACCGGCCCGGCGCCGGCGGCGGCCAACGAGATGCTCGCCCTCCCGCCCTCGGTCCGGACGGAGCGCGGCGGCTTCAACTGGAACTTCCTCTCCGATCTGAGCGACTATTTTGCCGACCACTTCTCCTGCCGGCAGGAGCTGATCACGCTCAACGCCGCGCTGGAGAAAAATTTGCTCGGGGAGTCGGCCTCCGAGCAGGTCGTCTGCGGCTCCGACGGCTGGCTCTATTACGCTGAAACCCTCGACGACTACCAGGGGCAGAACCGCCTCTCCGACCGGCAGATCTGGGCAGCCGCGCACACCCTTGCGCTGATCCAGGAGTCCGTGGAGGGCAGAGGAGCCGCGTTCCTGTTCACGGTCGTGCCGAACAAGAATACGGTTTACCCGGACCACATGCCCGCAAGATACCTCCGCGCCTTTGCGCCGGGCAACCGCGAGCGCCTCTTTGACGCCCTTGCCCAGAGCGGGGTCCGGAGTCTGGACCTGACGCCGATCTTTCAGGCGGAGGACGAGACCCTCTACCTGAAGCGCGACTCCCATTGGACAAACCTCGGCGCGGCGCTGGCCTGCGATGCGATCTGCTCGGCTCTGGGCAGATCCCTGCCCCCGCAATACGACCCGTCCGCCTTCACGGCGCGGCGCGATTACGCCGGCGACCTCTACGCCATGCTCTATCCCACGGGGACAGGGAAGGACCTCCAGACCTATCCGAAACGCGCCCCGTCGTTTTCCTATGCAGATCCGATCCGAAGCCCGGAGGATCAGCGGATCCTGACCCGGTGCGAGGGGCAGACGGGCGCCCTGCTGATGTTCCGCGACTCCTTCGGCAACAGCCTGCACAGCTTCCTGGCGGAGTCCTTTGGCCAGGCCTGCTTCTCCCGCGCGATGCCCTACCGCCTGACGCTGCTGAGCAGCGTGGAGGCGGACACGGTCGTCATCGAGCTTGTCGAGCGGAACATTCCATGGCTTGCCGAGCGCGCCCCGATCTTTGAGGCGCCGCAGCGGGAGCTGACCCTGCCGGAGCAGACGCCAGGCTGCGCTGCCCGCGTCACCCGGCGCGAGGCGGACGGCCTTTTCGTCTACAGCGGCGAGCTCGATCGCGACCCCGACGTCGACTCGCCGGTCTACCTGGTCGCGGGCGGCGCGGTCTACGAGGCCAGCCCCGTCGGCGAGACCGGCAGAAGCTTTACCGCCTGCCTGCCGGTCTGCGCGGACACGGTCGAGGCCGTCTACGTCAAGGACGGCAGTCTGCAGCGCACAGCCGCCGCGGTCTGCACGGAGTCCTGATCCGGGCGGGCGGAAGCCCCGGAAGCTTGGAGCCCTGGGCCGCGAAGCCGCCCCGACGTCTCGCGGCGCACCCCGCGCCGGTACGAAAAAGCTGCTCACGGACGCTTTCGGCGTCTGCGGCTGTGAAACCGGGCGCTTCGGCGCCGCAAGGAGGAAACACGCATGGAAATCTGGGATCTCTATACGAAGGACCGCGTCCGGACCGGGCGGCAGATCCGGCGGGGAGAGCCGGTCCCGGCCGGCTTCTGCCATCTGGTCGTCCACATCTGCGTCTTCAACGACCGGGGCCAGATGCTGATCCAGCAGCGGCAGCCCTTCAAGGACGGCTGGCCGAACTACTGGGACGTCTCGACCGGCGGCTCCGCCCTCGCGGGCGAGACCAGCGCGCAGGCCGCCGAGCGGGAGCTTTTCGAGGAGATCGGCCTGCGTCTGGACTTCTCCGCCCTGCGCCCGTCGTTCTCGGTCAATTTCAGCTTCGGCTTCGACGATTTTTATCTGGTCCGGAAGAACGTGGACCTCTCCGCCCTGACCCTGCAGCCGGAGGAGGTGCAGGCCGTGCGCTGGGCGGACTGCGACGAGATCTTCGACATGATCGACCTGGGCCTCTTCATTCCCTACCACCGCAGCCTGATCTCCCTGCTCTTCTACATGCGCGACCACCGCGGAACGCTGACGATGGCGGACCCCACAGCGCCGGATTCGGCGCAGCAGAATACGTGAGCGCAGAATCGCCCGATCGCGGAGGGAAACAACGGCGCCGGCCGACCTCTGAATAAGCGGCGTCTTTTTCGGATATACTCTCCCTGCATCCAGCCCCGAACGCGAGCGGGGCAATCTATGGGAGGGAAACACATGAATCTGAAGGATACCGAGACCCTGACGAACCTGATGAGGGCCTTTGCTGGGGAGAGTCAGGCGCGGAACCGCTACACTTTTGCCGCCCAGGCGGCCGAGCGGGAAAACCTGCCCGTGATCGGCGCGGTCTTCCGCTATACCGCCGGACAGGAGAAGGAGCACGGCGAGATCTTCGCGGACTTTCTGCGGCAGGGGGGAAAAAGCAGCGTGGAGATCGAGGCGGGCTATCCGGTCGACCTCGGGGCGAACGCCCTGTCGCTGCTGGCCTCCGCTGTCTCCGCGGAGCGAAACGAGGAGCAGGTGATCTACCCGGACTTTGCCGAAACCGCCCAGCGGGAGGGCTTTGCGGAGATCGCCACGAAGTTCCGGCAGATCGCGGAGATCGAAAAATGCCACGCCGGCCGCTTCGACGCCTTCCGCAGCCTGCTGCAGGAAAACCGTCTCTTCGTCTCCGACGTGGCCTGCGGCTGGATCTGCCTCAACTGCGGATATGAGTTCACCGGCAAGGCCACCCCGGAGAAATGCCCGGTCTGCGGCCACGAGCAGGGCTACTTCATCCGCGTCAGCATGTCGCCGTATGAGTATCAGAGTTGAGACCGTTTCTGATTTCGCTTGCCTGCGGCTGTGAAGGAAGCACGGTTTTTCATCCTCGGGTGAAAAAACGTGCTTCCTTCCTATGTTT
>JAFPFL010000092.1 GCA_017425545.1 Oscillospiraceae bacterium | reverse complement strand
GTGTTCTGTGAAAAACGCACAGAATAACAAAAATGTAGGTTTTCCGAAAAATTGGGGTAGAAATCTTGAAGTCCCTGTGCTATAATCCTAACCGGTAGAAATTGGCTCTGTCCGCGTTTCGGCGCGGACAACCCCTACAAATATATCCTTTCATCGGAGGGAAACATATGGCAAAAAAAGTCAGAATCACCGAAACCGTCCTTCGTGATGCAAACCAGTCTCTGATGGCAACGCGCCTGCCCTACGCGGACTTCGAGGACATCCTCGAGACCATGGACAAGGCCGGCTACTACTCTGTCGAGTGCTGGGGCGGCGCCACCTTCGACTCCTGCCTGCGCTACCTGGGTGAGGATCCCTGGGAGAGGCTCCGCAAGATCCGCGAGCACATGCCGAACACCAAGCTCCAGATGCTGCTCCGCGGCCAGAACCTGCTTGGCTACAAGCACTATCATGACGACGTGGTCGAGAAGTTCGTCGAGCTTGCCATCAAAAACGGCATCGACATCATCCGGATTTTTGACGCGCTCAACGACTTCCGCAACATCGAGACCGCCCTCAAGGCTGTCAAAACCTATTCCAAAAAGTACAACCGCCACGTGATCGCCTCCGGCTGCATCTCCTACACCCAGAGCCCGGTCCACACGGTCGAAAAGTACGTCGAGATGTGCCTGAAGCTCAAGGAGATGGGCTTTGAGACCATCTGCCTCAAGGATATGGCGGGCACGATGAGTCCGTTCGAGGCTGAAGGCCTGATCAAGGGCATCAAGAGGGAACTGCCGGACATGCCCATCATCCTGCACACCCACTGCACCACCGGCATGGCCTACATGACCATCGCCAAGGCAGTCGAGAGCGGCGTGGACGTCGTCGACTGCGCGACCTCCGCCTTCTCCAACGGCACCTCCCAGCCGGCCACCGAGACCCTGTTCTACGCCCTGCAGCAGTACGGCATCGAGTCCGGCCTGGATGAAGCTGTGATCAACAAGGTCAACGATTTCTTCAAGCCCGTCAAGCAGAAGTACATCGACTCCGGCCGCATCAGCCCCAAGTCGATGGGCACCGACTCCCGCGCGCTGGTCTACAAGGTCCCCGGCGGCATGCTCTCCAACATGATCGCGAACCTGACCGACATGGGCGCCATGGACAAGTTTGATGCCGCCCTCAAGGAGATTCCCGAGGTCCGCAAGGATCTGGGCTATCCTCCGCTGGTCACCCCTATGTCCCAGATGGTCGGCAACCAGGCTGTTACGAACGTCATCGTCGGCGAACGCTATAAGACGATTTCCAACGAGGTCAAGGCCTATTTCCACGGCGAATACGGCGTTGCTCCCGCTCCTGTCAGTTCTGAGCTGCAGGAGAAGATTCTCGGCGCGGGCGGCAAGCCTGTGGACTGCCGGATCGAGGACAGCAAGCGCACCGGCGAGGACTTCCGCAAGGCGAAGGAAGAGCTGGGCGACCTGGCCCGCAGCGAAGAGGACGTCATGAGCTATATCTGCTATCCGAAGCAGGCCAAGGACTTCTTCGAGAAGCGTAAGGCCAAGGAAGAGAACATCGCCACCTACACCATCGAGGCAATGTAAGGAGGCATTACAATGAATCTGTTCATGGAAGTCGCCGCCTCCGGCAAGATGATCAGCTTCGGCGAAAACGGCCTGACCGCCGTGCTGGGCTACGCGGTTGTCTTTGCCGGCCTGCTCGCGCTGATGGCGATCCTGTACCTGATGGGCGTCTTCTTCAAGCTGCGTCAGAAAAAGAGATCCGAAGCGGTTCTGCCTGCCGCCCTGCCCGCCAAGCAGAGCGCTCCGGAGCCCGAGGAGCCCGCCGGCGAACCGGCGCCAGGCTCTGCCGGCGAGATCAGACGCTTCGACGTGCCGGATAAGGAAGCGGCCATGATCATGGCGATCGTCGCCGATCAGATGGGCAAGCCGCTCAATGAGCTGCGCTTCAAGTCGATCAAGGAGGTCAAGAAATCATGAAATATAAGGTTACATTAAATAATCGTACCTACGAGGTCGAGGTCGAGGCCGGCAAGGCCATGCTGCTCGACGAATACGAAGCCTACGCACCGGCACCCGCCGCCGCTCCCGCCGCGGCTGCTCCCGCTGCGGCACCCGCCGCCGCTCCCGCCGCTGCCCCGGCGCCTGCCGCCGCCCCCGCCGTTCTGGCCAAGGGCGAGCAGGTCTCCGCGCCGATGCCCGGCAATATCGTCCGCATCGACGTCAAGGAAGGCGAGAAGGTCAAGGCCGGCAAGACGCTGGTGATCCTCGAGGCCATGAAGATGCAGAACGAGATCGTTGCGCCGAAGGACGGCACGGTCGCGCAGATCGTCGTCAAGACCGGCGACAAGGTCGATACCGGCGCCGCTCTGGTCGTCCTCGCGTAAGGAGGGCGGCATGAACATTGGTGAAATCCTGAAAAAGCTGTTCGGGGAATCCGGCTTTGCCGGCTTCTTCCAGAGCGGCGGCTGGCAGAACGCGATCATGATCGTGATCGCCTGCGTCCTGCTCTATTTCGGCATCGTCAGGAAGTTCGAGCCCCTGCTGTTGGTCGGCATCGCCTTCGGCTGCCTGCTGGTCAACGTCAGCTACTTCATCGGCCTGCGCGGCGACGACGCCCTCTACCATCCGAACCTCTGGTCGGCCTTCCTCGATCCGACGCCCGGGAATGCGGCTTACCACAGCTATGGCGTCATCCTCAAGGAGGGCGGCTTCCTCGATATTCTCTACATCGGCGTCAAGACCGGACTGTACCCGTCCCTGATCTTCCTCGGCGTCGGCGCGATGACGGACTTCGGCCCGCTGATCGCCCGCCCGTCCTCTCTGATCATGGGCGCAGCCGCGCAGCTCGGCGTGTTCCTGGCCTTCTTCGGTGCGAACCTGATCGGCTTCACCGGCAACCAGGCCGCTTCCATCGGCATCATCGGCGGTGCGGACGGCCCCACGGCCATCTTCCTGACCACGAAGCTGGCGCCTGAGCTCCTCGGCGCGATCGCGATCGCGGCCTACTCCTATATGGCCCTGATCCCGATGATCCAGCCGCCCATCATGAAGCTGATGACCACGAAGAAGGAACGCTCCGTCGTCATGACCCAGGCCCGCGAGGTCTCCAAGACCGAGAAGATCATCTTCCCGATCGTGGTCACGATCTTCTGCGTCCTGCTTCTGCCCTCCACGGCTCCGCTGATCGGCTGCCTGATGCTCGGCAACCTCTTCCGCGAATGCGGCGTCACCGAGCGCCTGTCCGACACCGCGCAGAACGCCCTGATGAACATCATCACGATCTTCCTGGGCATCTCCGTCGGCGCCACGATGGCCGGTTCCCAGTTCCTGACCTTGGCCACCATCAAGATCATCGGCCTCGGCCTGGCTGCCTTCGCCGTTTCCACGATTGGCGGCCTGCTGGCCGGCAAGGTCATGTACCGTGTCTCCGGCGGCAAGATCAACCCGCTGATCGGTTCGGCCGGCGTCTCCGCCGTGCCGATGGCCGCCCGCGTCTCCCAGATCGAAGGCCAGAAGGCCAATCCGCGCAACTTCCTGCTGATGCACGCCATGGGCCCGAACGTGGCCGGCGTCATCGGCTCCGCCATCGCCGCAGGCTTCCTGCTGAGCGTCTTCGGCGGCTGAGCTGCTTGCCGGCCCGCCCGTTCCGGGCGTCGGTGCAAGCGGGCTTCCGCCGCACGCATTTCCGCTCCGGGCGCGTCCTTCGCCCCGGGCGGAAGCGCGTCGGAAGGCCCGGTTTTCGTAAAAAATTTTTGCAAATTTGTATAAATTGCTGTTGATTATTTTTCAATTGGATAGTATACTAAATTCCGGTGTGAGGGGGCACGCCCCCCTTATGAATAATCACGAAATACCAAAACATTCAGGAGGTACGTTATGAAATACGGTCGCACTTACAATTTCTCCGCCGGTCCCGCTACGATGCCGGAACCTGTCCTGGAAGAGATCCGGGATGAGATGATGAACTATCGCGGCAGCGGCATGTGCGTCATGGAGATGTCCCACCGCTCCAAGGTCTTCCAGCAGATCATCGACGAGGCCGAGGCCGATCTGCGCGAGCTCATGAACATTCCCGACAACTACAAGGTTCTGTTCATCCAGGGCGGCGCTACGCTTCAGTTCTCCATGATCCCGATGAACCTCAAGACCCCGAACGGCAAGGCTGTCTACATCGAGACCGGCGCATGGTCCAAGAAGGCAATTGCCGAAGCCAAGCGCGTCTACGGCGACAACCTGATTGTGGCCGCCTCCTCCAAGGATAAGAACTACACCTACATCCCCGACTGCTCCAACCTCGACATCCCCGATGAGACCGACTACGTCTACATCTGCGAGAACGAGACCATCCACGGCCTGACCTGGAACAAGCTGCCCAACACCAAGGGCCACATCCTGGTTTCCGACCAGTCCTCCATGTTCCTGTCCCGTCCCTGCAACGTCTCCGACTACGGCATCATCTACGGCGGCGTTCAGAAGAACATCGGCCCCGCGGGCATGGTCATCGTGATCATCCGTGAGGACCTGATCAAGGAACTCGATCCCTCCACCCCGATCTACATGAGCTACAAGACCCATGCGGATGCCGGCTCCATGTACAACACCCCGAACTGCTGGGCGATCTACGTCTGCGGCAAGGTCTTCAAGTACCTCAAGAGCCTCGGCGGTCTGGAAGCCATGAACCAGATCAACATCGACAAGGCCTGCGAGGTGCTCGAACGCTCCTTCTCCGGCAAACCCGACATTGAAATCTTGATGGTTGGCGCATCCTGCTATATTCCGCTGGTAAAAACCATGCTGATGGAGCGATTTGACTGGCTGCCGGAGGAGCGGTTTATTCTGCGTTCGCCCGAGCGGGCGGTTGCGCTCGGCGCCGCTTTGTACTGCAGCGATCCGGGCGTGGTGGAATCGCTTCCGACCGCATACGCCTATGGCGTTGCCACCTATCTGGCGAAGGAAGAC
>JAFPFL010000091.1 GCA_017425545.1 Oscillospiraceae bacterium | reverse complement strand
GGAAGGCGCGAGCGGAGCGACTCCGCAGATGCCCTCCGGTCAGACTCAGAGCGGCGAGATGCCGACGCCTCCGGAAGGCGGGATGCCCTCCGGCCGGATGCCCGGCGGAACGGAGCACGGCCGCGGCGGCTTCGAGTTCCAGGCCGGCAGCGAGACCGTCACCGTGACGGTGGAGGAGAGCGTCGCCGCCGGGCTCAAGGTCGGGGACCTGATGCTGGTCCGCTTCGGCGAGAACGGCGAGGTCCAGTCCGCTGAGCCCCTCCGCCATGGCCAGATGCACGGCGGCGGCCAAATGCCCGGCGACGGTCAGATGCCCGGCGGCGGCCAGATGCCCGGCCAGGGCGGGAGCGCCTCGACCGGCACGGCAGCCTCCACCGTCTGTGAGAACGCGGACGGCGCAACCTACACCTCCTCCGCAGCCGATGAAAACGCCGCGCGCGTGGACGGCGCGACCGTCACGCTGAACAACGTGACCCTGACCAAGACCGGCGCGAGCTCGAACACCGAAACCAGCGACTTCTACGGCATGAACGCCGGCCTGCTTGCGACCAACGGCGCGAACGTGACCGTGAACGGCGGCAGCTTTACCACCGACGGCGCCGGCGCGAACGCCCTGTTCTGCTGCGGCAGCGGCACGAGCCTGACGGTCCGTGACGCGGTGATCCGCACCTCCTCGAACAACTCCGGCGGCATCCAGACCGCGGGCGGCGGCACGACGACGGCTGAAAACCTCGACGTCGAGACCGCAGGCGCCTCCGCGGCCGCCATCCGCTCCGACCGCGGCGGCGGCGTCGTCACCGTGACCGGCGGCACCTATGTGACGAAGGGTACCGGCTCGCCCGCCGTCTATTCCACGGCGGATATCACGGTCTCGGGCGCGACGCTGACCGCGGAGGCCTCCGAAGCCGTCGTCGTCGAGGGCAAGAATTCCGTCACCCTGAACGACTGCACGCTGACCGGCAGCATGCAGGGCACCTACGGCAAGGGCTCTACCGAAAACCTGCAGGCCGTGATGATCTACCAGTCCATGTCCGGCGACGCGGCGATGGGCGCGGGCAGCTTCACGATGACCGGCGGCTCGCTGCAGGCAAAAAGCGGAGACCTGTTCTATGTGACGAACACCACCGCGCAGATCACGCTCAGCGGCGTGGAGCTGACCCCGGCCAACGGCGTGCTGCTGCGCGCCTGCGGCAACGACGGCAGCCGCGGCTGGGGCGCGGCAGGCAGCAACGGCGCGACGGTCACGATGACCGCCTCCGCCCAGAGGCTGGTCGGCGAGATCCTCGCAGACGAAATCTCCTCCCTCAGCCTGACCCTCTCCGACGGCTCCTCCTTTGAAGGCGCCGTGAATCCCGACGGCGCGGCCGGCCGCGTGAGCCTGACCCTCGGCGAAGACTGCACCTGGAAGCTCACCGGCGACGCCTGGCTCTCCGCCTTCTCGGGCGACCTGTCTTCCGTGGACGTCAACGGTTACCACCTCTACGTCGCCGGCGAACAGGTCAAATAGTCGACAAAAAGTGCGTTTTTTCTCATCGTCCCCCTTGTCAGGGGGACGATTTTTTTGTATAATAAAAAAACTCTCGAAAAAAACAGGAAGTTCAATATGAAAAAGAAATGGATCGGCATTGCCGTTTTATTGATTCTCAGCGGAGCATTTCTGGCGCTCTGGCTCCACAGCGGGGCGGCGGGGGAGACCGTACTCTCCGACGGCGAAGCGCTGCGAAGCCCCGTTGCGACCTTCGCCGAGCCGGAGACCGAGGAGCCCGAGACCGAGGAGCCCGAGACCGTGCCGGAGGAGACAATCCCGCCCATCATCCTGCCCGACGAGCCGCCCGTGCCGGATCCCGGCCTGAGCAGCCTCGGCATGGAGCTCTCCGGCAAGCTCTACGCCACGCCGGACCACCCGAAGGTCCGCCTCAAGGTCACCTTTTCCGGCGAGCTCGGCCTCAGCCGGGAGGCCTGTGAGCCCTGCGTCCTCGAATGCCGCCGCGACGGCGTCCTCGTGCGCCGGGTGGAGAACTATTATCCGACCGACGGCAAGACGAAGAAGTTCACGATCCCATACGCTTTCAGCCGCTACATGACCGTTCACCCCTCCGTGCTGACCGTGACCCTGCGTCGCGGCAGCGAGGTTCTGACCGCCGAGGCGGTCGTCGACGTGCAGAACGACCCGGAGGAGGTCTGGGTCCGGAAGAGCGGAGATCCCAGACCGTATTCGATCGACGTGCTGCGCAGCCAGAACGTCGTCGTGATCTATGGCCGGGACGACGACGGCAACTATACGCTTCCGGTCAAGGTCTTCGCCTGCTCCACGGGCCGGGCGACGCCGCGCGGCGATTACACCCTCGGACCCAAAAAGACCTGGGGCGCCCTCTTCGGCGGGGTCTACGGCCAGTACGTCAGCCGCATCACCGGAAACATCCTCTTCCACTCCGTTCCCTACTACAGCATGCACAAAAACGACCTCGAGACCGAGGAGTACAACAAGCTCGGCACGGCGGCCTCGATGGGCTGCGTGCGTCTGCCCGTCCGCGACGCGAAGTGGATCTTCGACTACTGCCCGGTCGGCACCGCCGTCCACATCTACGACGTGGACGTTCTGCCGGTCGAGCGCCCGGACCACATCTACATCGATCCCTCAAGTCCCTACGCTGGCTGGGATCCCACCGACCCCGACCCGAACAATCCCTGGAACCAGTGAGAAAGGAGGGCTGATCATGCCCATCCAAGGCCTGAAACCGGAAGACTATCTGGAGCCCGAATGCATCTTCTGCAAGCCCGAGACGGTCCAGCATAAGCCGGTCGATCTTCGCCGCTGCATGACGAAGCTCGACGAATACCTCTACCGCAACGATCTTACCGGCGCGGAGCGCCATCTGAACTATTGGAAGCAGGAAGCCCTGACCTGCAACGACGACCGCGGCCTTCTGACCATCGAAAACGAGCGCATGGGCCTCTACCGCAAGCTCGGCCGCGAGCAGGAGGCGATGGAGGCTGCGGCGTCCGCGGAGCGGCTTGTCACCCGCGCAAATCTGCAGGACACCGTGACCGCCGCCACCACCTTCCTCAACATCGGCACGGTCTATAAGAGCTTCGGCCGCGCCGCGGAGTCGCTGCCGTACTACGGGCAGGCGCGCGCCATCTACGAGCGGGACCTCCAGCCCGACGATCCGAACATGGCAGGCCTGTACAACAACCAGGCGCTTGCGCTGACCGACTGCGGCCGTCTGGCCGAGGCGCGCGTCCTCTACGAAAAGGCGCTCTCGATCCTGCGTCGGACCGACTCCGGCCTGCCGGAGCAGGCGATCACCGAGCTGAACCTTGCCAACCTCGACGAGGCCGAGCACGGCCTGCTCGAGGCGGAAGCCGCGATCGACGGCCGTCTCGACCGGGCGAAGGCCCTGCTCGACGATCCCCGGAACGAGAAAAACGGCTACTACGCCTTTGTGTGCGAAAAGTGCGCGCCGACCTTCGGCTATTACGGCAGATTCTTCGACGCGCAGGAGCTGAAGGAGCGGGCGGAGGCAATCTATGCAGGGTCTTGAGCTGTCAAAACAATACTTTGAAACCTACGGCGCGCCGATGCTGCACGAGCTGTTCCCGGATTGGGAGGACCGGCTGGCCGTCGGTCTGGTCGGCAGCGGCTCGGAGTGCTTCGGCTGGGACGACGAGGTCTCCCGGGATCACGATTTTGAGCCCGGCTTCTGCATCTTCCTCCCGGAGGAGGACGTGCTCGACCGCCGCACCGCCTTCCTGCTGGAGCGGGCCTATGCGAAGCTGCCCGCCGAGTTTGCGGGCTTCCGCCGTCCGAAGCTCTCGCCGGTCGGCGGCGCCCGCCGCGGCGTGCTCCGCCTCGGCGACTTCCTGGAGGACCGCACCGGCACGCGGGACGGCCGCCTGAGCCTGCGGCAATGGCTGACTCTGCCCGAGCACTATCTGCTCGAGGTCACGGGCGGCGCCCTCTTCCGCAGCGGCGACGGCGTCTTTGAGGCGATCCGGCGCGAGCTTTCGACCCAGCCCGAGGACGTGCGCCGGAAGAAGCTCGCGGGCAATCTGCTGCTTGCGGCCCAGGCGGGACAGTACAACTATCCCCGCTGCCTGCGCCACGGCGAGACTGGCGCGGCCCAGCTCGCGGTCTGCGAATTTGTCCGCCATGCCATCGCGGTCGTTTTCCTGCTCAACCGGCGCTATCTGCCCTTCTACAAATGGCAGTTCCGCGCCATGCGCGCCCTGCCGCTGCTGGGCGGCGAGGCGGAGACTCTGGAGCTCCTGCTGACGACCGACAACTGCCCTGAGACGGCCCGCGCGAAGGGCGATCTGATCGAGAACCTCTCGAGCGCAATCATCACCGCCCTGCAGGATCAGGGCCTGACCGAGGCTGTCTGCGGCGATCTTGAAAAGCACGCCTATTCGGTCAACGACTCCGTGGCCGATCCCGAGCTGCGCAACGCCCACATCCTGGCTGCGATCGGATAACAAAAGCGCAAAAAAAGAAGCTGCAAAAAGCAGCTTCTTTTTTTGCGTCTGGAAACCGGGAAACCCGGGAATCCTTCGGCATGGACGGGATCCGTGTCCCGCTCAGCCGATGGGCTCGAAGTCGGCTGCGCCGTGCTTGCACAGCGGGCAGATGAAGTCCTCGGGCAGCTCCTCGCCCTCGTAGACGTATCCGCAGACCTTGCAGACCCAGCCCTTCTTGCCGGCGGCCTCGGGCTTCGGCTTGACGTTCTGCTGATAGTAGGTGTAGGTCATCGTGTCGCGGTCGGAGATCACGCGGGCCTCGCTGACGGTGCACAGGAACATCCCGTGCGTGTCGAGATCGATGTATTCCTGGACCTTGAGCGACATGAAGGCGTTGATGTACTTCGGCAGGAAGACAATGCCGTTGTCGGAGCGCATAACTCCCTTGCCTTCGAACTTGTCCACCGTTCTGCCGGACTGGAAGCCGAAGTGCTGGAAGACGGAGAACGGCGCGTCCACGGACAGGCAGTTGATATTCATCATGCCGGTCTTCCTGACCATGTCGTGGGTGTAGTTCTGCTTGTTGATGCACACTGCGATCCGGTTCGGGGTGTTGGTGACCTGGGTCACGGTGTTGACGATGCAGCCGTTGTCCTTGTCGCCGTCCTTCGCGGTCAGGACGTACAGGCCGTAGCCGATCTTGAACAGGGCGTTGAGGTCGCTCTTGTTGGCGGTCTCGTCGTGCTGGGCCAGATAGTCCCTGCACAGCTCGTCGGCCAGAGCCTCGACCTGGGCCTCGCTCTCGGCGTTGAGGGCGGACTTGATGTGGACAGTCGTGTCGGTCCAGGTGATGTTCTTGCAGGGCTCGAGCATCTGCTTCATGACCTTCGCGGCGAGGGGCGCCCAGGAGCCGTTTTCGATCAGACCCACGGTGCGGTTCTTCCAGCCGCGCTCGACGAGGTGGTTGATGAACTCGCGCATGAAGGGGAAAATCTCGGCGTTGTAGGTCGTCGTGGCGAGCACGACACGGCCGTAGCGGAAGGCGTCCTCGACGCACTCGAACATGTCCTCGCGGGCGAGGTCGGCGACGGAGACCTTCGGGCAGCCCTTCTCCTTGAGCTTCTTTTCCAGCAGCTCTACAGCCTGCTTCGTGTGGCCGTAGACCGAGGTGTAGGCGATGAAAATGCCATCGCTCTCGACGCCGTAGGCGGACCAGATGTTGTAGAGGTTCAGATAGTAGCCGAGATCCTCGCTCAAAACCGGTCCGTGCAGCGGGCAGATGGTCTGGATGTCCAGATTCGCGGCCTTCTTGAGCACGGCCTGCACCTGCGCGCCGTACTTGCCGACGATGCCGAAGTAGTAGCGGCGGGCTTCGCAGGCCCAGCCCTCGGGATCCTCAACGTCGTTGGCGCCGAACTTGCCGAAGCCGTCGGCGGAGAAGAGGACCTTGTCGGTCTCGTCATAGGTCATCAAAACCTCGGGCCAGTGGACCATCGGGGCGCCGATGAAGCGCAGGGTGTGGCGGCCGAGCAGCAGCTCGTCGCCTTCCTTGACGATGATGCGGCGGTCGGGGTAGTCGGTGCCGAAGAAGTTCTGCATCATGGCAAAGGCCTTGACGGAGGCGACGACCTTCGCCTCGGGGTAGGTCTCGAGGAAGAGACCGATGTTCGCGCTGTGGTCCGGCTCCATGTGCTGGACGACCAGATAGTCGGGTTTGCGGCTGCCGAGGACGGCGGCGACGTTGCCGAGCCACTGCCTGCCGAAGCGGGCGTCCACGGTATCCATGACCGCGGTCTTGTAGTCCATGATGACGTAGGAGTTATAGGCCATTCCGTTGGGGACCTCGTACTGGCCCTCAAACAGATCGATGCGGTGGTCGTTGACGCCGACATAGCGGATATCGCCGGTAATAGTCATAGACTTGCTCCTTTCAGATATTTCTGGG
>JAFPFL010000090.1 GCA_017425545.1 Oscillospiraceae bacterium | reverse complement strand
TGTTTGACCACGAATCATCTGCGATGATTCGCCGATATCATTGCAATGAATGCATGGCAAAGCCGCATTACGGCTTTGCTGCGTCGTTTTTACGACGCGGAGAAACGCTTTTCGCGTTTCTCCATCATACATTCATTATAAGCACAGCCGCGGCTGCAGATGCAGCCGCGGCTGTGTGTTTTTTGTTTTCGGTCAGTCGACTGCGAGAACCTTGTAGCCGGCGTCCTCGACCGTCTTGCGCAGGATCTCGTCGCCGATCGCGGCGTCCATCGAGACGACTGCGCTGCCCTTCTGGTGGCTCACCTCGGCGCCGGTCACGCCGGCAACCGCCTCGAGCGCCTTCTTCACCCGCATTTCGCAGTGCGGGCACATCATGCCTTCGATTTTCATGGTCTTGGTCATTGTTGTTTCCTCCGTATTGTCAGAATTTGATGATTCAGGATCTACATGGGTTTCCGCAAACAGGCCGGACTGCTCCAGATCGACCGAATGGCGGAGCGGACGGTCGTGCTTCGGGCTGTGCGTCCGGAACAGGTTCAGGCGCAGGGCGTTGAGGCAGACCGTGACGGACGAGAAGCTCATCGCGATCGCGCCGACGACGGGCTTGAGCTCGAAGCTCCAGCCGAAGACGACCTGATACAGGCCGATGGCCAGCGGGATGCAGATGACGTTGTAGAAGAACGCCCAGAACAGGTTCTGGCGGATGTTCCGCACCGTGGCACGGCTCATGCGGATCGCGGCGGGCACGTCGGTCAGGCGGCTCCTGACGAGGACCACGTCCGCCGCGTCGATCGCAACGTCGGCGCCGGCTCCGATCGCAACGCCGCTGTCGGCCCGGGTCAGAGCCGGGGCGTCGTTGATGCCGTCGCCGACCATGGCGACCTTGCCGAGGCCCTGGAGGCTGCGGATGACCGCCTCCTTGCCGTCGGGCAGCACGCCCGCGATCACCCGGTCCACGCCGGCTGCCTTGCCGACCGCGGACGCGGTGCGCGCGTTGTCGCCGGTGAGCATGACGACGCGCACGCCCATGCCGCGGAGCTGGCGGATCGCCTCGGGGCTCTCCTCCTTCATCGTATCGGCAACGGCGATGACGCCGAGCAGGGCGCCGTCTTCGGCAAAGTAGAGCGGGGTCTTCCCTGCCGCGGCGAGCGCCTCCGCCCGCTCGGCAAGCTTCTTCGGGATCGCGGCGATCCCGGAGACGAAACTCCGGCTGCCGCCGCAGACCGCAGCGCCGTCCAGCGTGGCGCGCAGGCCGTTTCCGGGCAGGGCCCGGAAGTCCGAAACCTCACGCAGGGTCCCGCCCCGCTGCCCGGCATAGGCGACCACGGCCTTTGCCAGCGGGTGTTCGCTCTTGGCCTCAAGGGCATAGGCGGTCTCAAGCAGGACTGCTTCCTCAACGCCGTCGGCTGGCAGGAGATCGGTCACGGCGGGCTCGCCCCGCGTGACCGTTCCGGTCTTGTCGAGGACGGCGATCTGCGTTCTGCCCGCACCCTCGAGCGAGGCGGCGGTCTTATAGAGGATGCCGCTCTTTGCGCCCTTGCCGCTGCCGACCATGATCGCCACCGGCGTGGCAAGGCCGAGGGCGCAGGGGCAGCTGATGACCAGCACGGAGACCGCGCGGGTCAGCGCGAAGGTGAAATCCCTGCCGGCGATCAGCCAGCCGATGCAGGTCAGCAGGGCGACGCCGATGACGGCGGGCACGAAGACGGCCGAGACCTTGTCCGCGATGCGGGCGATCGGCGCCTTGGTCGCCGCGGCGTCAGAGACCATGCGGATTATCTGCGAGAGGGTCGTATCCTCGCCGACACGGGTGGCGCGGCAGCGGATGAAGCCGGACTGGTTGACCGTGGCGGCGGAGACCGGGTCGCCCCTGGCCTTGTCCACCGGAATGCTCTCGCCGGTCAGGGCGGATTCATTGACCGCCGTGCTGCCCTCGACGATGACGCCGTCCACCGGGAGATTCTCGCCCGGACGCACGACGAAGAGATCGCCGATTTGGACCTCCTCGACCGGGACCTCGGTCTCGACGCCGCCGCGCACGACGACGGCGGTCTTCGGCGCAAGCTTCATCAGGCTCTTGAGCGCATCCGTCGTCCGGCCCTTGGAATAAGCCTCCAGGGTCTTGCCGATCGTGATCAGCGTCGGGATCATCGCCGCGGACTCGAACCAGATGTGCTTCATGGCAAGCCGGTGCACCGCGGCGTCGTCGCCCTTCCCCATCGCCCAGGCCATTGCAAAGAGGGCGACCAGGCTGTAGAGGAAGGAGGCGCCGGAGCCGAGCGCAACCAGGGTGTCCATGTTCGTGCCGCCGTGGAGGACGGCGCCGAAGCCCTGGATGAAGAACTTGCGGTTGATGATCAGCACGGCTGCGCACAGAAGCATCTGCCACAGACCCATGCAGACGTGATTTTCCAGAAAAGCCGGGACCGGGAAGCCCCACATCATATGGCCCATCGAGAAATACATCAGAACGAGCAGGACCGCGCCGGATGCGATGAGCCGCCGGACCATTTTCGGCGTCTCGCGGTCCTCGAGGGCGGCTTCCTCGGCCGCGCGCCGGGCGGAAGCGTCCTGCGCGGCTTTTTCGCCGAATTTCTTCGCGCCGTAGCCGGCGTCCGAGACCGCCTTGACGATCTCCGCCTCGGCGGCGCTGCCCTCTACCGTCATTGAATTTGTCAGCAGGCTGACGGTGCAGCCCGTGACGCCCGGCACCTTGGAGACTGCCTTCTCGACGTGCGCCTGGCACGCCGCGCAGCTCATGCCGGTGACCATGTATTTTTCCATGCGTGACTCTCCTATTTCATCAGGCGCTGCGTCACCGCGACCAGCTCCTCAATGGTCTCGTCGTTGCCGGCGCGGATGTCGTCCGCGACACAGCCGCGGATATGGGCGGCCAGCAGCTCCTTGCTGAAGCTGTTGAGCGCGCAGTTTGCCGCAGAGACCTGCATCAGAATGTCCGGGCAGTAGGCGCCGGATCCTACCATTTTTTCGATCCCGTGGATCTGACCCTCGATCCTTCTGAGCCGGTTGAGAAGCTTCCTGGTCTCCTCGTCCGTGCGAGTCTTGTGGTCATGGATCCCGTGAAAGCTCTTGCAGCAGTCTCCCATTGCCGTTCCCCCTGTCATTGTATCCGTTTCGCCCATGATTATATACCCCATAGGGGTATTTGTCAAGCCCCGCAGTCCGGTCTTTTTCCAATGCCGGCCGGTTCTTCGCGCAGAAAGCCGCGGCGGCGCGTTTTTCTGCACGCGCCGCCGCGGATCGGTTTGCTTACGGTTCCGCCTCCAGGCCGAGGGCGAGCCGGAAGCAGCCCCAGACGCCGGCGTCGTTGCCAAGCTCGGCGAGGGCGAAGCGGGTGCCCTTGCAGGCGTGGAACATGTGATGCTGGAAGCGGGGCTCGACGCCGGCGAGCAGTGTTTTGCCGGCATTGGACATGCCGCCGCCGAGGACGACCAGCTCAGGGTCGACCATGCAGCAGCCCATCGCGATCGTCAGGCCGAGGACGTCGTAGAGTTCGTCGAGGATCTCCCCTGCCAGCGCGTCGCCCTGCGCGGCGCAGGCAAAGACCGTGCGGGAGCTGACCTCCGCCTGCTGCCGAAGCAGGGACGGGCGGTCGTCCGACTGCAGCTTCTTCTGCGCAATCCGGCCGATGGCGCGGGCAGAGGCGTACTGCTCGGCGCAGCCGCGCTTGCCGCAGGTGCAGGCGAGAGCGTCCGGGCTGCGGTCGACGGTCAGGTGGCCGATCTCGCAGCCGACGCCGTGGGCGCCGTTGAGGATCTTTCCGTTCCAGACGAAGCCGCCGCCGACGCCGGTGCCGAGGGTCACCATCAGCATCGAGCGCGCCCCGCGGCCGCCGCCGTCGTAATACTCGCCGAGCGCGGCGACGTTCGCGTCGTTGCCGGCCTTGACGCGCAGACCGGTCAGCGCGCCGAGGGCCTCATGCAGGTTGAAGACGCCCCAGTTCAGGTTGACGCAGCGGTTGACGCTGCCGTCGTCGTCCACCGGGCCGGGGACGCCGATGCCGATCCCGACGACCTCGGATTTCCTGGCACCGTGCCGCGCGAGGCAGTCGCCGATCGCCTCGGCGATGTCGGGCAGGATCGCCGCGCCGCCGTTCTCGATCCGCGACGGGATCTCCCATTTATCCAGAAGCTTCCCCTCTGTGGAGAAAAAACCCAGTTTCACCGTCGTTCCGCCGACGTCGACTCCAAACGCGTAACGCATCGCTGCAACCCCCCGGTTCGGTTTTTTCTTATCCTACCACATTTCCCCGGCATTCGCAAGCGCCCGCGCCGGTTTGTGAAGAATTTCCGGCGCCGGGGCGGCGCACTTTTCCCTTGCAAATCTGCCGCGCATGATCTATACTGTAGAAAACCAAAACAGGAGAATGTCTATGGATCCCAAAGAACGCTTTCTTCAGCTCTACCGCCAGTACATCCACCGCGAGGGCTCCGACGCCCTGCTCGACTTCCTGCTCACCTCGGATTTCTTTATCGCTCCGGCGAGCGCCCACTACCACTCCGCGGTCGCGGGCGGCCTGTGCCAGCACAGCCTCAACGTCTACGACTGCCTGCGCGCCTATCTGAACCGCCCGCGCGTCCAGCAGCTCTACCAGCTCGTCGGCGACGACTACCAGCCCGAGAGCGTCGCCATCGTCTCGCTGCTGCACGACCTGTGCAAGATCGGCTGCTACAAGCCCGGCTTCCGCAACGTCAAGGACGAGCGCGGCGTGTGGCAGAAGGTGCCAACCTACAACTACGACGATCCCCTGCCCTTCGGCCACGGCGAGAAATCCGTCTGGATGATCATGCGCTACATGATGCTGACCGACCACGAGGCCTTCGCGATCCGCTACCACATGGGCTTCTCCGGCGACGAGGATAACCGCACCGTCGGCTCCGCGCTCGCGAAGTTCCCGCTCGCCTTCGCCCTGTCCGTCGCGGACTCCGAGGCGACCTATTTCATGGAATGATCCGCCCTGCCCGGGGCGGCACGCAAGGTTTTCCGGGTATGGAAATGGGCTCGTTGCAAAATGAATCATTTTGCAACGAGCCCTTTGGTTTTTGCCGATTCCGGCAAAAACCATCGCCTGCGGGCGGGTGATTGAACGTGAAGGGGGCTCCAAGACCGCCCCC